>NZ_JBEYWV010000022.1:0-161078 GCF_040644575.1 Streptomyces sp. NPDC046939
GCAGTCGGGCCTGCTGCTCACCGCGGGCAGCACCGCCGACCGGTACGGGCGCAAGAAGATGCTGGCGGCGGGGCTCGTCCTGTTCGGGGCGGGGTAAGAGCCGGAGTCGGCTACTCGGCCCAGTGCGGGACGTCGGTCACCGTGACGACGGCCGCGCTGCACAGCCAGCCAGGCCCCTGCGACACCAGCAGCACGTGGTCGCCGGGGCCGACCTGGCGGGTGCGCACCAGGTGCTCCAGGGTGATGAACACGTCGGCACCGCCCACATGCCCCACCGACCTGCCGAACTCCCAGCTCGACCGCTCCATCGTCAGACCGAGCGGCAGCATGATCGAGTACTCGATCATCCGGCCGTCCATGTTGATCGGCACGACCTTGGCCAGATCCGAGGCGTTCAGACCGGCGTCCACCAGCGAGCGCTGGATGACCTCCAGGTCGAACAGCGTCAGCTTCTCCATCGTCTCCGACAACGGCATCTCCCGTTCGGTGAACCGCTGGGCCCGCTCTGCCATGTCCGCCATCGAGCCGGTGTCCTCGCGCAGCAGGAGCGGCCCGTCGCCGCGATGCCACTTCTCCAGCTCGTGCAGCACCCCGGAGTTCAGCGACCGCACCTCGGCGAAGCCGCCCTCGTCGCTGATCAGGGCGGCCGCCGCGCCGTCCCCGAGGATGTACGCCTGCCCGAAGCCCTTCCAACGGTCCATGGTGGGGGAGGAGAAGTTCTCGCCCGTCGTCAGGAGCACCGAACCGGCCCCGGCGGCGCCGGTGAGCTTGCCGATCGCCACGTCGAGGGCGCTCAGCATGCCGTCGCAGCCCTGCTGGAGGTAGAGCGCGGGCAGCCGTCCCAGGCCGAGTTCGCGCAGCACGTACCCGGGCGGGTAGGCGCCCTCCGGGGCCTGGTAGTGGACGGCGGAGTGAATGTGCGCCCCCAGGTCCTCCGGGTCGACCTTCGAGCGGTCCAGGGCGATCCGGGCCGCCTCGACCGCCATGTCCATCGCCGGTGTGTCGCCCGCGATGTGAGCGCCCGTCAGGCCGTTGGCGGCCTGGATCTCCGCGTCCAGCTTCCCTTCCGCGACCGCCTGCTCGGCGCTCGCCCACGCGGGCAGCACCACGCCGAGCGACTCGATGTGGACGTTCTCGACACGCATCAGTTCCTCCTCCTGACCAGGTGCGACCCGGCCGTCGACGACGGCGGACACGGCACGGGCGGTACGCCACCGCTCGGTGCCGTACCGCCCGTGCCGCGAACCGCCGGCCCGCCTCAACCGGCGAGCAGTTCCTTCCTGAGATGGCGGGCGAGGCCCGCCGGTGTGGCGAAGTCGAAGACGACGGCCGCGGGCAGGGAGAGCCCCGTCGCCGACTCCAGCGCGTTGCGCGCGGTGAGCGCGGTCAGCGAGTCGAAACCGAGGTCGCGGGTCTCTTTCTCCTCCGGGACCTGCCCGGCCGAGGCGAGACCGAGCGCGGTCGCGAAGTGCGTACGCACCAGACGCAGCAGCGTCTCCTCCTGCTCGGCCCCCGTGAGCGCGGCAAGGCGGTGGCGCAGCCCGCCGGGATCGGCGACCGTGTCGCGGGCGCGCCGCCGGACCACCCCGCCCGTCAGGTCGCGCAGGAGCGCGGCCGAACCGGACAGGGGCCCGGCGGTGCTGCGCCCGGGCAGCTCCGGCCGGTCGGCGAGGAGCGCGGGCCTGCCGGTCGCGACGGCCGACGCGAACAGGTCCGCCGCTTCGTCGGCGGCCGTCCCCGGCCCGCGCACCGACACCGCCGCCACACCCGCCGCGCGCAGGGCACGCGCCCACACGTCGAACACGGCGGCCACGGCGGCGTCCGCGAGCCCGGCCGTGGCGGGGGAGGGCGTCGCGAACACGACGGAGGCCACCCCGCGCGCGGGCGCGGAGCGCACCAGCTCCAGCGCGGGGTCGATCAGCGGACGCAGCGCGGCGTCCACGTCGGCCCGCGCCCCGGCCGTCGCCCCGTCGGTGCGTACGGCGGCGGTGAACAACACGGTCCGCGGGCCCCTTTCGAGCAGCGTACGGAGCGTGCCGGCCGGGTCGACCGGCTCCCAGCGCACCGGTTCGGCCGCCCGCGAGGCGTCCGGCAGCCGGTCCGCCACGTTCTTCGCGTGCGGGCCCGCAAGAAGGGTCTCACCGGCGTCCGCCCGTGCGAGGAGCGTCTCGGCGGCGGTCGCTGCCTCGTCCCCGGCGAACAGGGCGGTCCGCTCGCCGGACGGCGCGGCCGGGGGAGCGGCGGGCACACGCACCGCGCGCGGCGTACGGGCCTGCCCCGACCGCAGCGCGACCCGGGGCTCGCCGCCGGCCACCGCGGACTCCACCCGGCGCCAGGACCGCTTGACACCGTCCGTGTCGATGAGCACGAAGCGTCCGGGCGCCCGGTCCTGGGCGGCGCCGACCAGCCCCCACGCGGCGGCGGCGCCGACGTCCGCAGGGTCGTCGTCCGTGGTGGCGACCGCGCCCCGGGTGAGCACGACGAGCCGGGTCTGCGCGAGCAGGGGGTGGGCGAAGTGCCGTACCCAGTCCAGCGATTCGGCGACGGCCGCGCGGACCGCCTCGGCCGGGTCGGTGTCCGGACCGGCCTGGGCGGGGGAGACGACCACGACGTCCGGGACGGGCGTGTCCTCCTCCGTCGCCGCCGTCAGGAGCGTCGGCAGGTCGGGATGGGTCTCGGCGTAGCGGCCCGCCGACATCAGACCGGCCCGGACGCCGTACGGGTCCGCGCCGACGACGGCCCACCGGCCCTCGCGCGACGCGACCCGCGGCAGGTCCACGTCCGCCCATGACTCCTCGAACAGACCGTCCTGCTGGGCCGCCGACGCGGTCCGTACGTCCCCCGTCACGAGCGGGGCGCAGACCACCGCACGCGCGTCGAGCACCGGGTCACCGGCGCCGTCGGCGGCCTCGACGTCCCAGGTGCCGTCCGCCGCGCGCCGCAGCCGTACCCGCAGCACCGACGCGCCCTCGGCGTGCAGCGACACGTCGCGCCAGCGCACCGGCACCGCGTCGTCGGCGCCGGTGTGCCGCACCGCGCCGGCGAGGGCCGCGTCCAGGAGCGCCGGATGCAGTGCGGGGCGCTCCTGCCCGGCCGCCCAGTCGGGCAGTGACACCTCCACGAACATCTCGTCGTCGCGGCGCCACACGCCGCGCGGCACTCGCGCGGTCTCTCGGTCCTCGTCGTCGTCCGCCTCGGTGACGCGGTGGGCGTCCTGCGGGGGCCACACCGCGAGCCCGGTCCCCGGCTCCGGCCCCGAACCGGCCGCGACCGTGGCCGTCGCGTACCGGGTCCACGGGCGTCCCGCCGCACCTCGCGCGTCCCGGCGTCCGTGCACCGTCACCCGCCGTACGCCCTCGGCGTCGGGCGCGCCGATGGACACGCGGAGCTGTACGCCCTCGTCGCGCGGCAGCACCAAGGGATCGTCGGCCGACAGCTCCAGGACCCGGCCGCAGCCGACGCGGCCCGCCGCGTGCAGCACCAGGTCGAGGAGGACGGCCCCGGCGACCACCGCCGCGCCGTCCGCGCGACGCGGCAGGGCCGGGTCGGCGTCGGCCGCCGTGATCCGCCCGGTGCACACCAGCTCGTCCCGCTCCGGCAGTTCGACCGCGGCGGAAAGGAGGGGGTGACCCGCATCGTCCAGGCCCAGGTCGGCGGCGCCCGTGTACCGGGCCGCCGTCTCGACGGGCTGCCGGGCCCTGCGCCACAGCAGCCGTGCGGGCAGCCCCGCGAGCAGCTTGCGGGCGACCTTCCCGGCCGGGTTGCGCGGCACCTCGGCGACCTCGTGGATCTCCTCGGGGAGCTTGAACGCCGACAAGTGCCGTCGGCACGCGGCCAGCACCGCCTCCACGTTCAACCCGCCCGGGGCGGGCACCACGTAGGCGACCGGGACCTCGCCGAGCGACTCGTGCGGGACGCCCGCGACGGCCGCGTCCGCGACCCCGGGCGCCTGCGCGAGCACCTGCTCCACCTCGCGGGGGTGGATGTTCTCGCCGCCGCGGATGATCAGCTCCTTGAGGCGGCCCGTGATCGTCACATAGCCGTCCGCGTCCTGCCGGGCCAGGTCGCCGGTGCGGTACCAGCCGTCCGACAGGACGGTCGCGGTCTCCTCCGGCTGGCGGTGGTAGCCCAGCATCAGGGCAGGGCTTGACACCCAGATCTCGCCCTCGGCGCCCTGCTCCACCTCGTCCCCGGTGCGCGGGTCCGTCAGGCGCAGCGTCAGACCCGGCAGCGGAACGCCGCACGAGCCGGGGACGTACGGGCCCTCGGGCAGGTTCGTGGTGATGGCGCCGCCGGTCTCCGTCGAGCCGTAGCTGTCGAGCAGCGCGATGCCGAACGCGGACCGGAACGACTCGTGCAGGGACTGCGGGCAGGACGACCCGGCGACCATGCACACCCGCAGCGGCGGCACCTCCGTCCGCCCGGAGCGCGCCAGCTCCGCCATCTGGTGGTACATCGTCGGCACACCCACGAGGAAAGTGGCGTCCTCTTCGACGGCCCGGCGCAGCACCTCGTCGGCCGCCAGGCCGTCGGTGATGCAGGCGGTGGCGCCGACCGCGACCACGCCGAGCACGCACACGTTGTGCGCCACGGCGTGGAACAGCGGCATCGGCCACACCACCCGGTCCTGCGGAGACAGGCCGAGCAGCGGCGCGTTGCAGGCGGCCGTCGCCCACAGCGACGTCCGCTGCGTGGAGACGACGCCCTTGGGCCGCCCGGTCGTCCCGGACGTGTAGAGCATCCAGGCGGGCTCGTCGAGGCCGAGGTCGTCGCGGGGCGGATCGCGCAGGGACCACGTCAGGGCGAGCTCCTCCCAGCGCGGCAGCTCCTCGTCGGTGTCCATGGAGACGGCCTCCGCGAAGCCCGGCTCGGACTCCTGGCCGACCAGGACCACCGAGACGCCCGGCCGTCCCGCGAGCACCCGGCGCACCTGCGGCAGTTGGGCGGCACCGGTGATGACGAGCCTGGCCGCGCAGTCGTCCAGCAGGTGGGCCAGCTCCGAGTCGGTCGACTTCGGGTTCAGGGGGACACCGACCGCACTGGCGCGGGTGACGGCGAGATAACTCTCCACCGTCTCCACCCGGTTCGGCAGATAGATCACCGCCGAGGCGCCCCGTTCGAGACCGAGCCCCACCAGATGTCCCGCGACCCGCGCGGTACGCCGGTCCAGCTCGGCCCAGGTGACCGAGCGGCGTGCGTCCTTGAACGCCGTACGGTCCGGCCGGCGGGACGCGTGCAGGGCGAGCAGTTCGTGCACCGGGCGGATCAGGTCGTCCCGGAACACGGCGTCCGTGGTCATGGGTTCCTCCTCACGAGCCCTCATGAGCCGGCCGAGCGGTAGCGGCGCACCGCGAGGGTCCGGCCCACGACGGCGATCAGCACCGACCAGCCGAGCGACACCAGGACCGGGTGGTGCGCGGGCCAGGCGCCGGTCGCGGTCAGCCCCGGGTTGCCGAACAACTGGCGGGCCGCCTGCACCGTGGCGCTCAGCGGGTTCCACTCCGCGGCCCACCGCAGCACGGTCGGCAGCGTCGAGGGGGCCACGAACGCGTTCGACAGGAACGTCAGCGGGAACAGCCACAGGAAGTTGCTGGTGGCGGCCGCCTCCGGGGCGCGTACCGTCAGGCCGATCACGACACCCACCCACGACAGGGCGTAGCCCATGAGCAGCAGCAGCGCGAACGCCGCGACGGCGCGCGGCAGGCCGTGGTGGATGCGCCAGCCGACGAGCAGCGCGCACAGGATCATCACCATCACCACGATGGTGTTCTGCACCAGGTCCGCGACGGTGCGGCCGGTGAGCAGGGCACCACGCGCCATGGGCAGCGACCGGAACCGGTCGACCATGCCGCTCTGCACGTCGTTGGCCATGCTGACGCTGCTGTTGCTCGCGGTGGCGAAGGCGATGGTCTGGGCGAAGAAGCCCGGCATCATGTACTCGCGGTAGGCGGTGGCGCCCTCCGCGCCGGGCAGGCTGAACGACCCGGCGAAGATGTACGCGAAGAGCAGCACGAACACCACGGGCTGCACCAGGCTGAGGACGAGCACCTCGGGGATCCGCACCATCCGGATCACATTGCGCCGGGTGACGACGAGGACGTCGCGCACGGACTTGGCGGCCGTGCCGGGCTTGAGGTCGGGTACGGGCGGTGCCGCTGCCGACACGTTCATCACTCCTTCTCGCTCGGCGCGCCGGCGCCGACCGCCGTGCGTGCGGTGGCCTTCGCTGTGCCGGTCGGTCCATCCGCCGGTGTGCCGGCCGGTGTCTCCTCGGTGAGTCCGAGGAAGACCTCGTCGAGGGTGGGGCGGCGCAGTCCGATGTCGGTGATCTCGATGCCGTCGGCGTCGAGCGCGGCGATGACCTCGGTGAGCAGCCGCACCCCGCCGTCCACGGGTACGGAGACGGTGGCGCGCGGCCGGTCCACGTCCGGGGCGCGGCTGCCGAACCGGGCGAGGAGGCTCGCGGCCGGGTCGAGCTGTTCCGGCCAGGCCACGACGACCTCGATGTGCTGGCCGCCCGCCTGCGCCTTGAGGTCGCGCGGGGTGCCCCGGGCGATGATCCGCCCGTGGTCGACGACGGCGATGTCCTGGGCCAGCCGGTCGGCCTCCTCCAGGTACTGGGTGGTCAGCAGCAGCGTGGTGCCCTGGGCGACCAGGTCCTCGATGGCGTCCCACAGCATCAGCCGGCTGGTGGGGTCGAGCCCGACCGACGGCTCGTCGAGGAACATCACCGAGGGCCGCACGACGAGGGCGCCCGCCAGATCCAGGCGGCGCTTCATGCCGCCGGAGTAGGTGCTCGACACCCGGTCACCGGCCGCGCTCAGATCGAACCGGTCGAGCAGCTCGTCCGCCCGCTGCCGGGCGGCCCGCGAGCGCAGCCCGTACAGTTCGCCGATCATGCGCAGGTTCTCACGGCCCGTCAGCCGGTCGTCCACCGCCGCGAACTGGCCCGAGAGCCCGATCGAGAGCCGGACCCGGTCCGGTTCGCGGACCACGTCGTGACCGGCCACGACGGCCGTTCCCGCGTCGGGCCGCAGCAAGGTGGTGAGCAGCCGCACGGTCGTGGTCTTGCCCGCTCCGTTGGGGCCGAGCAGCCCGAGCACGCCGCCTTCCGGCACGTCCAGGTCTACTCCGTCCACGGCCCGGACCTCGCCGAAGGTCTTGACCAGACCTCTGGCGTGAATGGCGCCCGGCATGGGCTTCTCCGTCCTCGTTCGTGTGCAGGGTGGGGGCAGAACGTTCGTGTGCGGGTGGGGGGCAGAACCGGAGGCAGGTGCGCGGGGCCCGGCAGGCGCGAGCCCCGGACACACGCCCGGGGCTCAGGTCGCGGCGATCAGCTTCAGCTCGGGGTGGGCGGTGCCGCCCGCGATCGCGGTGGAGGAGACGTGGGAGACGATCCGCTCGTCGACGGGGTCGTTCGCCGGGTCGTCGTGCACGACGAGGTGCTCGTACGTGGTGGCGCGCTGTGCGGGGACGCGGCCAGCGCCCCGGATCAGATTGAGCAGTTCGACCAGGTTGGAGCGGTGCTTGGCTCCGGCGGAGGAGACGACGTTCTCCTCCAGCATGATCGAGCCGAGGTCGTCGGCGCCGTAGTGCAGGGAGAGCTGGCCGACCTCCTTGCCCGTGGTCAGCCAGGAGCCCTGGATGTGCTGGACGTTGTCGAGGAAGATCCGCGCGATCGCGATCATGCGCAGGTACTCGAAGAGGGTGGCCTGCGTGCGGCCCTTGAGGTGGTTGTTCTCGGGCTGGTAGGTGTACGGGATGAACGCGCGGAAGCCGCCGGTGCGGTCCTGCACGTCGCGGATCATGCGCAGGTGCTCGATGCGCTCGGCGTTGGTCTCGCCGGTGCCCATCAGCATGGTGGAGGTCGACTCGACACCCAGATTGTGGGCGGTCTCCATGATCTCCAGCCAGCGCTCGCCGGACTCCTTCAGCGGCGCGATGGCCTTGCGGGGCCGCTCGGGCAGCAGCTCGGCGCCGGCGCCCGCGAAGGAGTCCAGACCGGCGGCGTGGATACGGGTGATCGCCTCCTCCACCGACACCTTGGAGATCCGCGCCATGTGCTCGACCTCGGAGGCGCCCAGGGAGTGGATGACGAGCTGCGGGAACTCCTTCTTGATCGCGGAGAAGTGCTCCTCGTAGTACTCCACGCCGTAGTCCGGGTGGTGCCCGCCCTGGAACATGATCTGCGTGCCGCCCAGTTCGACGGTCTCCGCGCAGCGGCGCAGGATGTCGTCGAGCTCCCGGGTCCAGCCCTTCTTGGTGTCCTTCGGGGCGGCGTAGAAGGCGCAGAACTTGCACGCCGTGACGCAGACGTTCGTGTAGTTGATGTTCCGCTCGATGATGTACGTGGCGATGTGCTCGATGCCCGCGTACTTGCGGCGGCGGATCGCGTCGGCGGCGGCGCCCAGCGCGTGCAGCGGCGCGTCGCGGTAGAGGGCGAGAGCCTCTTCGGGGGTGATACGCCCACCCGCCGCGGCACGGTCGAGGACGGGCTGGAGCGGATGGGGCGAGGGTCGGGACATGGGGTCCGGGCCTTTCCGGTGGCGAGGAACGGGTCAGGGGGCGGAGGGCTGGAGCAGACGGACGTGCACATCGGGCGGGAACCCCGCGTCGGCACCGCCCACCCGGCGTGCGAACTCGGCGATGCCGGCGAGCTGCTCGGCGCCGAGCGTGAAGTCGAGGGCCGTGGTGTAGTAGCGCTCCAGCGTCGCGGCGTCGAACTCCTCCCACTGCGACGCCTGTTCGCAGACCTTCGTCACCTCCGCCAGCGAGAGGTCACGCGAGGCGAGCAGGTCGGAGTGGACCCGGCGCACCGTCTCCGGCTCCCGCTCCAGATAGTCGCGGCGCGCGGCGAACACGGCGAACACGAACGGCAGACCCGTCCAGTCCTTCCACATACGGCCGAGGTCGTGCACCTCAAGACCCATCCGGGGGGCCTCGTGCAGCGCCGCCCGCAGTGCGGCGTCACCGATGACCACCGCCGCCTTGGCCTCGGACATCATGGTGCGCAGATCCGGCGGGCACACGTAGTACTCGGGCCGTACGCCGACCCGCTCGGCCAGCAGCAACTGCGCCAGGCGCACCGACGTACGGCTGGTCGAGCCGAGCGCGACCCGCTCCCCGTCCAGCTCCTCCAGCGGCACCTGGCTGACGATCAGGCAGGACATGACGTCGCCGTCGCTGCCGACCGCGATGTCCGGCAGCGCGACCAGGTCGTCGGCGTGGCGCAGGAACTCCAGGAGGCTGATAGGGCCCATGTCGAGCTCGCCCGCCGCGAGGGCGTCGTTGAGACCGTCCGGCGTGTCGGGGCGGAGGTCCATGTCCAGGAGGGTGCCGGTGCGGGCCAGCCCCCAGAACAGGGGCAGGCAGTTGAGGAACTGGATGTGGCCCACCCGGGGACGGCGTCGGCGCGCCTGCGCCGACCGCGCGGCCCCGGGGGCGAGTTGCTCGGTCATCGTGCACAACTCCCGGAACGGGTCGAGGGGGTCGAGGGGGGAGGAGGAGCGGCGGAGTGGCGGGGTGGGGGTCAGCCCTGGCGGGCGGGCGCGGAGAAGTGCTCGTCGAGGACGGCCAACACCTCGGCGGGCCGCTCCGAGAGGAAGAAGTGACCGCCGGGGAAGACCCGGACGTCCGACCCGGCCGTGGTGTGCTCGCTCCAGGCGTGTGCCTCCGGCAGCGATGTACGGGGGTCGGCATCACCGGTCAGGACAGTGATGGGGCAGCTCACGACCGCCCCGGGCTCGCACCGATACGTTTCCACCGCCCGGTAGTCGCCGCGGATCGCCGGCAGCACCATGCGCAACAGCTCCTCGTCCTGGAGGACCTGGGCGTCGGTGCCCGAGAGCGCCCGCAGCTCGGCGATGACCCCGTCGTCGTCGAGGGTGTGCACGTGCTCGTCACGGGTGCGGGACGGGGCCCGCCGCCCCGACGCGAACAGCCGCACGGGGCCGGACCCGGCGCGCTCCATGCGCCGCGCCACCTCGAACGCGACCAGCGCGCCCATGCTGTGCCCGAAGAAGGTCAGCGGACGGTCGTCGTCCCACGCCGCAAGGGCGTCGGTGACCTGGTCGGCGAGTTCGGCCACCGAGGCGGGGCCCGGTTCGAGCCGCCGGTCCTGACGGCCCGGATACTGGATCGCGGCGACGTCGACGCGGGGGCTGAGCGCGCCCGCGACCGGCACGTAGAAGCTGGCCGAACCGCCTGCGTGCGGGAAGCACACAAGGCGTTCGGCGGCGTCGGGGGAGGGCCGGAACCTGCGGATCCACAGGTTGTCGGTGGTGGAGCTCATGAAACGTACGTGTCCTTCCGGCGGAGGCGGCGGAGGCGGCGGAGGCGGTGGGGTCAGTTGTCGGCCTCGGGGCCGTACACCTCGACCTGGTCGGAGACCCGGCGCACGTGGATGCACTCGCCGGGGCACTCCTTGACCGAGTCCACCACGTCGGTGAGCAGCTCCAGCTTGACCGGAGTCGTCGCGCCCGGCGTCTGCAGCAGTTCGTCCTGCTCGCTCTTGACGTACGCGAGCCCGTCGATGTCCAGCTCGAACACCTCGGGCGCGTACTGGGCACAGATACCGTCACCGGTGCACAGGTCCTGGTCGATCCAGACTTCCAGGTCCTCGTCGTTCGTTGTCTGCGGGGACATACACACCTGCCTGGCAGTGTCGTCTTGAGTCGTCTCGGGGTCGTCTGGGCGGGTCGCTTCGGCGGTTGTCGACGGTCGCTTCAGCGGTCGCATCGGGCTACCGCGTTCCGGCGGCCCCGGGTCACACGCGCATCGGCTGCGGGGCCTCGCGGCGGGCCGGGTCGGGACCGTCGTACTCACGGATGATCTCGTAGCGGGTGTTCCGCTCGACCGGGCGGAAACCGGCGTCGCGGATCAGGTCGAGCAGGTCCTCGCGGGTCAGCTTGTTCGGGGTGCCGTAGTTGTCCGCGTCATGCGTGATCTTGTACTCGACGACCGAGCCGTCCATGTCGTCCGCGCCGTGCTGGAGCGCGAGCTGCGCGGTCTGGAGACCGTGCATCACCCAGAAGACCTTGACGTGCGGCACGTTGTCGAACAGCAGCCGGGAGACCGCGAACGTCTTCAGCGCCTCGGCGCCCGTCGCCATCGTGGTGCGCGCCTGGAGGCGGTTCCTGACCTTGCCGTCCTTCATGTCCACGAAGTCGTGCTGGTAGCGCAGCGGGATGAAGACCTGGAAACCGCCGGTCTCGTCCTGCAACTCACGCAGGCGAAGCACGTGGTCGACGCGGTGACGCCGCTCCTCGATGTGCCCGTACAGCATGGTGCACGGGGTCTTCAGACCCTTCTCGTGCGCCAGGCGGTGAATGCGGGACCAGTCCTCCCAGTGCGTGCGGTGGTCCACGATGTGCTGGCGGACCTCCCAGTCGAAGATCTCCGCGCCGCCGCCGGTCAGCGACTCCAGGCCCGCGTCGATCAGCTCGTCGAGGATCTCCGAGGCACTCATCCCGCTGATCGTCTCGAAGTGGTGGATCTCGGTCGCCGTGAACGCCTTCAGCCCGACGTTCGGCAGCGCCTTCTTCAGCTCCCGCAGCGAACGCGGGTAGTAGCGCCACGGCAGGTTCGGGTGCAGGCCGTTGACGATGTGCAGCTCCGAGAGGTGCTCGTTCTCCATCGCCTTCGCCAGCCGCACGGCCTCCTCGATGCGCATCGTGTACGCGTCCTGCTCACCCGGCTTGCGCTGGAACGAGCAGTAGGCGCAGGACGCCGTGCACACGTTGGTCATATTGAGGTGCCGGTTGACGTTGAAGTGCACCACGTCGCCGTTCTTGCGCGTGCGCACCTCGTGGGCCAGACCGCCCAGCCACGCCAGGTCGTCCGACTCGTACAGGGCGATGCCGTCCTCGCGGGACAGCCGCTCACCGGAGAAGACCTTCTCCTCCAGCTCGCGCTTGAGCCCAGCGTCCATGGCCGGGAACCTCCTCGTTCAGTGCCTGGCGGCACACGTAGTGGGTCTGCGCACGGGGCGCGGGATGCCTCTTCGGCGAGCCCGGGACGTCCCGGCGCCGGCGGACGACGGTCCCGGCCTTCGTGCCCGAAGAGGGGCGGGCACGACGGCCGGGACCGCACCACACGGACACTCCGTCGCGCCTGTGGACCATCGGGGGCCCGCGACACCGGCCAGCCGTCCGGGACACGAACCCCGGGCCCGTCGGCGGGCACCGACGCCGCGTCGGGTGGGGCTCCCTCATCCTCGCGGAGGTCAGTCTGGGGAAAACCCCACATCCGCAACGGCTTTGCTGAGGACATGGTGTTCGCCGCGTCGCGGGGACGTGGTTGCCGTGTCCGGCGGGGCTGACGGGTCGGACGGGTCCGGCGGGTTCGTCGGGGCCGCCATGTCCGTCGGGCCGCCGAGTCCGTTGGGTTCGGCGGGGCTGCCATGTCCGTCGGGCCGTTGGGTCCGTTGGGTCCGTTGGGTCCGGCGGGTTCAGTGGGTCCGCCATGTCCGTCGGGCCGTTGGGCCTGTTGGGCCTGTTGGGCCTGTTGGGCCTGTTGGGTCCGGCGGGCCCGCCATTTCCGTCGGGCCGTCGGGCCGTCGGGCCATCGGGCCGTTGGGTCTATTGGGTTCGGCGGGTTCGGCGGGGCCGCCATGTTCGTCGGGTCCGACGAGGACTCCCCGCATGTCCCACGCACACGGCCGTCACGTCTCACGAATACGTCCGCCATGTCCGCTCCGTGGACGCGCCCGGCACGTTTGACGAACGTGCCAAGCACGTCCCACGACTACGCCCGCCACGTCCCACGAGCACGCGTCCAGCACACCCCTTGGGATCGTCCCGCTGGCCCAACTAACACGTCCCGCACATGCGATGGATACGTCCGCTACGTCCCATGAGCGCTTCGCCAAGCCCCGCGAATACGTCCGCCAACACCCCCACCTACGCCCATCACACCGCCACGCACACCTCAGCTCCTCCCGCAAACACCTCCACCACGCCCCCAAGAAAGGGACCACATGTCCGCACCGCTGACCCTCGCCCACTCACCCTGCCCCAACGACACCTTCGTCTTCCACGCCTGGACCGAAGGGCTGCTCCCTGACGCCCCCGAGGTACGACTCAACTTCGCCGACATCGACGTCACCAACGGTCAGGCCCGCCGAGGTGAGTTGGACGTCCTGAAGGTGTCCTACGGCGTACTGCCGCACATCCTCGACCAGTACGCGCTCCTTCCCACCGGAGGAGCCCTCGGGCACGGCTGCGGCCCGCTCGTCCTGGTCGCCGAACCGGGCGAGCCCGCCGCCCTCGCCGGGGCCCGCGTCGCAGTGCCCAGCACCACCTCCACCGCCTACCTGCTGTTCCGGCTGTGGGCGGCCGACGCGGTGCCCGGCGGCGTCGGCGAGATCGTCGTCCTGCCGTTCCACGAGATCATGCCCGCCGTCCGTGACGGCCTCGTGGACGCCGGACTCGTCATCCACGAGGCCCGCTTCACCTACGACCGCTACGGCCTGCACTGCACCGCCGACATGGGCGAGGAGTGGGAGAAGCGCACCGGGCTGCCCATCCCGCTCGGCGCCATCGTCGCCCGCCGCTCCCTGGGAACACCCGTCCTGCGCTCCCTCGCCGAGACCATCCGCGCCTCCGTACGGGCCGCCCGCCGTGACCCCGACGCCTCCCGCGCCTACGTGCTGCGCCACGCCCAGGAGATGGAGCCCGACGTCGTCGACCAGCACATCGACCTGTACGTCAACGAGTTCACCGCCGGCCTGGGCGAGAACGGCCTGCACGCGGTACGCACCCTGCTAGACCGCTCCGCCGGACTCGGCCTGCTGCCCCGCATCCCCGAGGGCGCCCTCGACGCGACCCTGGCTCTGTGACCCGACTCCCGTGACCCGACCCCTGTGACCAGACCCGTCCGAGCCGGCCGTCCCCCGGACGACGGCCCTCCTCACGCCCGGCAACGCTAGAAGTTCTCTTAGAGCCCCCCGCCGACACCCCGTGCACCGGCCCGGCGCTTCCCATAATCGGCCGCAGGGACAGGCCCGGCACCGGGAGCGCCGCGGCCTGTCCCCACGAGGGCACCGGGTGGCACGCCCGCCCCCTCACCGGCCCTGACGCCCACCCGGGCGCCGGGGCCCGCCCGATGCCCCACGTGCCCACCGGCGAGCCAGCGCGCCCGCTGCCGAAGGGAGACCGCCCCGTGAGCGAGGACAAGCTGCGCGACTTCTTGACCCGTGTCTCCAACGACCTCCAGCGCACCCGCGCCCGGCTGCGCCACGTCGAGGGCAGGGCCACGGAGCCGATCGCCGTCGTCTCCATGAGCTGCCGCTACCCCGGCGGCGTCCGCACCCCCGAGGATCTGTGGCGCCTCGTCGACACCGGCACCGACGGCATCTCCGCGTTCCCGGACGACCGCGGCTGGGACCTCGACACCCTCTACGACCCCGACCCGGCGAATCCCGGCACCTGCTACACCCGTGAAGGCGGCTTCCTGCACGACGCCGCCGACTTCGACCCCGCCTTCTTCGGCATGTCACCGCGCGAGGCCCTCGCCACCGACCCGCAACAGCGCCTCCTGCTCGAACTCGTCTGGGAGTCCCTCGAACGTGCCGGACTGCGCCCCGCGGACCTGCGCGGCAGCGCCACCGGCGTGTTCGCCGGGGTCATGTACAACGACTACGCCACCCGCTTCCCCGAGCCGCCCCCCGGCGTCGAGGGCTACCTCGGCAACGGCAGCGCGGCGAGCATCGCCTCAGGACGCGTCTCCTATACCTTCGGCTTCGAGGGCCCGGCCCTGACCGTCGACACCGCGTGCTCCTCCTCCCTCGTAGCCCTCCACCTCGCCATGCAATCGTTGCGCCAGGGCGAGTGCGACCTCGCGCTCGCGGGCGGCGTCGCGTTCATGTCGACACCGGTCACCTTCCTGGAGTTCAGCCGGCAGCGCGGCCTCGCCCCCGACGGCCGCTGCAAGTCCTTCGCGGACGCCACCGACGGCACCGGCTGGGGCGAGGGCGCGGGCATCCTGCTGCTCGAACGCCTCTCCGACGCCCGCCGCAACGGTCACCCCGTACTCGCCGTGATCCGCGGCTCCGCCGTCAACCAGGACGGCGCCAGCAGCGGCCTCACCGCCCCCAACGGCCCCTCCCAACAACGCGTCATCCGCCAGGCACTCACCGCCGCCGGACTCACGCCGCAGGACGTCGACGCCGTCGAGGCCCACGGCACCGGCACCACCCTCGGCGACCCCATCGAGGCCCAGGCCCTCCTCGCCACGTACGGCCAGGACCGGCCCGCCGAACGGCCGCTCTGGCTCGGCTCCCTCAAGTCCAACATCGGGCACACCCAGGCGGCCGCGGGCGTCGGCGGCATCATCAAGATGGTCATGGCCATGCGCCACGCCAACCTGCCCCGCACGCTCCACGTCGACGCCCCCACCACGAAGGTCGACTGGACCGAGGGCAACGTCCGCCTCCTCACCGACCCCGTCGCCTGGCCACCCACCGACCGCCCCCGGCGCGCCGGAGTGTCCGCGTTCGGCGTCTCCGGCACCAACGCGCACGTCATCCTGGAAGAGGCCCCCGCGCCGGAAACCACGGAGACACCAGAGACAGGCGCCACCACAGGAACGGGGGAGGCCGGCGCCCCCGCCACACACCCGCTCCCGCCGCTGATCCCCTGGACCCTGTCCGCCCGCACTCCCGATGCCCTGAGGGACCAGGCCACCGCCCTGCTGGCCCACCTCGACGCCCACCCCGACACGGACTGCCGGGCCGTCGCCCACACCCTCGCCCACCGACGCTCCCTCTTCGAACAACGCGCCGTCGTCCTCGGAACCGACCGCGATAGCCTCACCGCCGCCCTCAAGACCCTCGCCGCGAACGGCACCTCCCCCGACCTCGTCACCGGCACCGCCCGCCGCGGAGGCCGGACGGCGTTCCTATTCTCGGGGCAGGGGGCGCAGCGGCTTGGGATGGGGCGTGAGTTGTACGACGCCTTTCCGGTGTTCGCGGAGGCCTTCGACGCGGTGTGCGCGGAGGTGGGGGAGGAGTTGCGGGGCGTCGTCTTTGGTGACGACGCTGAGCGCTTGGGCCGTACGGAGTGGACGCAGCCTGCGTTGTTCGCCGTCGAGGTCGCGCTGTTCCGTTTGGTGGAGTCCTTCGGGGTCCGCCCGGATCTGTTGATGGGTCACTCGATCGGTGAGATCGCTGCCGCGCATGTGGCGGGGGTGATGTCGCTGGAGGATGCGTGTGCGCTGGTGGTGGCGCGGGGCCGGTTGATGCAGGAGTTGCCTGCCGGTGGCGTGATGGTGGCCGTGGAGGCGGCGGAGGCTGAGGTGTTGCCGCTGCTCGGTGACGGGGTCTCGGTTGCGGCTGTCAATGGCCCGCGGGCCGTGGTGATCGCGGGTGCGGAGGCGGCCGTCGAACAGGTCGCCTCGGAGCTCAAGCGGCAGGGTCGGCGGACGTCGCGCCTGCGCGTCTCGCATGCCTTCCACTCGCCGTTGATGGAGCCGATGCTGGATGCCTTCCGTGAGGTGGCGGAGCGCATCACGTTTGCGGCCCCGTCAACCCCTGTCGTGTCGAATGTGACCGGACGGCTCGCTGTTGAGGGCGAGCTGGCGTCGGCCGAGTACTGGGTCCGGCATGTGCGGGAAGCCGTACGCTTCGCCGACGGCGTCGACACGCTCGCGTCCGAGAGTGTGACCCGTTTCCTGGAGATCGGCCCCGACGGCACCCTCACCGCCCTCGCGCGCACCGTTCTCGGTGACAGCGCCGACGACGCAGTTCTCGTCTCTGTCCTGCGCAAGGAGCGGGACGAGTCCCGGACGGCCGTCGCCGCGCTCGCGACCCTGCACGCGTCCGGCCGGTCGGTCGACTGGGGAGCCCTGCTGCCGGGCACCTCGGAGGCGGTCCCGCTTCCGACCTACCCCTTCCAACGTCAGCGCTACTGGCTGGACCCTGTGGCCGGTCGCCCCGGGCAGCGGGGCGAGCACCCGCTCCTCTCCGCCGGGATCGGCCTCGCGGACTCCACCAGTGTCGTGGCGACCGGACGTCTCTCGGGGCGCGCACAGCCCTGGCTGGCCGAACTCGCCACCGGCGCCGGTTCCCTCGTCCCGGCCTCCGTCCTCACCGACCTGGCGCTGCACACGGGACGCACCCTCGGCGCCCACCACCTGACCGAGCTGCACATCGACGAACCGCTGCCGCTTCCGCTGCCTGGCTCCGGTTCCGGCTCCGCCGAGACCGAGATACAGACCGTCACCGAGGCGGTCTCGGGCGAACAGCGGTGGACCTTCGCCCTGTACGCGCGGCCCCACGACCCCGACGCCGACCTCACCGACGAGTCCAGGCCCTGGACCCGGCACGCGCACGGCACCCTCACCACCCACGCAGACCCGGCGCCGGACATGGAGTCCCCCGAGGCATGGCCCCCGCCCGGCGCGACCCCCGTAGACCTGCACGAACTGTACGAAGCGCTGGACCTCCCCGGGGACGAGATACCGCACACCCTGACCGCCGTCTGGCGCCTGGGCGACGAGGTGTTCGCCGAGGCCGCGCTCCCGGAGACGAAGGCGGCCGAGGCGGCCGGGTTCGCGGTGCATCCCGCGCTGCTCGACAGCACGCTCGTGGCGGTAGGCGCGCTCGGCCGTCCGGTTCCGCACCTCGTCTCCTGGACCGACCTCACCCTCCACGCGAGTGCCGCCACGAACGTACGTCTTCACGTCATCGCTCGCTCGGAGACGGAAGCCGCGCTCACGCTCCTGGACGCCGACGGGGCACCGGTCCTCACCGCCCGCACTGTCACGACCCTGCCCTTCGACCGCGACCGACTCCCCGCCACCTCGCGCGGGCGCGGAAGCGACCTGTACACCGTCACGTGGAGCCCCGTCGGCACCGCCACCACGACACAGCAGGAGCTGCGCAGCGCACACCACACCCCGGACGAACTCCTCGCCACTCTGTCGACGGAGTCGGACGGCAGCTTCCCCGACTTGGTCGTCCTCCCCTGGGAAGCCCCCGCCACCGAATCTGCCACCGACGTGGCAGCCGCTGTGCACACAGAGACCTCCCGTGCACTCACCCTGCTGCAACACTGGCTCACCGACCCCCGAACGGCCGACGCACGTCTGCTGGTGCTCACACGAGGCGCGGCAGCCGCCCGCGACGGCGAGACCGTGACAGATGTGGTCACCGCCGCCGTGCGAGGCCTGTTCAAGTCCGCGGCCTCCGAGAACCCTGGACGGATCCTCCTCCTCGACGCCGACACCACCCCCACTGACGGCGAGCTGAAGGACGCCGTACGCCACGAACAAGTCGTCGAACTGGCCCTGCGAGACGGCCAGTTGCTCGCCCCGAACCTCTCACCTGCCCCGGACACCTCCGCCGGGCAGACGACCGTCACCTTCCCGACGGACCGTACCGTTCTCGTGACCGGAGGCACCGGCAGCGTCGGTTCGGCCGTCGCCCGTCACCTCGTCACCCGGCACGGGGTACGTCACCTGCTCCTCGTCACCCGGCGAGGCATGCAAGCCCCCGGCGCCGCCGACCTCACGGCCGAACTCTCCGCACTGGGCGCCCGGACCACCGTCGTAGCCTGCGATGCCACGGACCGCGACGCCCTCGCCCAGGCGATCCACGACCTGCCATCGGCACACCCGCTCGGAGCCGTGGTGCACGCGGCGGGAACACTCGACGACGGCATCATCACCTCGCTGACCGGTGACCGACTCGCCAAGGTGCTACGTCCCAAGGTCGACGCGGCGGTCAACCTCCACGAACTGACCCGCGCCCTCGACCTCTCGGCGTTCGTCCTGTTCTCCTCGGCCGCCGCCACGTTCTCCGGTCCCGGCCAGGGCAACTACGTCGCCGCGAACACCTTCCTCGACGCCTACGCCACCCACCTCCGCGCCGAGGGCCGCCCGGCGCTCTCCATCGCCTGGGGCCTGTGGGAAGCGGACAGCACGATGACGCGGGGCCGCACCGACGCCGCGCACCACCGCGCCACCCGCAACGGCATCGGCGCCCTGCCCACCGACGACGCCCTCGACCTCTTCGACCGCGCCCTGCCCCACACCGGCGGCACGCCGCTGCCCCTCCGTCTCGACCGTGCGGCCCTGCGCCGGTCCGCCGACGCCGACCGGCTTCCTCCGCTTTTGCGCGCCCTGGCCGGCCGCCCCGCTCTGCGTACGGCCGCCGCGTCCCCCGTGCGAGCGGGGTCGGATTCGCCTCTCCGCCGCCTGCCGGAGCCGCGTCGACGGGATGCTGTCCGCGAGCTCGTACGTACGGCGCTGGCCACCGTGCTCGGCCACGCGCCGGGTACGCGGATCAGCCCCGACACGCCCTTCACACAACTGGGTCTCGACTCCCTGACCGCCCTCGAACTGCGCAACGCCCTCTCCCAGGCGACCGGCGTACCCCTGCCCGTGACCCTGGTCTTCGACCATCCCACCCCCGAGGCGGTCACGGACCTCCTCCTCGTGGAACTGGCACCGGCCGAGCAGGCCAGCGCATCCGCCGAGGCCCGTACCGCAGGGACCGCCCCGCCCGCCGACGACCCCATAGCCATCATCGGCATGGGCTGCCGCTTCCCCGGCGGCGTCGAGACCCCCGAACAGTTCTGGGACCTGCTTCTCCAGGGCGAGGACGCCATCGGCGACTTCCCCGCCGACCGTGGCTGGGACGACCTCGACGCCATGGCTGATCCGGATGCCGCCGACTCCGGCACGTCGGCCTACACCCGACTCGGCGGATTCCTCTCGAACGTCAGCGACTTCGACGCGGAGTTCTTCGGGGTGTCGCCGCGTGAGGCGCTGGCGATGGACCCGCAGCAGCGGTTGCTGTTGGAGGCGTCGTGGGAGGCGGTGGAGCGGGCCGGGATCGACCCGCGTTCGCTCCGGGGCAGCCGGACGGGTGTCTTCGCCGGGACCAACGGCCAGGACTACCCGGCCCTGTTGAGCCTGTCGGAGGGCGACTTCGGCGGCTACGTAGGCACGGGGAACGCGGCGAGTGTGGCCTCGGGCCGGGTGTCGTACGTGCTGGGTCTTGAAGGTCCGGCGGTGACGGTGGACACGGCCTGCTCGTCCTCGCTGGTCGCCCTGCACCTTGCCGGGCAGGCGTTGCGCGGCGATGAATGCTCCATGGCCCTCGTCGCGGGCGCCACGGTGATGTCCACGCCCGCTGCCTTTGCGGAGTTCAGCCGTCAGGGTGGGTTGGCCGGTGATGGCCGGTGCAAGGCGTTCGGTGAGGGTGCGGACGGTACCGGCTGGGGTGAGGGCGTCGGCGTGCTGCTGGTCGAGCGGCTGTCGGATGCCCGCCGCAACGGGCACCGCGTCCTGGCGGTCGTGAGAGGTTCGGCGGTCAACCAGGATGGCGCGTCCAACGGCCTGACCGCTCCCAACGGTCCCTCGCAGCAGCGCGTGATCCGCGCCGCGCTCGCCTCGGCAGGACTGTCAGCTGCGGATGTGGACGTGGTGGAGGCCCACGGCACCGGCACCAAGCTGGGCGACCCCATCGAGGCACAGGCGCTTATCGCCACGTACGGGCGGGAGCGAGCCAAGGACCGGCCGCTGTGGCTCGGGTCAGTGAAGTCGAATCTCGGCCATACACAGGCGGCTGCCGGTGTGGCCGGTGTGATCAAGATGGTGGAGGCACTCCAACATGGGGTGTTGCCCGCGACCCTGCACGCTGATGAGCCGTCCTCACACGTCGACTGGTCGTCGGGAGCGGTCCGCCTGCTGACAGAGCAGCAGGCATGGCCCGTTTCGGCGGATCGTCCGCGCCGCGCGGGCGTGTCGTCCTTCGGCCTCAGCGGCACCAACGCCCACGTCATCCTGGAGGAGGCACCTCAGGAGCGCGTGGAGCTGGTTGAGCCTGTCGCCATGCCGGTGGTGCCGTGGGTACTGTCCGGCCGTGGCACCGACGCCCTGCGCTCCCAGGCCGCCCGCCTGCACGCCTACGCGCGGGCCCACACGGACATCACCCCTGAGGCCATCGCGTCGGCCCTGGTCGTGAGCAGGACGCCCTTCGAGGACCGTGCCGTCGTCCGAGGCCGTGACCGTGCGGAACTCCTGGACGGCCTCGAACGCCTGGCCCAGGGTGAACAGGCGCCCAACCTGACCTGCGGATCGGTGATGGGGCACGGCAAAACGGCGTTTCTGTTCTCGGGGCAGGGTGCGCAGCGGCCTGGCATGGGTCGGGAGCTGTACGAAGCGTTCCCGGTCTTCGCGAAAGCCTTCGATGCGGTGTGTGCGCAGGTGGGGGAGGAGCTGCGGGATGTGGTGTTCGGTGATGACGCCGAGCGTTTGAGCCGTACGGAGTGGACGCAGCCCGCGTTGTTCGCGGTCGAGGTGGCGCTCTACCGCCTGGTGGAGTCGTTGGGGGTGCGCCCGGACTACCTCGTCGGGCACTCGATCGGTGAGATCGCTGCCGCGCACGTGGCGGGGGTGATGTCGCTTGCGGACGCGTGCGCTTTGGTGGTGGCGCGCGGCCGTCTCATGCAGGAGTTGCCCGTCGGCGGCGTCATGGTGGCGGTGGAGGCGTCGGAGGCGGAGGTGCTGCCCCTGCTCGGGGACGAGGTGTCGATAGCGGCGGTCAATGGTCCGCAGGCCGTGGTGCTCGCGGGCGTGGAGGCGGCGGTTGAACAGGTCGCCGCCGAACTCAAGCAGCAGGGCCGACGGACGTCGCGCCTGCGCGTCTCGCACGCCTTCCACTCACCGCTGATGGAGCCGATGCTGGACGCTTTCCGTGAGATGGCCGAGCAGATCACCTACACGCCCCCGTCCATCCCCGTCGTCTCGAACGTGACCGGACGTCTCGCCACCGAGGGCGATCTGACCTCGGCCGACTACTGGGTCCGCCATGTCCGGGATGCCGTGCGTTTCGCGGACGGCATCGGCACGCTCACCGCCGACGGCGTGACCCGTTTCCTGGAGATCGGCCCGGACGGCACGCTCACCGCCCTCGTGCAGAACTGCGTCCTGGACGACGATGCTTCTCTCTTCGCGTCCTTCATGCGCAAGGACCGCGACGAGGTGGACACCTTCGTCTCGTGTGTGGCCGCCGGTTACACGGCCGGTGTGCCTGTCGACTGGGCCGCCCTCACCGGGTCCTGCCCGCCCGCCGGCGTCGACCTCCCCACGTACGCCTTCCAGCGTGAGCGGTTCTGGCCGCAGACCAAGCGCAGGGAGACCGTCACAAGCCTTGAGGCGACGGAGCCCGTGGGGCCCGAGGAGGCACGTGAGCTGGCCGGTCTTCTGGACATCAGCGAGGACGTCGTACAGGACGTTCTCTCCAGGTTCGCCGCCCGCCGTCGGGAGCGGACGGCGCGGGCCGCGGTGGATGGTTGGCGATACCGCGTCGACTGGGAAACGGTGGTTCCGGCCCCCGGCGGCGACCGTACGGGCCGCTGGCTCGTACTCCATCCCGAAGGCGACACGACGCTCGTCGACACCGTGACCGCGGCCCTGCCCGAACCCCTCCTCCTGCCTCTCGCTGAGCACCCCGACCGGTCGGAGCTCGCCGCCGCTGTCACCGCGACCGTGGGGAAGGCGCGGGCAGCGCAGGTGGCAGGGGTCGTGGTGCTGCCCGGCACGGTGGCGCAGGCGCTCCTCGCCACCCAGGCGCTGGCGGATGCCGGAGTCGACGGGCCCGTGTGGTGGGTGACCCGGGGAGCGGTCACCGTCGGGCGGGCGGCTGACAGCCCGCTGCGCCCCGAACAGAGCGCCGTCTGGGGCCTCGGCCGCGTCGCCGCTCTGGAACACCCCGAGCGCTGGGGCGGCCTGGTCGACCTGCCGGAGGTCTCCGACAGCGACACCGCCCGCCTTCTCGCGGATGTCCTCGTCTCCCGTACGGAGGACCAGGTCGCCGTACGGGACGGCCAGATCTTCGCCAGGCGCCTGCGGCAGGACCCGGCGCCACAGGGCACCGGCCAGGGCTGGAAGCCTTCCGGGCCGGTCCTCGTGACCGGCGGCACCGGTGCCCTCGGCGCCCACGTCGCCCGGTGGCTCGTCCGACAGGGCGCCGACGAACTGATCCTCACCAGCCGCCGCGGGGACAAGGCCGAGGGAGCCGCCGAACTGGGAGCCGAGTTGCGTGCGTTGGGAGCCCGGCAGGTGACCATCGAAGCCTGCGACCTGGCCGACCGGGAAGCCGTCGGCGCGCTGCTCGCCCGGCATCCGATCGACGCCGTCTTCCATGCGGCGGGAGTCCCGGACCACATGCCCTTCAGCGACATCGACACCGCCCACCTGGAGCGCACGATGGGCGCGAAGGCGCTCGGCGCCGTACACCTGGACGAGCTGACTCGGGACCGGGGCCGGGAGCTGAGCGCGTTCGTCGTGTTCTCGTCGATCGCCGCCGTGTGGGGAAGCGGCGCCCAGGGTGCCTACGCCGCGGCCAACGCCTGGGCCGACGCCGTCGTGGAGGCCCGCCGCGCCGCCGGCCGGACAGGTGTCTCCGTGCAGTGGGGACCGTGGGCGGGCGGCGGAATGGTGTCGAACGAGGGCGCGGCGGAGCTGCGACGGCACGGACTGCGGAGCATGGACCCGGAACGCGCCCTGCTGGGACTCACGTCCGCGATGACGGGGTCCGGCGGCGCGGTGGTCGTGGCCGACGTGGACTGGGAGCGTTTCGCGCCCGCGTTCACCGTCCGGCGCGACAGCCCGCTGCTGACCGGGCTTCCGGGCGTCGATGCCGCCGCCGCACCCGACGACTCAGGAGAGAACGACGCCCGCGCCGCCCTCGTCGCACGTCTCATGAACCGGCCGGAGAAGGAACGCCGACGCGCCTTGCACGAACTCGTCCGTACGCGGGCGAGCGTCGTGCTCGGCCGCTCGACGGGCGCGGCCCTGAGCCTCGACCGGTCCTTCCGGGACATCGGGTTCGACTCCCTCACCGCCGTGGAGTTGCGCAACCAGCTCCACGCGGAGACCGGACTGCGCCTCCCGACGACCCTGGTCTTCGACCACCCGACCCCACGCCACCTCGCCGACCACCTGTACGAGGAACTCTTTGTCGACACGCAGGCCGACGGGACAGCCGACCCACGACCCGGCGCGGCGACCGACCGGAGGGCCGAAACGGAAGCGGCACGAGGCCACGACGAGGCATCGCTGCGTACCGCGCTCGCCAAGATCCCCTTCTCCCGCTGGCAGGAGAGCGGCTTGCTGACGGCCGTCCTGTCCCTGGCAGAGGCCGGCTCGGAGCCTCGTACCGCCACCGAGGCTGGGCCCGCCGGACCCACCTCCTACGGCACCGCCCGGATCACCACCGGGCCCGACGGTGGCACATCCGGACCCGACGCGCCCGACGCACCCGACGCGATCGACGCGATGGACGTCGACGCACTCGTTCAACTGGCCCTGGGCGACTCCACCTCCTGACACACCCGCCGCCCACCGCCCTCCTCCCCGTCCGTCCGCGTACGGGCCACGAACCAGTGGAGCTGAGCATGTCCACCTCCGAAGAGCGCGTCGTCTCCGCGCTGCGCGCTTCCCTCTCCGAGAACGAGCGCCTGCGCCGGCGGAACGACGAACTCGTCCGCGCTGCCACCGAGCCGATCGCCATCATCGGCATGGCCTGCCGCTACCCCGGCGACGTCACCTCGCCGGAACACCTGTGGGACCTGGTCCTCGGCGGCGTCGACGCGATCACCCCGTTCCCGGCGGACCGAGGGTGGGAGACGGCGGGCGACACCGAGCAGAACGTCACCGGGCAGGGCGGTTTCGTCACCACCGCGACCGACTTCGACGCCGGTTTCTTCGGGGTGTCACCGCGTGAGGCGCTGGCGATGGACCCGCAACAACGCCTCGTCCTGGAGACGTCCTGGGAGGCCATCGAACGCGCGGGGCTGGCCCCCAGTTCCGTGCGCGGCAGCCGTACCGGTGTGTTCGTCGGATGCAGCAACCAGAACTATGGCGCGGCCTCCGGCGAAGACCTGCCCGACGGCATCGAGGGCCACCTGCTGACCGGCAACGCGGCGAGCGTCGTCTCGGGTCGCGTGTCGTACGTGCTGGGGCTCGAAGGCCCGGCGGTGACGGTGGACACGGCCTGCTCGTCCTCCCTGGTCGCCCTGCACCTGGCCGCCCAAGCCCTGCGGGCGGGGGAGTGTGATCTGGCGCTGGCGGGTGGTGTGACGGTGATGTCCACGCCCGACGTGTTCGGGGAGTTCAGCCGTCAGGGCGGGCTCGCGGGTGATGGCCGGTGCAAGGCGTTCGGGGAGGGGGCGGACGGTACGGGTTGGGGTGAGGGCGTCGGGGTCCTGCTGGTGGAACGGTTGTCCGACGCCCGTCGCAACGGACACCGCATCCTGGCAGTCGTGCGGGGTTCGGCGGTCAACCAGGACGGCGCGTCCAACGGCCTGACCGCTCCCAACGGCCCCTCGCAGCAGCGCGTGATCCGTGCCGCGCTCGCCTCGGCGGGCCTGTCGGCCGGAGACGTGGATGCGGTGGAGGCGCACGGCACGGGCACCAAACTGGGCGACCCGATCGAGGCGCAGGCGCTCCTCGCTACATATGGGCGGGAGCGAGCCGAGGACCGGCCGCTGTGGCTCGGGTCGGTGAAGTCCAACCTGGGACACACACAGGCGGCTGCCGGTGTCGCCGGTGTGATCAAGATGGTGGAGGCGCTACGGCACGGCGTGCTCCCCGCGACTCTGCACGCGGACGAGCCGTCCTCCCACGTGGACTGGTCATCCGGCACGGTCCGCCTGCTCACCGAGCAGCAGGCATGGCCGGCGTCGGCGGATAGTCCGCGCCGCGCGGGCGTGTCGTCCTTCGGCCTCAGCGGCACCAACGCCCACGTCATCCTTGAAGAATCCCCGGACCCGGACCCGGACCCGGAATCGCAGACCAAGGCTGCTCGTACCGGCCCAACAGCCTGGCCGCTCTCCGGCCGCACCGAGGAAGCCCTGCGCGCGCAGGCAAGGGCTCTCGCGGTCTTCGCCGACAGCCACCCCGAGATCGAGCTCAACCGGTCGGGCTCCGCCCTGGCAACGACACGTACGCACTTCGAACACCGCGCAGTCGTCGTCGCGGACGACACCCCGGCCCTTACGGAGGCCCTCGACGCCCTCGCCAACGGCACCACAAGCGCGAAGATCGCGGCCGGGTACGACCGAGGAGACCAACCGCAAGCCTTCCTGTTCTCGGGCCAGGGCGCACAGCGGCCGGGCATGGGCCGGGAACTGTACGAAACCTATCCCGTGTTCGCCGAGACCTTCGACGCCGTGTGTGCGCACATCGGCGAGGAACTGTGCGACATCGTCTTCGGCGACGACGCCGAACGCTTGAGCCGTACGGAGTGGACGCAGCCCGCGCTGTTCGCGGTCGAGGTGGCGCTCTACCGCCTGGTGGAGTCGTTCGGGGTACGCCCGGACTACCTCCTCGGGCACTCCATCGGTGAGATCGCTGCCGCGCATGTGGCGGGCGTGATGTCCTTGGAGGACGCGTGCGCCTTGGTGGTGGCGCGCGGCCGTCTCATGCAGGAGTTGCCCGCTGGCGGCGTCATGGTGGCGGTGGAGGCGTCGGAGGCGGAGGTGCTGCCCCTGCTCGGGGACGAGGTGTCGATCGCGGCGGTCAATGGTCCGCAGGCCGTGGTGATCGCGGGCGTGGAGGCGGCGGTCGAACAGGTCGCCGCCGAACTCAAGCGGCAGGGCCGACGCACCTCCCGCCTGCGTGTCTCGCACGCCTTCCACTCGCCGCTCATGGAGCCGATGCTCCACGCCTTCCGTGAGGTGGCCGAGCAGATCACCTACACGCCCCCGTCCATCCCCGTCGTCTCGAACGTGACCGGACGCCTCGCCGCCGAGGGCGATCTGACCTCGGCCGACTACTGGGTCCGCCATGTACGGGAAGCCGTGCGCTTCGCGGACGGCATCGGCACGCTCACCGCCGACGGCGTGACCCGTTTCCTGGAGATCGGCCCGGACGGCACCCTCACCGCCCTCGCTCGCGCGTGCGCACCGGAGGGCGACGCCGCCCTCTTCGTCCCGGTGCTCCGCAAGGACGACCCGGAACACACAGCCGTTCTCCGCGCGATGGCGCAGTTCCATGTGGACGGCGGAGAGATCGACTGGACTGCCGTGCTGAGGACCGGTGACGGTGCGGGTACGGGTGCGGTCGATCTGCCGACGTACCCGTTCCAGCGCCGCCGCTACTGGCTCGCCCCGAACGAGACGTCCCCCGGCGCCCCTACCGGCCCGGCGCGGGCCTCGGCGGTGGTCGACGCCGAGTTCTGGGCCGCTGTCGAGCGCGAGGACCTTCCGTCGCTGGCCGCGGATCTCGCCCTGGAACCGGAGGCACTGGGACCGGTGGTACCGGCGTTGTCGAAGTGGTACCGGCAGCGACAGGACCGGGCGGCGCTCGACGCCTTGCGCCACGACATCTCATGGCGACCGCTGACCCGGGACGACGAGACGACCCCGGCGGCCGGTCAGCCCCGTACGGGCAACTGGGCCGTGTTGATCCCCACCGGCCTGGGAGCCGATTCGCGCGGCGCGGTGGACGACCTCGTCCTGGGCCTACGGAAGCAGGGGCTCACGGCGTACGTCACCGAGGCGGACCTCACCGACCCCGCGGCCTGCGCCGAAGCCCTGGCAAGCCCTGACAGCTCCGAGGGCACGCGACGCCTGGACGGGATCCTGTCGCTGGCCGGTCTCGGCGCATCCGCCGACCCGGTCGTCGGCACCCTGTCAGCGTTGCGGGCCGTCGCGGAGTCATCGGATCTGGGCGGCGTACGGATGTGGGCCCTCACCCAGGGCGCTGTCGGCGTCGGAGGCACCGATGCCGTCGCCCGGCCCGAGCAGAGCGCCGTCTGGGGGCTGGGGCGCGTCGCCGCCCTGGAACACCCCGACATCTGGGGCGGGTTGGTCGACCTGCCGACGCAGGTGGACGACCGGGTGTGCACGCGGCTCGCCGCCGTCCTGACCCGACTGAAGCCCGGCGAGGACCAGATCGCCGTACGAGCCCACGGCATCTTCGGCCGCAGGCTGACACCGGCAACCCCACTGCCCCCGGCCACGGAGAGCTGGAAGCCCGCCGGGACGGTGCTCATCACCGGAGGCACTGGCGCCCTGGGCGCACACGTGGCCCGCTGGGCGGTGGAGCGAGGCGCCCGCACCCTGCTCCTCGTCAGCCGTCGTGGCGAGTCGGCGCCCGGCGCCCGCGAACTGCGCGCCGAACTAGAGCAGTTGGGGGCCGATGTCGTGCTGGCCGCCGCGGACATCTCCGATCGCGATCAAGTCACCGCGCTGCTCGCCGAACACCGCATCGACGCCGTCTTCCACACGGCCGGGGTCCTGGACGACGGCACACTGCTGACCACCGACGCCGACCGCCTTGAAGAAGTACGGGCCCCGAAGGCCACAGGAGCACTCCTGCTCGACGAGCTGACCCGGGACCACGATCTCTCCGCGTTCGTTCTCTTCTCCTCGCTGGCGGGCACGCTGGGGAGCCCGGGGCAGGGGGCGTACGCCGCCGCCAACGCCGTCCTCGACGCCCTCGCGGAACGGCGACGCGCCGAAGGCCTCCCGGCCACCTCCCTCGCCTGGGGCCCGTGGGCCGGCGACGGCATGGCAGCGGAGTCAGGCGGACGCCGCCGAGGCCAGGGGGCGATGACGGCACTCGACCCTCGGACCGCGCTCTCGGCTCTCGGCGCCGCGCTCGACGCGGGCGTGACCACCGAACTGATTGCGGACGCCGACTGGAACCGCTTCGTCCCCGCCTTCACCACGGCCCGCCCCAGCGCACTCCTCGCACCGCTGACCCCCACACGCCCCACCGCCGAAACACGGGAGAGCGAGGGACCCGGCAACGACCTGCGCGCAAAGGCGGCCGGCCTGTCCCGCGACGCCGGGCAGCGTCTCGTACTGGAGGAAGTGCAGAGGCTCGCGGCCCAGATGCTGGGACACGACGGTCCCGAACAGGTCGGCGCGGAGCGGCCGTTCCGCGATCTGGGCGTGGACTCGCTGATCGCGGTGGAGCTGCGCAACGTCCTGGCGTCCGTGTCGGGCGTCGCCCTCCCTGCGACGGCGGTCTTCGACCACCCCACACCTGAGGCCCTGGCCGCCCACATCTACGGCGAGCTGTTCGAGGACGACACCTCCACCACCCCCACGACTGTGGCGGCGGTGGACGAGCCGGTGGCCATCGTCGGGATGGCGTGCCGTTTCCCGGGCGGCGTGGAGTCGCCCGAGGACCTGTGGGACCTGCTCATCGACGGTCGTGACGGCATCACGGACTTCCCCGCCGACCGCGGATGGTCAGCTCTGGAAGGCGTCTACGAGCGCTACGCGCAGACGGGCGGCGGGACACCGGAGTACGGCCAGGGCGGCTTCCTGTCGGATGTCGCCGGTTTCGACGCGGAGTTCTTCGGGGTGTCGCCGCGTGAGGCGTTGGCGATGGATCCGCAGCAGCGGTTGTTGCTGGAGGCGTCGTGGGAGGCGGTGGAGCGGGCCGGAATTGACCCGCGTGCGCTGCGCGGCAGCCGGACGGGTGTGTTCGCCGGGACCAACGGCCAGGACTATCCGGCGCTGCTGAGTCTGTCGGAGGGTGACTTCGGCGGTTACGTCGGTACGGGGAACGCGGCGAGTGTGGCGTCGGGCCGGGTGTCGTATGTGCTGGGGCTTGAGGGTCCGGCGGTGACGGTGGACACGGCCTGCTCGTCCTCGCTGGTCGCCCTGCACTTGGCCGCCCAGGCGTTGCGGGCGGGGGAGTGTGATCTGGCGCTGGCGGGTGGTGTGACGGTGATGTCCACGCCGGGCGCGTTCGTGGAGTTCAGCAAGCAGGGCGGGCTCGCCGGTGATGGCCGGTGCAAGGCGTTCGGGGAAGGCGCAGACGGCACCGGTTGGGGTGAGGGTGTCGGCGTCCTGCTGGTGGAGCGGCTGTCCGATGCCCGCCGCAACGGCCACCGCGTCCTGGCGGTGGTGCGGGGTTCGGCGGTCAACCAGGACGGCGCCTCCAACGGCCTGACGGCTCCCAGCGGGCCCTCGCAGCAGCGCGTGATCCGCGCCGCGCTCGCCTCGGCGGGCCTGTCGGCCGCGGACGTGGACGCGGTGGAGGCGCACGGCACGGGCACCAAGCTGGGCGACCCGATCGAGGCGCAGGCGCTCCTGGCCACGTACGGTCGGGAGCGAACGGGTGACCGGCCGCTGTGGCTGGGCTCGGTGAAGTCCAACCTGGGCCACACGCAGGCCGCCGCAGGCGTGGCCGGTGTGATCAAGATGGTGGAGGCGCTTCAGCACGGCGTGCTGCCCGCCACCCTGCACGTGGACAAACCGTCCTCACACGTGGACTGGTCATCCGGCACGGTCCGCCTGCTCACAGAACAGCAGGCGTGGCCGGTGTCGACGGATCGTCCCCGTCGCGCGGGCGTGTCCTCCTTCGGCCTCAGCGGCACCAACGCCCACGTCATCCTGGAGCAAGCCCCCGAAACCGCGCCTCCGCACCACCCCGAGACGGACGACAACGACCGCACGCTACTGCCCTGGCTCCTCAGCGCGCGCAGCCAGGCCGCTCTCCGCGCCCAGGCGGGGAAGCTGCTCACCATGCTCAAGGAGCGCGACGAATCCGCGTCCCTACCGATGGCGCGGGCTCTCGCCACGACCCGTAGCACCTTCGAGCAGCGCGCCGTCGTGCTCGCCTCGACGCATGAAGAACTCGCCGAGGAACTCCAGAACCTCCACCTGGCCGAGCCCGGCCTACGAACCGTCGTGGGCGAGGCGCGTGGCGGTGGCCGTACCGCGTTCCTGTTCTCGGGGCAGGGCGCACAGCGGCTCGGGATGGGACGCGAGCTGTACGACGCCTTCCCGGTCTTCGCGGACGCCTTCGACGCCGTATGCGCCCACGTAGGCGAGGAACTCCGCGACGTCGTCTTCGGCGACGACGCCGAGCGCCTCAACTGTACGGAGTGGACGCAGCCCGCGTTGTTCGCCGTCGAGGTGGCCCTGTTCCGGCTGGTGGAGTCGTTCGGGGTGCGCCCGGACTTCCTCCTCGGGCACTCCATCGGCGAGATCGCCGCCGCGCATGTGGCCGGGGTGATGTCACTGGAGGACGCGTGCGCCCTGGTCGCGGCGCGCGGCCGGTTGATGCAGCAACTGCCCGCCGGCGGCACGATGGTGGCCGTAGAAGCCACCGAGGCCGAGGTGCTCCCGCTGCTCAAGGACGGGGTCTCCATTGCCGCCGTCAACGGTCCGCGGGCCGTAGTGGTCGCCGGCGCCGAGACAGCCGTCGAAGACATCGCTTCGGAACTGAAGCGTCAGGGTCGGCGCACCACTCGCCTGCGCGTCTCGCACGCCTTCCACTCGCCGCTGATGGAGCCGATGCTGGACGCCTTCCGCGAGGTGGCCGAGCAGATCACCTACGGGCCCCCGTCCATCCCCGTCGTCTCGAACGTGACCGGAACCCTCGCCACCGACGGCGAGTTGACCTCGGCCGAGTATTGGGTCCGCCACGTCCGTCAGGCCGTCCGCTTCGCCGAAGGTGTCGACACGCTCACCGCCGAGGGTGTGACCCGTTTCCTGGAGCTCGGCCCCGACGCCACCCTCACCGCTCTCACCCGCACCTGCCTCCCGGACAGTGACAGTGACAGTGACGCCTTGGCCGTGCCGGTGCTCCGCAAGGACGGCTCGGAGCACGCCGCCGTGCTCCGGGCGCTGGCGGGCTTCCACGTGGACGGTGGGGAGGTGAGCTGGGCCCCCGTACTGGGCGGCGGTGCGGACGTGGACGTGGAAGTGGAGGCGGTGGACCTGCCCACGTACCCGTTCCAGCGCACCCGCTTCTGGCCCACGGTCACTGGTGGAAGCACGACAACGGCCGGGTCGGGTTCCGAGGACGACGCGTCGTTCTGGTCGATCGTCGAGGACGGGGCCTCGGACCTGGCGGACACCTTGGGAGTGCCGCAGGACACGTTGAACGCCGTGCTGCCCGCCTTGACCGAGCTGCGCCGCGGGCACGTGGAGCGCGCCGAGGTCGACGGCTGGCGGTACCGCGTCGCATGGGAACCGGTGACGCCGCCGCCCGCCACGCCCCTCAACGGGCGCTGGCTGCTGCTCCAGACGCCCGGCACCACGCCGCTGGCGGGGATCGAGCGGTTCGTCCCCGGTCTGGAGCGGGTGACCTGCGACGCCTCGGACAGGGAAGGGCTCGCGCGGTCACTGCGAGCGTCCCTCGCGGGCGTCGAGCCGACCGGCGTGCTCTCCTGCCTGGCCCTGCCCCGTACCGACGCGACCGCGTCGGCCACCGCCACCGCCACCGCGTCCGCGTCCGTAAACGCCACCGTCTCCGAGCCGGATCACCATGGCGTGGTGACCACGATGGCGCTCGTCCAGGCCCTGGGCGACGTCGAGGCGTCGGTGCCGCTGTGGGTCGTGACCCAAGCCGGTTTCGGGCCCGAACGGGCACCCGACGACCCGGCGCAGGCCGCCGTATGGGGTCTGGGACGGGCGGCGGCGCTGGAGCACCCGGACCGCTGGGGCGGCCTCGCCGACCTGTCCCCGAACCCAAACGACGACGAACTCGCCGCACTCGCCTCCCTGTTGTCGAGCGGCGGCGAGGACCAGGTGGCCGTACGCGGCGCGGCGGTTCACGCCCGCCGTCTGCGTCCGGCTCCGCTGCCCGTACGGGCGCCGGGCTCGTCCGGCGACGACGACCGTCGGCGTACACCGCGGAGCCTCCTCGTCACCGGCGGGACCGGCGCGCTCGGCGTGCGGGTCGCCGAGTGGTTCGCCGGGCGCGGGACCAGGGAGTTCATCCTGGTGAGCCGTGGTGGGCCGGATGCCCGCGGGGCGGCCGACGCGGTCGCCCGACTGGAGGCGGCGGGTGCCGAGCGCGTCGAGGTCGTCGCGTGCGACATCGCCGACCGTGCGCAGGTGGCCGCGCTGCTCGCGGCGCACCGCGTCGACGGCATCGCCCACCTCGCCGGTGTCCTCGACGTCGGCCCGATCGACGCCATGACGCCCGCCCAGGCGGAGCACGCCATGGCGGCGAAGGCGCGCGGCACGGTGTACCTCGACGAGTTGACGCGCGACCGGGACCTCGACGCCTTCGTGGTGTTCTCGTCGATCGCCGGGGTGTGGGGGAGCGGCGGCCAGGCGGCGTACGCGGCGGCGAACGCGTGGGCCGACGCCGTGGTGGAGCAACGTCGTGCTCGCGGGACGACGGGTGTCTCGGTGGCCTGGGGACCCTGGTCGGGCGGCGGGATGGTCTCCGACGCGGGCGCGGCGGAGCTGGAGCGGCGGGGCCTGCGGGTGATGGACCCGGGGCGTGCTCTGGTGGGGCTGGAGACGGCGGTGGCCGGAAGCGACGGCCCGGTGGTGGTGGCCGATGTGGACTGGCAGCGCTTCGTCCCGGCGTTCACGAGCCGCCGCCCCAGCCCGCTGCTGACGGGCTTGCCCCAGGCCGACGCGGTGGCGACGGTGCCAGAGGTGGCGGTCGCCGCCGAGGGAGCGCTGCCGCCGCTGGTCGAACAGTTCGCCGGGCTCTCGCCGCAGGGGCGCGCCGACGCCGTCCTGGCCCACGTGCGGCGCGTCGCCGCGCAGGCCCTCGGGCACACCGACATCAGCGTCGTCGGCGCCGAGCGGTCCTTCCGCGACATGGGCTTCGACTCGCTGACCGCCGTCGAACTGCGCAACGCCCTGATCAAGGACACCGGTCTGGCGCTGCCGACGACCCTGGTCTTCGACCACCCCTCGCCCGCCGCGCTCGCCCGACACCTCGATGCCGAACTCGACGGCGACGGCGGGAGCGGGACCATGGCGGCCATGCTGGCCGATCTGGAGGCCGGGTTCACCCGCATCATGAACGCCGGCCCCGACCGGGACGCCCGTACGCTGCTCGGAGCCCGTCTCAGGGCGCTCCTGGGCGAGATCGAGGCGGCGGACGCCGACGGCGAGGCGGACGACGCGTCCCTCGGTGACCGACTGGACGGCGCCAGCGACGAGGAACTGTTCGACCTCATCAGCCGCGAGCTGGAGCAGTAGCGGCGGAGCGGGGCCGCGTACATGAGCCGGCGGCCGTACCGAAGCTGGTACGGCCGCCGTGGCACAGCGGTGACGCCGCTGAGGAGCAGGAAGTAAAAAGGTGTCAGGAGCCGCTAGTTGCGGGCTACTTGATGAACTCGGGCAGCACCCGCGGCGGCCACTGGCCGACCGACAACATGCCCATCGAATGCGCGCGTGCCACCAGGGCGGCACGGTTGGGGGCCTTGAGCTTCCGCAGCATGAGGCCGACGTGGTACTCGACGCCCTGGCGGCTCAGGTAGAGCCGTGACGCGAGCTGTACGGTGGAGGCGCCGCTGGCCACTCCTTCGAGGACCTGCGCGTCGAGCTTGCTGAGCAGCTTCTCCTTGGGGTTGAAGACGCCCTCGTCGGGGTCCGTGCCGTGCACGGCCTCGTCCGGCCGGACCTGCACGACGATGCCCGCCAGGACTCCGGTCGTGTTCTGTACGGCGATGCCCGTCAGCTCCCCGGAGAAGACCCGGCCCTCGTCAGCCAGGCCGACCATGCGTGAGGCGAATCGGCTGCAGCGTCCTTCGGAGAGGCGGGTGAAGTGGCGTTTGAGCACGGAGGGGGAGCTGGGGTGCAGAAGTTCGTAGAGGTTCCGTCCGCAGATGTCGACCGAGGTGCGGCCGAACTGTACGGAGAAATCGGGCTCCGCTGCCACGATGTGCATATCGGTGTCGATATGCGCGGTGTACAGGCGGCGATTGCCCTGGGGGTGGGGCCGGCCATCGTGCTGTGTCCGCTGAGGAGCCGAGGAAGTGTGCGGAGCCGCCGCCCTGTCTCTGTTGTGCCGGGGGCCTGCTATTCGCGTGGTCACTGCGACGCACCGTCTTTCTGCATTCACCTGTGGGGGATCACTGCCGGGGGGCAGATGTGACCGGAGGAGGTGCCGCGTGCCGGGGTCCGGGGGTTTCTCGATGGCCCGTCACGAGCGCCTCGGATCAACTGGTGTCGAGCCTAGGAATCGTCGCGCGGGCGGGTCAAGCAAACTTTTGCGTGGCTGCAAAACATTGTGGTTCGGTGGTTCGGTGGTGCGGTGGGGGAGGGGCCGGGGTGGTGCGGCCACGCCATCGGCACCCCGTCTGAGCGGGAACGGGTCACGCAGAGTGAGGTATTGGTTTCGGCTTCAATCGGGTTCGGGGTGTACGTGCGCTGTCGCGCGGAGACCTCCGGAGCGCGGTGCGTGCAATGTTTGCCCGTTTCCCGAGCAACGATGCCCGTATCGTGCCCGATTCGGGATCACTGCTCCTCGTCGAGCCTTTTGAGGGCCGCGCGCAACTCGGGGCGTCCGGAAATCCCGAGTTTTCGATAGGAGTTGGTGAGATGTTTTTCCACCATGCGTGAGGAGGTGCCCAGTTCATTGGATATCCGCGAGTTGCTGTGGCCGCTCGCCGCGAGGTGGGCGACCTTGCGCTCCGAGGGCGTGAGCCGGGTGGCGGACGCCGCGGCCCTGCCCGTCTTCTCGGCCAGTCTGCCGCGTATCTCCTCGGCCAGTTCGGGAAGGCCGTGGTCCTGGGCGAGCTCCAGGGCCCGTTTGAGGGCCGGGGCTCTCCGGTTGCGCTTCGTCTCCCGGTGGGTGCCGAGGGCGTACAGCGCCCGGCACAGGTCGTAACCGTTGGTGCCTTGCGTGAGCAGCGCGACGGCCTCGTCGAGCGCCTCGACGCCCGCTGGTCCGGCGGTGACCCTGCCGAGGACGATCAGCGAGCGGCCCAGGCGGGAGTCGGAGCCCCAGGCGCGGTAGCGGTCGACCTCGAGTCGGGCCGCGGCGACGGCCTCCTCGTGCTCGCCGAGGCGGCGGTGCATGAGGGCGGCGCACGAGGACCAGGGCAGGACGACCGGGTTGAGCCAGCCGATCCGCTCGGTGCACCGGCCGGCCGCCCGGTAGTGGTCGAGCGCGGTCCTGGGGTCGTCGCGCCGGGCCGCGAGCGATCCGCGCGCGACGTGCAGGATGGCCGCCAGGTGTGGGTTCTCGGTGTGCAGCCGGTGCTGGGTGAGGATCTGCTCGGCCAGTTCCGGGCGGCCGGTGTTCATCGCGACGATCGCGAGGACGGCCGCGCACACGGTGGGCAGCCCGCCGGTCTCCGGGCCCGCGAGGGCGTCCGCCTGGATGATCTTGTCCCGGGCGTAGGCGCGGTGGCCGTCGGCGAGGGCGACCAGCGCCTGCTCGCAGCGGATGACGGCCTGTTCCACGTCACCGCCGCGCCGCTGCGCGAGCCGGTTGGCCTCGCGCAGCCAGGCGGCCGCGCCCTCGACCTGCCCGGCACCGGCCAGGATGTTCACGGCCAGCGGCACCGTGGTGTGGACGTGCTCGGGCGTAGGCGGTTCCCGTTCGAGGAGACGAGTGGACAACGATGTCAGGTGCGGAGCGGTGGCCGCGTTGGCCACGAACGCGATGTGCATGAGGGAGGTGACCAGTTCCCGCTCGCCCGTGGTGGCGAGGCGGGGCGCCGGGCCCAGGTCGCGGAAGCGGCGCAGAGCCCGCTGGATGTGCCGGGGGTCCTGCGCGGACAGGATGTGTTCGCGCGCCTCCAGGCGCAGGGCCAGTTCGTGCTCCGTCCGGTCCGTGTCCTCGGTGCCCGAGCGCCGCAGTTCGTCGGCGACGGCGGCCCGGATGGTGTCGATGCGGAAGGCCGGCGGGTCCATCTGGAGCGGCCCGAGCCGCACGATCGCGTCGGCCCGCTCCCGTACCGAATCGAGGAGCGGCATGGCCTCCACGACATGGCGCAGTGAAGCGGCGGTGGCGAAGCTCCGCTCGGCGGTCGCGAGGTCGACGAAGAGCAGGGCCCGGTCGTGTCCGGAGAGCGAGGCGTCGAGCAAGGCACGGCGCAGATAGCGCGCCGCGTCCCGGGGCGAACCGCGGCGCAGGGCGCTGTCCGCGGCGGTCCGCAGGATCTGTACCGCCTCCGGGCCGCGCAGGGAGATCGCGCCCATGAGGTGCTCCGCGGCGAGTTCGGCCGGGTGGCCGGTGCGGTGCAGCAGCTCGGCCGCGACCCCGCGCATCGCGGTGCGCTCCTCGGCGGGCATGTTCTCCTCAAGGAGGTCCCGCAGGACCGTGCCGGAGGTAAGTCTGCACGCGCGCGGGTCGGCGAGTCCGACGCGGCGCAGCACGTCGAGCGCCTCGGTGAGCCCCGCGCTGTCGATCTCGGCGAGGCGGGCGGCGAACCGCGCGTCCGCCGCCGGGCCGAGGACGGTCAGCGCGTAGGCGGTGCGCCGCACATGGTCGGGCTGCGACCGCAGGAAGGCGTCGAGGCGCTCACGCACGCGCTCGGGGCGCAGCGTCGCGGCGACGGCCGCGTCCGCCGCCGTGGGGCACAGTCTCAGGTAGTGCGCCTCGTCCAAAATGGCGCGCAGCAGCAGGGGGTTGCCGCCGGAGCGGGCCGCCACGGTGTCCACGAACACTGCGTCCGGCGTGTCCCCGAAGGTCTTCTCCACGAGCAGGCGCACGCTGCTCCGGCCGAGCGCGGACAGCTCCAGGGCCTGGTCGTACGGCGCGTCGGCGGCGGGCTCGCAGGCGCGTTCGGCCGGCGACGGCCCCGCCGCGCCCGGCAGCGGGGCGAGGAGGTCGCGTACGTGCTGGCGGTTGCCGCGCACGTCGCCGGGGAGCACGGAGAACACGAAGAGGATCCGTCTTCGCGCGCGCTGCGCCAGCGGCAGGGCGAGTGCCTGGAGCGAGTCGATGTCCGCCCACTGGAGGTCGTCCACCATGAGGACGACGGGCCGGTCCTCGGCGAGGGCGCCGAGGAAGGCCGCCAGCCACCGGGGGGCCTGCTGCCAGGTGAGGGCGGACCAGGGCGGGCGGCCCGCGACCAGGTCCTCGGGCGGGATCGCGGGCAGGCCCTCGGGCAGCGAGCCGGCCGCCCGCCGCAGCAGGTCCGCGATCTCCTCGGGCGGGGTGACCCCGCGCAGGGAGTCCACCAACTGCCGTACCACGCCGAGCCGGAACCTCTCCTCGGCGGCCGACGCCTGGGCCCTGAGCAGCAGGACGTCCTGCTCGTGCAGGAGGCCGGCCAGGGACTCCAGGAACGTCGACCGGCCCACGCCCATGGGGCCGTGGACGACGAGGAGCGAGCCCTGTCCGTTCGCGGCGCGGCGCAGGGCCTCGGTGGCCTGCGCCAGGGCCGACTCACGCTCAAGCAACACGGTGCCGGTACTCCCTCTCGGCGTGCTCGGCCCCGTCACGGACGGGCCGCCGGTGCTCCGGGACGGCCGGACGCGGGCGATTCCAGGAGTAGCTCATGCCAGGTGAAGTCCCGAAGGTGCACTGATTGTTGCTTGAAGTCTTGAACGTCAGCAGATCACGGCAAGAGGTCTACCAGCAAGGGGAGAAAGAAGGGCAATGCACCCATATCGTTTTGCGCCAAATTGCAGAAAGCGCATACAAACGTCACTCTGTCGGCGTGCCGGCGAAATCGACAGCATACCGACAGCATTTCGACAGGTCGATCACGTCCCGCGCGTGATGCGCCCCGCGTCCGCCGCTTCCAGGGCGTCCCGCAGTTCACGCCGCCCGGACAGGCTCAACTTGCGGTACACCGAGGTCAGATGGACCTCCACGGTCCGCTGCGTGACGAACAGCGTTTCGGCGATCCACGCGTTGGAGCGGCCGTCCGCCGCGAGCCGGGCCACCTGCGACTCGCTCTGCGTGAGCGCCCCGAGGCCCCGGGAGACCGGACGGCGAGGCCGCGCCCCCGTCGCGAGCAGCGCCCGGTGGGCGACCGTGTGCAGGGACTGGGCGCCGATCGTGTACGCCTCCTCCCAGCCCTGGCGCAGTACCTCGCGGGCGGCCTTCTTGTACCCGAGCCGCTGGAGCGCCTGCCCGCGCGCGACCCGGACCCGGGCGCGCTCCAGCGCCGCCCCGGTGCCCGCGAGCACCTGCTCGGCCTCCTCCAACAGCGGCGCCCGCTCGTCGTCGCCGACCGCCTGCGCCCACAGGCCGAGCCCGGCGCCCAGCGCGCACGGCAGGTTCGCGGCCCGCGCCCGGCCGACCGCCTCCTCGGCCAGCGCGAGGGCCGCGTGGCGGTCGCCCAGGGCGAGATGGGCGTGCCCGGCCCAGTACCACCAGGACGAGAGGGCCGGGCTGACGCGCTGCCACTGGCCCTGTCGGCGGCCGCACTCCGCGAGGTGGTGCAGGGCCCGCTCGGGATCGTTCAGCGCGAGGTGCAGTCGGCCACGGGCGCACAGCACCTCGTTCCACTGCCAGGCGTCGTGCTCGACGGGGTCGGGGATCTCCTCGTCCAGGAGCGACGCCGCCTTCACCTCACCCCGGTCGAGCAGCGTGTGCAGACGCACCGCGAGCGGCAGCGCCTGTTGCGCGGTGGCCCGTGGGACGGACACGTCCTCCAGGGCCGTCGCGGTCATGCGCAGCGCCTTGTCGAGCGCTCCGAGGCGGTGGTGCGCCTCCGCGCTGAGCGCGAGCAGGATCGTCTGGGTGCGGTCCAGCAACGGGTCCGTGCCGTACAGGAGTTGGCGGTAGACCCGCTCCGCCTCGTGCGGCAGGTCGGCGTAGAGGAGGGCGGACGCTGCCGAGCCGAGGAAGGCGGCGGCGTCGGTGGTCGCCGAGCCGCGGCCGGTGACGAGGCGGGCGGCGGCGACCGATGCGGCGACGCGGTCGAGGCGGGAGACGCAGATGACGGCGCGGGCCGCGAGCAGGGCACGCGCCTCGGGGGTGTCGCCGGGCAGCGAGAGGTCGAAGCTCACCGTCCGCAGGAGTTCGCTGTAGCCGGCGCGGTGGACCGTGGCCGCCATCAGCAGTCGCGCCTCGATCAGATGCCGGGCGGCGACGCCGGACGCCGGTGTCTCCGCGTCGGGGCGGTGGCGGTCCAGCAGGGCCACCGCGCGGGCCACCTGCCCCTGACGGGTGTACGCCTCGACGAGAGCGCCCAGCGCCGTCAGCCGCAACTCCGGCCGCGACGCCCGCTCCAGACCTGCCGTCAGATGGCGGACCCCGGCCCGCGGGTCGACGCGTGCCTCCGCCACGCCGAGTTCGACCAGCAGGCTCGGCTCACACGTGTCCTCGGCGCCCTCCGGGACGCAGGGCCGCAGCAGCTCCGCCGCCCGCTCCGGCGAGCCGCGCAGCATCGCCTCACGGGCCGCTTCCCGCAGCACGGCGCGGGCCCACGGCTGCGGCTCGGTGTCCGGGGCGCGGCACAGGTGCTCGGCCACGTCCGCGGGCCGCGCCCCGCTGTCGTGGAGCAGGCGCGCGGCCCGGCGGTGGGCGGAGGCGAGTTCGTCCTTCGGCATGTCGCCGAGGACGACGTCGCGCAGCAAGGCATGGGAGAAGGACCAGGTGCCGTCGTCGTCGGAGGTGACGAGCCCGATGGAGATGAGTACGAGGACCGCGCGGGCGAAGGCGGTGCTGTCCAGATGGGCCAGGCGCGCGCATGTCTCCGAGGACGCGCCGTCGCCGAGCACGGCGAGGGCCCGGGCCGCCTGGACGGTGGCCCGCGGCTGGCGGTGCAGCAGCCGCGCGGCCCGCAGTCGGAAGGCGGGGACGTGCTGTTCGCCCAATGACGTGAAGTGGGCCGCGGTGAGCGGCAGTTGTTCGTCGCGCAGCGCCATGAGCAGTCGGGTCACCATCAGCGGGTTGCCGTTGGTGGCGGCCAGGCAGGACTCCTGGAAGTCGGTGTCGGTCTCCGCCCCGATGAGTCTGCGGGCCAGCAGGCCGATGCCCGCGCTGGTGAGCGGGCGGGGCCGCAGGATGTGGCAGAGGGGCAGGGCCGCCACCTCGTTCAAGGGCGGCACGTGGGAGCCGCTGCGTCTGACGAGCGCCAGGAGCACCGGCAGCCCGGCCAGGCGGCGCGCGGTGTGGGCGAGGAACCGCAGCGACGCGGAGTCGGCGTCGTCGGCGTCGTCGACGGCGATCACCAGCGGTCCGTCGGCCGCGGCGGAGCGGACGGTCTCGTGGAGCTCGGCCAGGACGCCGAAGGAGACCGTGGAGGTGTCGACGTCGGAGCAGGGGAGTCCGCGCGGGTGCGGTGCGGAGCCGCCGGGCGCACTCGGGCAGGCGGTCAGGGCCGACGCGGCCGGGCCGTCCGCGCCGAGCCCGGCAAGCAGGGAGTGCGCGGTGCTCAGCGGCAGCCGGTGTCCCGTCTGTCCGGTGCGGGCGTGCGCGATGCGCAGACCTTGCTCACGGGCCCGGGCGAGCAGCGCGTGCAGCAGGGTCGTCTTGCCGATGCCGTCGGGGCCTTCGAGGAGCACCAGGGAGGGGCCGCCCGCCGCGGTGTGCCGGGTCAGCTCGGCGAGGAGGGCGAGTTCGCGCTCGCGCTCCACCGGTTCCGGGTCCGGCTCGTCGGGCTGCCGATCCCCGGGGCTGCTCCCGTGCGCAGCGGTCATCGCCCTGTCCTCCCTCCCGGAACACCGGTGGCGGCGGCCCGGGACGCGCGTGTGCGGTCTGAGGGGCGATCGCGTGCACACCGTCCGCCCGGCCCCGTACCCCCTTGCTGCCGCTGTCCTGCCCCTGCCCCCGCCATCCTGGCCCATGCCGAACTGGGGGAAGCCCTAGATCAGTTCTTTCGATGACCGACCGCCGATCCACTGCGCGCGTGCAGCCGCTCGCGCCAGGGCGGGCTCACTCTCCACGCGGGCGGCGTCTGCCTCGGGCAGGCACAGACAGACGTCCCGGCTCCCGTCCTCCCCGGACGTCGTGGCCACGGTGTTGGACTCCAGACAGCGCCGCACCTCCCGCGCGACGGCGCCCAGCGGCGCCTCCCGCAGCGCCCCGCCGCGAACCGGGTCGTGACGGTGGCGAGCTTATTGCTGCCCGCCCGCAGTGTGGTCGCCAGGTGCCGCAGGCGGCCGACCCAGCTCGTAGGGGGCCTCACGGTCGTGCGAGGGGGCGTCCCACCCAGGAGCGGGTAGCGGCGCAGGGTGCGGGCCAGGGAGTCGCGCAGCGCCGCGCCGTCGAGCGTGTCGCGGTAGAACGTCAGCGGGGTGTACCACGGGCCGGTCAGCAGGTCGTAGCCGGTGAGCCGGGTCCGGCGGCCGCACCGGCGCGGACGGTGTGCACCCACTCGGCGCGGCTCTCCACGACCGTACGGAACGCCCGGCACCCTTCTTCGCCGCCGGACGCGATGGCCCTCCTCGCCACGGCCGCCTCAGTCCCAGGCCACGAGGAGCCGGTCCACGCCATAGTGCACGGCGCGGTCGCGCAGCGGCACCTCCTCGGCCGGGGTGGCGAGCCGCAGCGTCGGGAACCGCTCGAACAGGGTGCGCAGCCCGATCCGCATGCTGGCGCGGGCCAGGTGCTGGCCCAGACACTGGTGCGCGCCGAAGCCGAGCGCGAGGTGCTTGCGCGGGACGCGGGTCACGTCGAGCCGGTCCGGGTCGTCGAAGACCTCGGGGTCCCGGTTGGCGGCGGGCAGCGACAGGACCACCGTCTGACCGGCCTTGATGGTCGTACCGCCGATCTCGACGTCCTCCAGCGCGCACCGGCTCGACCCCATCTGGGAGATCGTCAGGTACCGCAGCAACTCGTCCACCGCGCCGGCCTCGTACAGCTCGGGCCGCGCCCGCAGCAGGGCCAGCTGGTCCGGGTGCTCCAGGAGCGCGAAGGTGCTCAGGGCCAGCATGTTGGGTGTCGTGTCGAGCGAGCCGCCCAGGGTGAGGACGGCCAGGTTGACCAGCTCCTCCTCGGTCAGCTCGCCGGTCGAGGAGAGCCGCCCGAAGAAGTCCTCGCCCTGCTCCGCCATCCGCTCCTTGACCATCGGTCGGATGAGCGCGTCCATGGACTCCACGTGGTGGATGAACTCCTCCAGTGTGTACGTGAGCGTCATCAGCGCCGAGAAGTGCTCCTGGATGCCGTCCATCAGCTCCGGGGAGACGTCCATGAGGGAGCAGACCGAGCGCAGGCTGACCTTCTCCGCGAAGTCGGTCACCAGGTCGGCGGGGGAGCCCTTGGCCGCCATCTCGTCCAGCGCCTCGTCGACGATCCGCGTCAGGTGCGGCTCGTACTGCTGGATGCGGCGCAGCGTGAAGTGGCCCGCGAGGAGGCGCCGGTACTTGGTGTGCTCGGGCGCGTCCATCTTCGCGAACGAGCCGGGCGGCGAGGGCTGCGGCGCGTACTCGGTCATCGGGAACGGCGGCGCGACCACGTGCGCGAGGAGTTCGTTGCGGTGGCTGAAGCGGTCGTCGGCGAGGATCTGCCGGACCAGGTCGTGGCGGGTCACCAGCCAGCCGGCGGTGTCCTTGGGCGCCACCTGGAAGGTGACGGGGCTGACCGGCTCCTCGGCGCGCAGCCGCGCGTACGCGGCGGGCGGGTCGAACGGGCACTTCCCGCGCTCCGAGGGGATCACGGGCGGGTCGGGCCTGGTCTTCATGAACTCACTCCGTCGGCGAAGGGGCGGGGGCGGTCAGGGGCGGAGGGTGCGGTCTCAGGTCTGAGGTCTCAGGTCTGAGGTGTCAGGTGTCAGGTCTCAGGCACGGTGCACGCGCAGCGGCAGGTGGCGTGCGCCGAAGACGTTGGTGCCGTGCCAGGAGAGCCGCACCGTGGGGTCGACGCCGATGCGGTCGTAGCGGTCGAGCAGGGCGTCGAGCGCGATCCGGCCCTCAAGGCGGGCCAGCGGAGCCCCGATGCAGTAGTGGATGCCGTGGCCGAACGCGGCCTGCCGGGCGTTGGAGCGGCCCGGGCGGAACTCGTCCGCGTCCTCGAAGACGGCGTCGTCGCGGTTGGCCGAGAGCAGCCACAGGTGGATGAGGGTGTCGGGGGCGATCTCCGTCCCGGCGACGGTCGTCGCGGTCGTGGTGACCCGCTCGATGCGGGTGAAGGGCGGGCGCAGCCGGAGCGTCTCCTCGATCACCGCGGGGATCAGCGTGCGGTCCGCGCGCACCTTGGCGAGGAGTTCCGGGTCGCGGTCCAGGCACAGCAGGGCGTTGCCCACGAGCACCGACGTGGTGATGTGCCCGGCGAGCAGCAGCAGGGTCGCGAAGCTCGCGATGTCCTCGTCGTCGAGGCGCTCGCCGTCGACCTCGGCGCCGACGAGGGTGCTCAGCAGGTCGCCGACCGGTTCCTCGCGCCGGGCCTCGATGAAGCCCTGGAGGTAGGCGGAGATGGTCACCGCCGTCTCCTCCATGCGGCGTACGCTCTCCGGGTCCTCCGGGTCGGTGGACAGGAGCTGGTCCGCCCAGCCCTGGAAGCGGTCGCGGTCCTCGGTCGGCACACCCAGCATCCGTGCGATGACCGTCACCGGCAGCGGGTTGGCCAGCGTGTCCACCAGGTCGAAGGCGTCGCCGTCGGCGGCGTCCAGGAGCTGCCCGGTCAGTTCGGTGATCCACGGTTCGAGACTGGCGATCAGACCTGGGGTGAACGCCTTGCTGACCAGGCGGCGCATCTTGCCGTGCAGCGGCGGGTCGAGGAGCAGCAGGGTGCCGCGCGGGGCCTGCTTCTCGCCGCCGGAGAGCCGGCCGACCGTGTCGGAGGAGAACGTCGCGGGATCGGCGAGGATGCGCTGTACGTCCGCGTGGCGGAAGACGTGCATGTTGCCGCTGCCGTCGCGCCACACCGGCTGCTCCGCCCGCATCCGGGCGGCCCAGGCGAGCAGTGTGGTGCCGCCGTCCGGTTCGACGGTCGGCGGGCGCCGGTGAAGGGAGTCGGCCTCGGGTGCCGGGTCGAGCACGTCCGAGGTGCTTTGCTGCGCCACCCAGGTTCCCCTTTCACAACAGGTGTCGTACGACGGCTTCGGCCACGGAGCTCCGGCGGAGGGTGGGCCCGGCTCGTCGGATCGCCCGGTCACTCCAGCACGGCGGCCGCGCGGCGGGCCAGCGCGGGCCGCGCAGTCTAGGGATTCACCGAGTCCTCGCCGTCCCGTCCTCGCACGGGGTCTCCGTCCGGCGTCGGGCGAATGTCTGGAGGAAACCCCAGTCACCGCCCCTCGCGCGGCCGAACCCCTGTACCGGCGTCGCAAGATGGGCTCGCTCCGGCATCCCGTCGAAGCGGCGAGCACGCAGGAGGGCCGCATGGACATCGCGATCGACCACGACAAGTGCATCGGCGCCGGGCAGTGTGCGCTGATCGCCCCCGAGGTCTTCGACCAGGACGACGACGGACTGGCGCTGCTGCTGGTCGACCGGCCCGGCGCCGCGCACGCCCCCGCCGTGCGGGAGGCCGCCGAGTCCTGCCCGCTGAGCGCCATATCCGTGGCGGAGGGGCCCGCGGCGGAGGGTGTGGGCACCGCCGCCGGGCGCCCCCACGGATCCGACTAGGAGAGGAACCCATGCGCGTCCTGTTCGCCGGCCTGCCGGAGAAGTCGCACGTCTATACGATGGTGCCGCTGGCCTGGGCCCTGACGGCCGCCGGGCACGAGGTGCTGATGGCCAACGCACCGTCCCTGAACGAGGTGGTCACCGGCGCGGGCCTCGTGGCCGCGCCCGTCGGCGCCGACCACCACGTCCACCGGGACATGGCCGTCGCCCGGGACTCCCAGGACGCCGACGTCGCCAACTGGAGCCGCCTCGGCTACGGCGACGTCGACCACGCGAGCCTCGTCGAGCGCTACTCCATCAGCGTCCCGTACGGGTTCGCCCGCTACAACGACCCGATCGTCGACGACCTCGTGGCCCTCGCCCGCGACTGGCGCCCCGACCTCGTCGTGCGCGACCCCATCGCCTACGCGGGCGCCATCGCGGCCCGCGCCTGCGGAGCCGCCCACGCCCGCCTGCTGTGGTGCGCCGACGTGTACGGCCAGGCCCGCAGCACCTTCGTCGAGCTCGCCCAGGACGTCCCCGAGGACCAGCGGGCCGACCCGCTGGCCGACTGGATCGACGAGCGGGGCCGCGCCTACGGCGTCTCCTGCGACGAGGAGCTGCTCAGCGGCCAGTTCACCCTCGACACCCTCCCCGAGAGCCTGCGCCCGCCGAGCGACCTGCACCAGGTCTCCATGCGGTACGTGCCCTACAACGGCGCGGCCGTGCAGTGGGACTGGCTGCGCGAGAAGCCCAAGCGGCCCCGCGTCTGCGTCACCCTGGGCCGCACCAACACCGAGGCGTACGGCGGCGACTACGTCGACGTCGACGGTGTGCTGCGCGCCCTGTCCCGGCTCGACGCCGACATCGTCGCCGCCCTCATGCCGGAGCAGGCCGAGCGGCTCGACGAACTGCCGTCCAACGTCATGGCCGTGAGCGGCGTCGCCCTGAGCACCCTGCTGCCCACCTGCTCCGCGGTGGTCCACCACGGCGGCTGGGGCACCTTCTCCACCGCCCTGGTCAACGCCGTGCCGCAGCTCGCCCTCTCCACCCTCGTCGCCGACCAGGAACTGCGCGGCCGGAGCCTTCAGGACAGCGGCGCGGGACTCTTCCTGCACCACAGCGACGCCGATCCCGAGCGGGTCGCCGACCTCACCCGGCGGCTCCTGGAGGACCCCTCCCACGCCGAGGCCGCGGCCCGCCTGCGCGACGAGTCCGCGGCCATGCCCACCCCGCACGCCGTCGTCGGAGAACTGGAACGCCTCGTCGCGGCCCGCTGAACCGCCCCGGCACACCCCTTCAGGAAGGAGGACGGCGCCCGCTCGGCACGCCCGGTGACGCGCCGCACCCAGATGAGTAAGACGCGCATCCTGGTGACCGGCGGGGCCGGCTTCATCGGCTCCCACTACGTCCGCACCCTCCTCGGCCCCCTCGGCCCGGACGACGTCACGGTCACCGTCCTCGACGCCTTCACCTACGCCGCCAACCCGGCCAACCTCGACGCGGTGCAGGACTGCGACCGCTACCGGCTCGTCGTCGGCGACATCTGCGACCGCGACCTGGTCGACCGGCTGATGGCCGAACACGACCAGGTCGTCCACTTCGCCGCCGAGTCCCACGTGGACCGGTCCCTGGCCAGCGCCACCGAGTTCGTGCGCTCCAACGTCCTCGGCACCCAGACCCTCCTCGACGCCGCGCTGCGCCACGGCGCCGACCGCTTCGTGCACGTCTCCACCGACGAGGTCTACGGCTCCATCCCCGAGGGCTCCTGCTCCGAGGAGCAGCCCGTGAACCCCAACTCGCCGTACGCCGCGTCCAAGGCGTCCAGCGACCTGATCGCCCTCGCCTACCACCGCTCCCACGGCCTGGACGTCCGCGTCACCCGGTGCTCCAACAACTACGGGCCCCACCAGTTCCCCGAGAAGATCATCCCCCTGTTCGTCACCCGCCTCCTCGCGGGCGAGAAGGTCCCGCTCTACGGCGACGGCCTGAACGTACGCGACTGGCTCCACGTCGACGACCACGTGACCGCCGTCGAACTGGTCCGCACCCGCGGCCGGGCCGGCGAGATCTACAACATCGGCGGCGGCACCGAACTCACCAACCGCGACCTGACCGAACTCCTCGTCGAGGCGTGCGGCGCCGGCCGGGACAGCGTCGAGTACGTCACCGACCGCAAGGGACACGACCGACGCTACTCCGTGGACTGGCGCAAGGCCCACGTCGAACTCGGCTACAAGCCGCGGAAGAACTTCACCGACGGCCTCGCCGAGACGGTCGCCTGGTACCGGGACAACCCCGACGTGTGGGGCCGGACGAACCAGACGAAGGGGAGTGCGCCTTGCTGACGTGGCACACCCTCGGCGCCCTGCGCGTCACGGCCGACGGCCGCGACGTCACCCCCACCGCGCCCAAGGTCCGCCAGGTCCTCGCCGTGCTGCTCGCCCGCCGCAACAGCGTCGTCCCGCTGTCGGTGCTCACGGCCGAACTGTGGTCGGGCCGTCCGCCGCGCAGCGCCACCGCCACCGTGCAGACCTACGCGTACCAGTTGCGCAAGGCGCTGCACGGCGGCGAGGACCCGGGCCCCGGCGAGGACGGCCCGCTCGCCACGCACGCGCACGGCTACGCGCTGCGGGTGCGGCCGGGGGAGTGCGACGCGGAGGAGTTCACGCTCCTCACCGAACAGGCGCGCGCCGCCCTGGCCGACGCCGACCCGGCCGGCGCGCTCGCGCTCCTCGACCGGGCCCGGCAGCTGTGGCAGGGGCCGCCGTTCGCGGACGTCGCGCACGGCCCGGCGCTGCACGGCCACACCCTCCGCCTCGAGGAACTCCAGCTCCAGTCGGAGGAGTTGCGCGTCACCGCGGGCTTCCGCCTGGGCCGCCACCGGGAACTCGTCGGTGAGCTGAAGGAACTGGCCTGCGCCCATCCGCTGCACGAGTGGTTCCAGGGATCGCTGATCATCGCCCTGGAGCGGTGCGGCAGGCGCAGCGAGGCGCTGGCGGTCTACCAGCGCCTGAGCGCGCTGCTCCGGGACGAGCTGGGCCTCGACCCCTCACCCGGCCTCCAGCGGCTGCGCCAGCACGTACTGACCGACGAGGTCAGCACGGCCGACCTGGATCTCCTGCCCGGCTGACGCCACCGGCCCGACCCGGCCCGCGGCCTGCCGCTCACCCACCGGCGGCGGGCCCGTCGTGCTGCTCCGCCGCGGCCCGCCACAGGTCCTCCACCATGTCGCGGGCGGTGCGCCGCGGCTCCCAGCCGAGGAGCGTGCGCGCCGCCGACACGTCCACGGCCATCCAGTCGGCGTCCGGCAGCGCCCGCGCGCCCGGCACGGGCCGCTCCACGAGCCGGGCGGGACGACCGCTGATCGAGATCAGCAGGTCCACCATGTCCCGCACCGGCTGCGAGGTGCCGCTCGCGACGTTCACCACGCGCCCGACCACGTCCGGGGCGCGCAGCGCCGCCACGACGGCCCGCGACACGTCCCGCGCGTCGACGAAGTCCCGGCTGCTGCGCAGCGGGGAGACCCGCACCTGCGGGGGCCGCCCCCGCGCCGCCTGGTCGAGCAGTTGCGCGGCCACCTGGCCGAGGAGGCTGCCGCGCGGGGTGCCCGCGCCGATCACGTTGGACAACCGCAGCACCACCGCCTCGACGGCGCCCGTCTCGACGGCCCGCAGCACGGCGCGGGTCCCCCGCAGCTTCGTCCGCCCGTAGTCGTTCGCGGGCTCCTCCGGCGAGGACTCCGTCAGCCACACCCCTCGGGGCTGCGGCATGTACTCGTGCACGGACCCCAGTTGCACGAGGCGCGGCCGGTGGCCGGTGGCGCCGAGCGCGCACAGCAGGCGGTCCACGAGGAGCTGGTTGCTGCGGCGCATCCGGTCGGCGGTGGGTGACCACACCTCGCCCGCCGCGTTCACGACGGCCACGGGGCCCGCCTCGTCGATGAGCTCGACCAGCGCGCGGGGTCCCGAGTCGACCAGGTCCATCGGGTGGAAGCGCCAGGAGGCGGGCGTCTTGCCCGGACGACGGGCGACGGCGAGGACCTCGTACCCGGCCTGTTCCAGAGCGGCGCCCACGTGGCGGCCGACGAAGCCTGTCGCCCCGAGCACCACCACACGCCCGGACCTCCTGCCCGCGGCGTCGGGCCGCTCCGGCGCACCGGCCTCCGCCATCTCCGTCTCTCCTCCCGAATCCTGCGCGGCGCGCGCCCGTGGGGCGCGCGGGTGTGACCCCTCCACTGAAGCAGCCGCCGTTCGAGGATCGCGCGAGGACGCATCGAGTGGAGCGTGCCACCGACCGTCCTCGATCGGCCCCTGACCTGCCCTCGAAGACGACGCCTTACGGTGGGGGCACCATGAAGGTTCGAGAGATGGCTGTCCCGGACGCGTACCACATCACCCCGCACCAGCACCGTGACGAGCGCGGCAGCTTCTACGAGTCGTTCCGGCACGACCGGCTGGCCGAGGAGATCGGCCGGCCCGTGCCCGTGGCGCAGGTGAACTACTCGGTGTCGCGCCGCAGCACCCTGCGCGGACTGCACGGCACGCTGCTGCCGCCGGGGCAGGCCAAGGTGGTGTGCGTGGTGCGCGGCGCGGTCCTCGACATCGTCGTGGACCTGCGGGTCGGCTCCCCGACCTGGGGCGTGCACGAGGCGAACTGGCTGTCCGCCGAGTCGGGGGAGACCCTGTTCGTCGCCGAGGGACTCGTGCACGGCTTCCTCGCCCTCACCGACGACACCTGTGTCTCGTACCTGTGCTCCACCGAGTTCGTGCCCGGCACCCAGGTCGACATCGACCCCTTCGACCCGGAACTCGATCTGCCCTGGCGCCTGTCGGAGGCGCCGCTGATGTCGCGGAAGGACGCGTCGGCGGTCTCGGTCGCGGGCGCCCGCGAGGCCGGACTGCTCGCCCGCTACGAGGACTGCCTGGCGTACTACGAGGCGCTGCGCGCCAACGCCCGCTGAACACCCAACTGGCCGCCCGGCCCCGGCGGGCCGGCAGACACCCACCGGAGAGCCGATGCCGCCCGGCACCCCCACACCCGCCCGTCACTACGCCCTGCTGCTCTTCGCCGACTTCGGCCACATCGCCCCCACCCTGGGAGTGACCCGCGAACTCATCGCCCGGGGCCACCGCGTCACCTACGTCGTCGACGAGCGCTTCGCGCCGCTCGTCGAGGAGTACGGCGCCCGCGCGGTCACCTACACCTCGGCCCGCGGCCTCTTCTACCGCGCCGCGGACCCGAACCCCGACCGGCTCGCCCGCGACGGCTACGACCTCCTCGTCGACACGATCCGCACCGTCTTCCCCGCCGCCCGCGACGCCCTCGCCGCCGACCCGCCGGACGTCCTGCTCTACGACTACGAGACGGTCGCCGCGGGCCGCGTCGCCGCCCGCCTCCTGGACGCCGTGCCGGTACAGGTCTGCCCGAGCCACGCCGCCAACGAGACGTTCTCGCTGCGCGCCCAGATGTGGGACCCCGGGCATCCGCTGATGGCCGAGGGCGCCAAGGTGATCGTCGACTTCATGGGCGAACACGGCATCGGCCTGGAGGAGATGGGCCGCTACGGCAGGGAGTGGGACGAGCGCAACCTCGTCTTCCTGCCGCGCGCCTTCCAGATCGAGGGGGACAGCTTCGACGACCGCTTCGTCTTCGTGGGCCCCACCCTCACCGAGCCCGCGCCGGAGCTGTGGACGCCGCCCTCCGACGGGCGCCGCGTCGCCCTGGTCTCCCTCGGCACGGAGGCGGGGGACCGCGGCGACTTCTTCCGGCTCTGCGCACAGGCGTTCCCCGCCGAGGACTGGCATGTCGTCATGACGCTCGGCCGGGACGCCGACCCGGCGGCCCTCGGCCCGCTGCCTCCCCACATCGAGGCCCACCCCTGGCTGCCGCACCCCGCCGTGCTGCCGCACGCCGACGTGTTCATCTGCCACGCGGGCATGGGCAGCCTGATGGAGTCCCTGGCCCACGGCACACCCGTGGTGGCGCTGCCGTACGCGCACGAACTCGCCCTCAGCGCCCGGAGGCTGGAGGAGTGCGGGGTGGGCCGCGCCCTGCCCCGGGCCGGCCTGACCGCCCAGAGCCTCGCGGACACCGTCGCCGGGCTGCTCGCCGACCCCGCGACACCGGCCGCCCTCGCCCGGATGCGGAACGCCGTGCGGGAGGCGGGCGGCGCCGTCCGCGCCGCCGACGTGCTGGAGGAATGGGCGGTCCGGGCTCCGGCGATCCCCACGGCGGGCTGACTTCCGCAAGAAGCCCAGCAGGGGCCGACACCGTCCGGGTGTCGGCCCCCGCTGTCTTGTCCGTCGCGTCAGTGCGGCAGCGTCACGTACTCGATGACGGTGTTGATGCTGTGGTCGATCATCTCGTCGGTCAGACCCGGGTACACCCCGATCCAGAAGGTCCGCTCGGTCGTGATGTCGCTGTTGGTGAGCGGCCCGCTGACCCGGAACTCCCGGTCCTCGTAGGCGGGGTGACGGGTCAGGTTGCCCGCGAAGAAGCGGCGGGTAGCGACCTTGCTCGACTCCAGGTGGTCGATGAGGGCGCCCGGCGCGAACGGCGCGTCCGGCCGGACGGTGAGGGCGAACCCGAACCAGCTCGGATCGCTGCCCGGCGTCGGCTCCGGCAGCAGCAGGTGCGGCAGGCCGTCGAGCCCCTCGCGCAGCCGCGTCCAGTTGCGTCGCCGCGCCGCACCGAACTCGTCGATCCGGGTGAGCTGCTGCAGGCCGAGCGCCGCCGAGACGTCCGTCGACTTCAGGTTGTAGCCCACGTGCGAGAAGATGTACTTGTGGTCGTAGCCCTCGGGCAGGGACCCCATCCGGTGCTCGAACCGCTTGAAGCAGCGGTTGTCCTCACCCGGTTCGCACCAGCAGTCGCGGCCCCAGTCCCGCATCGACTCCACGATCCGCGCCAGGATCAGATTGTCCGTCAGGACGCAGCCGCCCTCGCCCATCGTGATGTGGTGGGCGGGGTAGAAGCTCTCCGTCGCCAGGTCGCCGAAGGTGCCGGTCAGTTGTCCCTCGTAGGTGCTGCCCAGGGCGTCGCAGTTGTCCTCGATCAGGAACAGGTCCCGGTCCTGGGCCAGTTGGGCGATCTCGCGCACCTGGAAGGGGTTGCCGAGGGCGTGCGCCATCATGATGGCCCGGGTGCGCGGGCCGATCGCCTGCTCCACCCGCTCCAGCGAGGCGTTGTAGGTGCCCAGTTCGATGTCGGTGAAGACCGGAACCAGACCGTTCTGCAGGATCGGGTTGACGGTCGTCGGGAACCCGGCCGCGACCGTGATCACCTCGTCGCCCGGCTTCAGCCGGTCCTCGCCGAGCTGCGGGGAGGTGAGACTGCTCAGCGCCAGCAGGTTCGCCGACGAACCGGAGTTGGTGAGATGTGCCTTGCGCAGACCGAAGTACTTGGCCAGCTTGCGCTCCAGCCTGCGCGAGCTGACACCGGCGGCGATCCGCATGTCCAGGGCGGCCTCCACCAGCGCCACCCGGTCGTCCTCGGTCAGGACCGCCCCCGAGGCGAGCACCGGGGTGATGCCCGGCACGAACCCCGACGAGACGGTGGAGCGGTGGTACTCGCGGACCAGGTCGAGGATCTCGGTGTTGTCGTTCCCCACGGCTGATGGCCTCCTGTGTGTGCCGGTGGGGACGAGGCGGACGGCCGGCTCGCAGTCGAAGCGGGTCCCCACGCCCGTATCGTTCCGAGGAGTCCAGACCAGCACGCGCTCCCGCCCCCCGGCCAGGGACGCCGCCCGAATCTAGGGATCCACCAAACATTGGCCGCCGCAAGCACCGCCCGCACGGGTTCTAGGGAATTCATCGACCCGGGCACGACAGCCTGGAGCGGCGGGCCACGACGGGCCCTTCGCCCTTTTCCCCTGGAGACGCCCATGCGATTCGGACGCTCGTCCGGCAACCCGGAGCGCACTGTCGTCCTGCGCTCGGGAGGACCGTCCGGCGAGCGCGTCCGGCTCGGTGTGCACGACCTCATGAACGGCACGTTCGCCACCTCGCGCACCTTCTTCTACCGGCAGACCCTGGACGCCGACGCCGTCGAGGACTCCCTGCGCCGCACGCTCGCCCACTACCCGCTGCTCACCGGACGCCTCGAACGCGACGCGGACGGCGGACTCAGCGTGGCCTGCGACGACGCCGGAGCGGTCTTCGCGGTCGCCCGCTCCGACCGGCCCATGCCCGACTACGGCCCCGACCGGCCCGCCCGGGCGGACCTGCGCCGCTACCTCCACTCCGTCAACGCCTTCCGCGTCGTCGGCCACGACACCCCGCTGCTGGCCGTCAAGGTCACCCACATGCGCGGAGGCGGCTCCGTGCTCGGCGTCTCCATCAACCACGCCGTGGTCGATGGCGGCGGTTACCTGGACTTCCTGCTCCACTGGTCGCGCACGCACGCGGGCGAGGAGCGCCCCGCCGCGCCGTACGACCGGTCGCTGCTCGACGGCCTCGCCGACGGCGTGCCCCCGGCGCCGGACGACCCGCAGTACGACGTGATCACGGGACGCCAGAAGTTCGGGTTCATCTGGAAGGTCAACGCGGGCGCCCGACGGATGCGCACCCTCACCGTCCGCTTCACCGCCGACGAAGTCCTCGGCCTGCGCGAGACGGCCCGGGCGGGACAAGGGAGCGACCAGCAGGCCGCCTCCAGCGGGGACGCACTCGGGGCACACCTGTGGCGCGTGCTCGGCGCGCTGCGCGACCGGGAACCCGACGCGCAGGAACGCCTGGGCATCGTGGTCGGACTGCGCGCCGTGCTCAAGGACCGCCTCCCGGACGGCTACTGGGGCAACGCCGTCTCCAACACCACGGCCACCCTCCCCGCCCGCACACTGCGCGAGGAGCCCCTCGCGCACACCGCCACGGCGCTGCGCACGGCCCTGGACCGCGTCACCCCCGACCGGGTGCGCCAGGAAGCCGCCTACCTGGAGGCCCAGCGCACGCGCGGCCGCTCGGGGCGCGTGTTCAGCCGCATGGCACTGGACGCCTTCGAAGACACGGTCGCCCTGAACAACTCCAGCCGCCTACCCGTCTACGCGGTCGAGTTCGGCGCCGGACGCCCGTTCTGGTTCGAGTACCCGGCGAGCCCCATCCCGTGGACAGTGCTCATCACGCCCACACCCGACGACGACCACAGCCGCGACGTCCACCTGAGCATTCCCCGGGACGCCGCCGACGCCCTGCGCGGCCCGGAGTGGACCGCACGCCTGCACGACCCTGCGGGGCGTCTGGGCGGACTCTGAGCACGGACCTGCCTCCCGGCTCGGCCGGGGTCACACCTTGCGGGCCGTCAGGCAATCCAGTGCGGGGATCACGGCGCGCAGGTCGTCGCCCTCCACCGGGTGGGCCGCACTGGTGTCCGCTCCGGCGCGGGCGTTGAAGGCGACGCCCAGGCCGACCGAGCCGAAGAGGGGAACATCGGCTTGGCAGGCGCCCACCGCCGCGCACTGCCGTGCCGTCAGGCCGAGTTCGTCCGCGCGCCGCACCGCCCACTCCGCCTCGCTGGGAAGGGCGGACACAGAGGTGCTGTCGCCCGTGAAGCGGCCCCGCACCGCGTCCAGGGGCCGCCCGAAGTAGGAGTGGAAGCCGTAGCGCTCGGCGAGGTGGGCGCCGATCGGTGCCCACGTGAGGCTGGAGACGACCGGTACGAGGCCGTTGTCCCAGCACCAGCGGGTGGTCTCCTCGACGCCGGCAAGCACGGGCACGTCGGCGAGTTGGGTGTGCAGGTCCCGCTCGGGAAGGCCCGCCCAGCGTTCCGGTGCGGACTCCTCCGCTTCGTGCATGCTCGCGGGCCCGCGCAGCCCGAGGCGTTCCTCGACCAGGCGGGTCAGGCTGTCTCCCGGGACCACGAGGCAGTCCACGGAGAAGAACACGGCAGCGATGTGAGCAAACATGACAGTTATTCGAGTATGCCACCCGTGCGAGGACTCGCACCAGGCATATTCGTGATCGTTGCCTGCCGTTTCCCCGGCCCCGGCGGCGCACGCTCTAGGGATCTCCTCGTGTCATGAACGCAAACATGGGGGACGGCCGTCCCCTCGCGGCCGACCGCCGTCCCTCCCCCCTGGAGAACCAGAGAACCGGAGAACCGGAGAACCGTGAGCATCAACTACGTCCTTCTCACCGTCGTCCTGTCGCTGGTCCTCGTGGGCTCGGCGCTGGCCAAGCTGAAGCGGCAGGAGGCTCTCGTCGCGAGCATGCGGGGGATCGGCGTGCCGGACGCCTGGCTGCCACGGCTCGCCGCGCTGGAGATCGCGGGAGCGGTGGGCCTGCTCGTGGGGCTGGCGTTCCGGCCGCTGGCGGTGGCCGCCGCCGTGGGGGTGATCCTCTACTTCGCCGGTGCCGTCGTCTTCCATGTCCGGGCGCACGACCGCAAGGGGCTGATCGCCCCGGGGGCCCTGGCCGTGGTGGCGCTCCTCGTGGGCCTGCTGGCCCTCCAGAACACCTGATCACAGCCCGCCCACAGGCCCGTACGGCCGCCCGCTCGCGGGCCGCCGCGACAACCACTGGAGAGATGTGTCCCGTCGCCTGTTCACCTCCGAGTCCGTGACCGAAGGTCACCCCGACAAGATCGCTGACCAGATCAGCGACACGATCCTCGACGCGCTGCTGCGGGAGGACCCGTCCTCCCGCGTCGCCGTCGAGACGCTGATCACCACCGGCCTGGTGCACGTGGCCGGTGAAGTCACCACCAAGGCGTACGCGCCGATCGCGCAGCTCGTGCGCGACAAGATCCTGGAGATCGGCTACGACTCCTCGAAGAAGGGCTTCGACGGCGCCTCGTGCGGGGTGTCGGTGTCGATCGGGGCACAGTCCCCGGACATCGCGCAGGGTGTCGACACGGCGTACGAGTCGCGGGTGGAGGGTGCCTCCGGCGGCAAGGAAGGTGACGAGCTGGACCGGCAAGGCGCCGGTGACCAGGGGCTGATGTTCGGCTACGCGACGAACGAGACGCCGACGCTGATGCCGCTGCCCATCTTCCTGGCACACCGCTTGTCGAAGCGGCTGTCGCAGGTCCGCAAGGACGGCACGGTCCCGTATCTGCGCCCCGACGGCAAGACGCAGGTGACCGTCGAGTACGACGGGGACACGGCGGTGCGCCTCGACACGGTGGTGGTGTCCTCGCAGCACGCCACGGACATCGACCTGGAGTCACTGCTCGCCCCCGACATCCGGAAGTTCGTCGTGGAGCCGGAGCTGAAGGCGCTCGTCGACGACGGCATCAAGCTGGAGACCGAGGGCTACCGCCTCCTGGTCAACCCGACGGGCCGCTTCGAGATCGGCGGCCCGATGGGCGACGCGGGCCTCACTGGCCGCAAGATCATCATCGACACGTACGGGGGCTACGCCCGCCACGGCGGCGGCGCCTTCTCCGGCAAGGACCCGTCCAAGGTCGACCGCTCGGCCGCATACGCGATGCGCTGGGTCGCCAAGAACGTCGTGGCCGCGGGTCTGGCCGCGCGCTGCGAGGTCCAGGTCGCGTACGCGATCGGCAAGGCCGAGCCGGTCGGTCTCTTCGTGGAGACCTTCGGCACGAACACGGTCGACACGGACAAGATCGAGACGGCGATCTCCGAGGTCTTCGACCTCCGCCCGGCCGCGATCGTCCGCGACCTCGACCTGCTCCGCCCGATCTACTCCCGCACGGCCGCCTACGGCCACTTCGGCCGCGAACTGCCCGAGTTCACCTGGGAGAGGACCGACCGCGTGGACGCCCTGCGCAAGGCGGCGGGCACCGCGCTCGGGCCGAACGGGCACCCGACGGCCGAGAACGCGCCATGCTGACCCCTGCCGGGTGCGCGGACCGGTGATGTGAACGAGGAGCCGGTGACATGATCGAACACATTCTCCCGCAGGGGGTCGCGGTCGCCGAAGCCTTCCACGACCCACCGGAGGCCACGGACCTCTACCCGCAGGAGGCCCGGCTCGTCGAGCAGGCCGTGGACTCGCGCCGACAGGAGTTCGCCACGGTACGGCGGTGCGCCCGCGAGGCCCTGGCCCGGCTCGGCCTGCCGCCCGTGCCGATCCTCCCGGACCGGTACGGCGCCCCCCGCTGGCCCGCGGCGGTGCTCGGCAGCCTCACCCACTGCGCCGGCTACCGGGCGGCGGTCGTCGCCCCCGTCGCCGACCTGCGACTCCTGGGCATCGACGCCGAGCCCGACGCCCCGCTCCCGCACGGCGTACTGGAATCCATCGCGCTCCCCTCCGAACTGCGACTCGTACGGCACCTGCTCGTACGGCGCCCGCACGTGCGCTGGGACCGCGCGTTGTTCAGCATGAAGGAGGCCGTGTACAAGAGCTGGTACCCGCACACCGGACAGCGCCTGGAGTTCGAGGACGCCGAGCTGGCCTTCGACGCGGACAGCCCCGTCTTCACCGCGCGCCTGCGCGTCCCGGCGGCCCCCCTTCTGGAGGGCCGCTGGATGGCGGAGAAGGGCCTGCTGGTCACCGCCATCGCGGCGTGATCGTCAAGCGAGTGTGCGAGGCGCGTCTCAGCCGGCCGGAGGTGACGTCCTGATCTCATGCGGCATCTCATGGGGCGGCGTCGCCGGTATCCGCTCCAGGATCCCGCCCGCGAAGACGTCGTACAGCGGCAGCGTCTCCAGATGGACGTAGCCGATGTGGCAGTCGCAGACCGCCAGCGGGCACGCCCGGGGGCCGAGCGCCGCACGCCAGGAACCGTCGTACAGATTGCCCAGTTCGCCCCGGACGAAGTGGCAGCGGCGCACCCTGCCCTCGCCGTCCACCGAGACGACCGAGGAACCGGTCCGGCAGGGCAGCCCCGCCGAGCGGTGCGGATGCCTGCTGTACGGGAAGAGGGGGTCGACCGCCGTCCACGCATCGGCCTCCTCGTCCGTGTAGGTGCGGCCCTCCGCCGCGTTCACCCACAGGTACACCTCGGACGGCAGCGCCTTGCGCAGTGCGCGGGCCTGCTCGAGATGGTCGGGGAAGCCGACCACGCCGACGCTGAACCGAACACCCCGCCGCGCCAGTTCACGTGTCTTGCCGAGGAAGCGCTCGTACGGCGTCTGCCCGGGGTGGAACGTGCACCACAGGGCCAGCGTCTCCAGGTCCGCCTCGGCGAGCCACTCGGTGCGGCAGCTCAGATTGGTCTGGATGGCGACGCGCGCGACGTGCTCGTGGTGCGACAGCTCGACCATCGCCTTGCGGTACCAGGACCGCACCAGCCCCTCGCCCCACGGCGTGAAAAGCACGGACAGCCGGTCCTCGCGCTGACCGGCCGCCCAGTCGGTGAACCGCCCGAGCGCCGCCCGGTCCGCCCGCAGCTGGGCGGGGGAGTCGCGGCGCTTGGCGAACGGGCAGTACGGACAGTCGTAGTCGCAGGAGGACAGCGGCCCCCGGTACAGCAGCGTCAGGTCCATCGGCCGGTCACCTCGGCTCGTACGCGGCCATCGCGGCACGCACCTCGGGGGAGAACAGCTCAGGACCGAGCGCGTCCGAGTGCGCCAGGCCCTCCGGCGTCAGCCGCAGCCGCCCCTCGTCGTCGGACGCGTCGTACGGTTCCAGCCAGCCGCGCGCGGCGAACGCCGCCAGCTCGGCGGGGAAGTCGTCGAACGGGTCCGTGCCGAACCGGTCTCGGTAGTCGTCCAGCGGCGCGCCGACGGCCTGCAACAGCGACTGCAGCAGATGGCGGCGGCGCGCCTCGTGCCCGTCGACGCGGCGCCCGTGGCGCGCCCGCGCGAACTCCCGCGACGGGGTGGCCGTGTAGTCGTCGATGATCGCGCGGATCTTCCGCATGTCGACGGCGTACTCGAAGGAGTAGTGCAGGGACGAGGTGTACGAGCGGGCGCCGCAGCCCAGGCCGATCATGCCGTCGGTCTGGCAGGCGTAGTCGTCCGGGCCCTGCGCGGGGGCGTCCGCGCGCCGGAACATGCGCATCGACACCTGCTCGTAGCCGTGCTCCAGAAGGTGGTCGCGGCCCTGCCGGTAAAGGCGGAGGCGCTGCTCGTCCCAGGCCCGGTCGGTGAGCGGGGCTGCGCCACGGTCCAGGCCGGTCAGCGGCCGGACGTAGAGCGGGTAGAGGTACAGCTCCTCGGGGCGCCAGGCGAGCGCCGCGTCGAGGGAGGCGCGCCAGCTCGCCGGGGTCTGGCCGTCGATGCCGTAGATCAGGTCAATGTTCAGGACCGGGACGTCCGTGTCCCGGATGCGGGTGAGGGCCGCCTCCACGTCCGCGCGGCGCTGCGGCCGGACGGCGGCGCGGGCCTCCGCGTCGACGAAGCTTTGCACGCCGATGCTGAGCCGGGTCGCGCCGCGCTCGGCGAGGACCGCGAGCCGGTCGGCGGTGGCCGTCGCGGGGGAGGTCTCCACGGACAGCGGCACCGTCCTGAGGTCCGCGCCCATGCGCAGCTCCGCGATGTCGCACAGCCGGGCCAGCTCGTCCGCGTCGAGGAACGTGGGCGTGCCGCCGCCGAACGCCGCGTTGGCGAAGCGCACGTCCGGGCCGTCCCCGAGCGCCTCGCGCACCGCCACCGCCTGCCGCTCCATGGCGTCCAGGTAGCGGCCCGTCAGCTCGTCCGGGGCGCCGATACGTGTGAACAGGTTGCAGAAGCCGCAGCGGACCTCGCAGAACGGTATGTGCATATAGAGGGAGAGCGCGCCCTTGAGCTCGTCGCGCCAGAGGTCTCGGAGCGCGGGGCGGTCCGGCAGCGGCCGGTACGCGGTCTTGTGCGGGTACGCGTAGACGTAGCTCTGGTACGGGCGCGGGACGTCGACGGGCGCGCTGCCGGTGTGTCCGGCCGCTTCGGTGCTGAGGGCGGTCATGCGGTCGGCTCCAGGAAGAAGTGGGCGTAGGGCACGGTCCAGACCGCTTCATGGCCGAGGCGGTGGCCGGTGTAGCCGTCGTCCCCGTACGTCGTGCCGTGGTCGGAGCAGACGATGGCGAAGCAGCGGCGGCGCGTGCTCATCGCCGCGAACAGCCGCCCCACGTGCCGGTCGATGTACTCCAGGGCGGCGGCATGGCTCTGCCGGGTGTCGCCCGACGCGCGCGTGGCGCCCGGCAGGTGGAACCAGTTGGGCTGGTGCAGCGCCGCCGCGTTGACGAACAAGAACAGCCGCTGCTCGTGCGGAAGTCGGGAGACGACCTGCTCCGCGCGCGCGACCTGCGACTCGAACGACGTCGGTGAGGCGACCCCGAACTCCGGCTCCCAGTGGCTCTCCTGGAACAGGCCGGGCAGGACATTGCCGAGGGCGCCCTGCCGGTTGAAGAAGCCGACGCCGCCGATGCACACGGTCCGGTACCCGGCCGCGGCCAGGCCCGACACCAGGTCCGGGGTGTCGAAGACATAGGTGCGGCCCGCCGTGGTCTCACTGCCCGCGAACCGCGCCGCGAACAGCCGCGGATGCGGGCCGGGCGTCGCGGGAGTGGGGAGGAAACCGGCGAACATGGCCTGGTGGGAGGCGTACGTGAAACTGCCCGGGGCGTGCCGCTTCTCCCAGGTGCCGCCCGGCAGATGCCGTGCCAGATGGGGGATGCGGCCCGCCTCGGCCAGCTCGACCGCCACGTCGTGGCGCAGGGTGTCGAGGGTGAGCAGCAGGAGGTCGTCGCGGCCCACCACCTCGTTCATGTCGGGATCGGCCAGCACACCGTCCGTGGTGGTCGAGGAGGCGGCGGCGGGTGGCGGCGAGGTGGTGTCAGATACGGGCATCGAGGGTCCTTGCGAGCGGGTGTGCGGCGGCAGAATTCACCTGGCGCGGGGTGCCGAACGCGGCCGGCGCTGACGCGGGGTGCTCGACGTCGCCGAAGTGACGGAGCACAGCGGCGACTTGGGCCGCGTAGGTGTCCTGACCCTCCGCGCCGCTGCCGGGTAGCCCGGTCAGGCGCGGCAGCAGATCGCCGAAGGCGTTGACCTCACCGACGGCGAAGCGCCGCCAGCCCACGGAGGGCAGCAGATCGACGCCGACGCAGAGAGTGCGGGGGAAACAGGCGGCGGCGCGCTCGCACAGCTCCAGGGCGTGCGCCCAGGACGCGCCCGCCGCGGCCTGCGCGGTGGAAAGCTCCCCGCGCAGACCACCGAGGTGGAGGTTGGTGAGAGGGGTCCGGCTGGTGCGCACCACCGCGTGCGTGGCGCGGCCCGCGACCACGACGACACGCAGGTCGGCCGCGCGTCCGTGCAACGAAGCCTTCGGCAGCCAGCGCTCGATGTGCAGCCCGTCGGGGGCCAGCGCGTCGACGATCGCCGCGATGTCGCTCTCGCGCGTGTAGCGCCGTACGCGCAGGGAGTTGTGCAGGGCACCGTCCGCCAACTCCACGGATGTCGTGGCGCGAACGCGGCCGGGCCCGGCCGTCTCCAGGGCGAGCACACCGGAGGCCGAGGAACCGTGGGCCGGTTTGACGAACACCCGGGGCATCCCGTGCTCCGCCATCAGCGCCCGTACGTCGTCCCAGCCGCGCACCCGGACGGCGCCGCCGGACGTGGGGGAGGGCGGGACGGCCACCCCCGCAGCGGCGAGGACGCGATGGCAGCGGCGCTTGTCGAAGAGCACGGCGACGTCGTCGGGGTCGTCGAGCCGGACACCGCCGTCGAGGGAGCGCACAGCCGTCAGGAACCGCCGGTACCACCGGGCGCCGCCCTCCACGCGCGTCGGATCGGACACGCCCCGCAAGGCGCGCTCGACCTCCTCGTCCTCGCCCGCCGAGTCGATCCGCACGATCTCGTCGGAGGCGAACGAGGCCCCGCCGTCGCGCAGGACGTCCCGCCACGCGACCACGCGCGGCGCCGGCAGCCCGGCATCCCGCACGGCGGCCGTGAACAGCGCCACCCGGCGGTTGTCCGGGTTGCCGACGACCGCGAGACGCAGCGGCGCCGGGCGGGGCGCCGCCGCGCCTGCCACGTCCCGGGCGCCGTCCGGCCCCACCGGTGTGCTCCGCCCGTTCCGCCCGGTCATTCGCCGACCGAGACGTACCGCCACACGGTGTCCCCGTCCTGGTCCTCGTCCGCGTCGTCGGCGTCGAGGTCGACCTGTACGCCCGCGGGCACCAGAGTGTCCAGGAAACGCTGACGCAGCCCGTCGCTCAGGTAGTTGTGGTGCAGATCGAGCTTGCTCAGATGCGTGAGCGGCTGACCCGCGAGGAGCGCGGTGGCGCCCTCGTCGGTGAGGACGCCCATCGACAGGTCGAGCGTGTCGAGCCGGGCCACCACCGGGGCGGCCGCCACGGCCGCCGCGATCTCGTCCTGGATCTCGCTGTCGCACAGCGCCAGGTGCTTCAGCGCCGGGAGCCGACTGCCCGTCAGGAAGGGCTCCAGGTCGGCCACGGTGGAGTCACCGCCGTAGTCCGAGGTGCCCAGCCACAGGGTCAGCCGGGTCAGGGCGGGCAGGTCGCTGGCCGCGATGCCGCGCACCACCTCGGCGGGCAGACCACCCGTCTGCACGGTGAGGGAGCGCAGCCGCTCGTGGCGCACCGCCGGGAACGCCAGGCTGGTCCCGCCGCGCACCCCGAACTCCGTCAGCTCCGGGAAGCCGTCGAGCAGCGGGGACACGTCACCCTGGATGATCCAGGAGATCTCGCACTCCTCGAAGACGATGTCCCCGAGGAACAGCGCGCGCAGCGCCGTCAGCCGCTCGCGCGCCTCGAGCAGCGCCGCGACGACCGGCTCGGGACCGCTCTCGAACGGCTCGCTCCACGAGCCGACCACGAGCGCCCTGACGCGGCCGAGGTCCACTGCCTCAGCGAACCGGGCGAACGCCTCCGGCCACGACTCCTGGCTGTCGTAGGAACCGACGGAGACCCGCCACGCGACGGCGTCGGCGGCGGGCAGCGCCGAGGTGTGCTTCGCGTCCACCGCCGGGAAGTCGAAGACGGGCAGGCCGTGCAGCTCCCGCAGGTGGTTTCCGATGGCCATGTCCGCCCCGTTCTCGATCCGTTCACGCCGTCCGCGATATCCGATGGAATGAAGTTGTATCAACCGGCACCGACAACGCCCGCCGCGGGGCGCCGCCCGGCCGCCGTTGTCAGACCCTGCCTCTACGGTCGGTGACGACGCGGCCGCACTCGGCGGACCGCGGGACGGGAGAGCCATGTTCCGGCAGGGAGACGTGCTGATCGTGCCGCTCGCGGAGGGTGCGGTGCCCCCGCACGTCGCGGACGCCCCCGACGAGCCGCGGGACGCCCGCGGACGGATGGTGCTCGCGCTGGGCGAGGTCACGGGCCACGCCCACGCGGTCGTCGGCCCCGGCCGCCTGGTGCGCGAGCCCGGCCCGTTCGGACCGCTGCTCCTCCAACTGCCCGACGGCGGACGGGTGGTGCACGAGGAGCACGCGGCGATACCGCTGCCCAAGGGCTGGTACCGGGTGATCCGGCAGCGCGAGTACGTGCCGGGATCGGTGCGGATCGTGGCGGACTGAGCGGCGGCCGGGACGACGGGTGAGCGCGGACGGGAGATGCGGGGGATGACCGACACGATGGGGGCACGGCAGATGACGGCGACGACGGCGACGACGGCGATGGCGGGGGCGACGGGAACGGCGGCAACGGCGGCAACGGCGGCAACGGCCATGGCAGGAGCGACGGGAACGGCGGCAACGACGGGAATGACTGGAACGGCGGAAGCAACGGCCATAGCGGGAACGGCGGAGACAACGGCCATGGCGCGAACGGCGGGAGCGGACTCACCGGTCGGGGTGGACGAGGCTCAGGAGGACGCGGGGAGCGCCAGCGCTGACCTGGCGCACTGGCGGGCGGTCGCCGCCGCCACCGGGCCCGCCGACCGGGCGGCGGCCGAGGCCGGTGTGCGGCACGCCTACCGCGCGGCCGGGCTGCAAGAGCCCGCGCGCATCCTGTGGGCGGACTCGCCGCGCGCCGCCGTACTGCTGCTCGTACAGCTCGCCGAAAAGGAGGAGCTGGGCGCCTCCGTACGCGACGCGGTGCGCAACAGGCCATGGGCGCAAGCCCGTGACCGGTTGCACGCGCGGCTGGGCCCGGGCGGCTGGGGTGCACACTGGAACGCCACGGGAGGCCGCCTGTGGGACACCACGCAGATGCTGGTCGACCGCATCCGGACGGGCATCGTGGAGGAGCTGGCCGCGCCGTCCAGAACCGTGGCGGGCGCACGGGACCGCAGGAGCGAGACCGCGATCCGGCTGACGCTCCTGGACGCGGTGCTCGGGCAGCACGAGGCCGCCTGGCTCAGCGCGTTCGACTCGTCCGGCGCGGAGTCGGAAGCCCGGCTGGCCGGGCTGGCGCAGGTGGCCCGGTCGGCCGGCTGGTGGTGGCCGTACGAGCGGGTGGCCGTGGTGTGCGAGCGTCCCACGGAGCTGCACCGCGACGAGGCGGGCCGCCTCGACAGCGCCACCGGCCCCGCCCTGGCCTTCCCCGACGGATTCGCGCTGCACGCCTGGCGCGGCATGCCGGTGCCCGCCGACTTCCTCGCCGGGCTCGCCGGACTGACCCCGCAACGCATCCGGGACGAGGAGAACGCGGAACTGCGCCGCGTGATGCTGGAGCACTTCGGGTACGACCGCTATCTGACGGAGTCGGGCGCGGAGCCCGTGCACCGGGACGAGACCGGCGTGCTGTGGCGGGTCCAGCTCCCCGGCGACGAGGACGTGGTGATGGTCGAGGTCGTCAACTCCACCCCGGAGCCCGACGGCACGCACCGCACGTACTGGCTGCGCGTGCCACCGCGCACGAGAACCGCGCGCGAGGGCGTCGCCTGGACGTTCGGGCTGCAACCGGAGGCGTACGAGCCCCAGCGCGAGACGTGAGCCCGGAAGTCGCCCTTGCGCTCGCACAGGTCGAGTGCGGCCGTCACCTCGTCGCCCGTGACCCTGCCCGGGGTGTGGCAACCAGCCAGGCGGGAGGGGTATGAAAACCTCGGCGCCGACGGCGTCCTACCCGTGGCGCTCCCGGCCTCGGGCCAGAAGTGTCGTACCGGCGACGACGGAGCCGATGGCCAGGACTTTGGCGGCTCCGTAGTACTGGGACCAGTTGTCACCGGCCGCGCTGCCCCACACGAGCCACAGCAGCAGTGCCAAGCCGATCGCGACGAGGACGACCCCGCCCAGCGGACCGAGACCGGCCCACCAGGGGGCGTCCGCGGTCGGCGGGGCCTCGGCGCCCCGGTCTTGTTCGCGCTGGCCCATCGTGGTTCCTCTCCTACGACCATGATCTTTCGCCAGAAGACGCCGACCGTCACGACGAGGTTCCCGATGAGATCCGCGGAACCTTTCCTGAGCCAGGGATAAACAGTCCCCGGTTAAGGGCGGCCTTCATGGGGTTTTCGGCATGCGCCAGTATGGGCGTGTCGAACAGGGGAGGGCGGGCGATGGACCGGGCGTTGCTGGCGGATTTTCTGCGTGCGCGTCGTGAGGTGTTGCAGCCGGAGGATGTGGGGCTGCCTCGCGGGCCGCGGCGGCGCACCGGTGGGCTGCGGCGCGAGGAAGTGGCGGCGCTCGCCGGGATGTCGGCCGACTACTACAGCCGGATCGAGCAGCAGCGTGGTCCGGCGCCGTCGGAGCGGATGCTCGTCGCACTGGCCCGGGCGTTGCGGCTCAACCTGAGCGAGCGGGACCATCTCTTCGCCCTCGGCGGGATCGCGGCGCCGCAGCGGATCGTCCGGGACGACCATGTCGGTCCCACCATGATGCGGATCGTCGCCGGGCTGTCGGACGTGCCCGCCATTGTGCTGTCGCGGTTCGGTGAGGCGCTTCTGCAGACGCGTCCGGCGGTGGCGTTGCTGGGTGACTTCACGCAGTACTCGGGGCTGTCCCGGTATCTGGCCTATCGCTGGTTCACCGGTGATCCGCGGATACGTGGGCTGTATCCGGCGGAGGATCATGAGGTGCGGGGGAGGGTGTTCGCCGCGGAGGTCCGGGAGGCGTACACGTCCGACCCCACGGGGAAGGCAGGGGAGATCGTCGCGGCCCTGCTGGAGGCGAGTCCCGAGTTCGCGGAGATCTGGAAGCGGCATGAGGTGGGGGTGACCCACCACCACGACCTGAAGCGCTACCTGCACCCGGAGTTGGGGGAGTTGGAGCTCTACTCCGAGATGCTGGTCGACCCCGAGCAGTGCCAGCAGTTGCTCGTCTTCACCGCCGAACCCGGTTCCCCGAGCCATCAAAAGCTCCAGTTCCTGGCAGCGGTCGGCCACTGAGGACTACCACCGGCATCGCCCCAGCCCCCACCGGCTACCGCCGACCCGGGGCTCCCCTCAAGACCGCCTGATCCGGTCCTGCTGCACGTCGAAGCAGACCAGCCCCAATCAACGGCCTGACCGACCAGGGCGAGGTCGCCATACGTGAACGGCACCGGGAACGGTGAGCGCCGGACGGGTCAGGGTGGTGCGGGAGGCGACCGGCGCGTTCCGCCTCCCGTAGCTCACCTTGTGCGGGTGATGCCATTGCGGTCGTCACGCCGCTCAATGGCAGGCAACTGCCGCGGAGAAGGTGCAAGGTCGCGATGCCGCTTCGGTGGTGTTCACAACCCGGCAGGCCCGCGGCAGCACACCGTTCGGACGAACGGTGTCAGGAAGGAGGAGATCGTGGCTGATTCCGTCACCCTCGCGTACGACTATCCGATGCTCGGCGTCTTCTGGACCACGTTGTGGCTGTTCCTGTGGATCCTCTGGTTCTTCCTGCTCTTCCGCATCTTCGGTGACCTGTTCCGTGACGACGAGCTGAACGGATGGGCCAAGGCGGCCTGGATCATCTTCGTGATCGTGCTGCCTTTCCTCGGGGTCTTCGTCTACGTCCTCGTCCGGGGCCGCGGCATGGGCCACCGCGAGACGACCGCCGCACAGGCCCGCCAGGAGGCTTTCGACGCGTACGTACGCCGGACCGCGGCGAACGACGCATCGCGCGCCACGCAGGCCGACGAGCTGACGAAGCTGTCCCAGCTCAAGGAGCGCGGCGACATCTCGGAGGAGGAGTTCCAGCGAGCCAAGGGCAAAGTCCTGCACTGACCCGCTGACGGCAACGGTTGCGATCCCCGTACGAGTCACCCGGCCTCGGCACAGGCACCGCGAAGGGTCCGCCTCTGCGGCGGCCCCTTCGCGGCGCCGACCGGCTCAGATGTGCTGGACGTGCCCGTGCCGCAAGTGCCGGTGCGGCCGGGGCAGGACGGCGAGGGAACGGACGGCTATGGCGCCGATCAGTCCGGTGGCCAGAGCGAGGATCGTCCAGCTCAGAGCGGTACTCCAGGCCGACGTGGACAGCGAGAGCATGCGCAGCCCGTAGGTCGCGCTGGCGGCGATGGTGAACGTGAAGGCCCAGAAGCCGAGGGTGAAGTCCATCCGCAGGTAGCGGGGCAGCAGGAAGAGGTGGGGGAGCAGGAGGGCGGCGAGGGTGCCGAGGAGGGCGGTCTGTACCTCGTCCCGGACGGGTCCGGCAATGGCCCACCAGGCGTTGCCGGCGACCGCCGGGGGCGCGGAGAACACCGCGAGCGTCGGCAGGAGCGGGACCGGGATCGCGGGTCCGGTGGCGAAACGTGTCAGGAGCAGTGCCCCGATCAGCACCCAGAAGACGATGCCGACGGCGAACAGGGCGGTAGCGGCCTCCCGATGACCGATGGCGGCGACGGACTGGGCCGCGATCAACGAGGCCGCCACGGTGGGCAGCAAGTACGCACCGTGCAAGGACACCGCTTCGCGCGGCACGGTCAGGAGCGTGGCCACGAACCAGGCCCCGAACGCGGCACTGAACGCCAGCGCGATCCAGACCAGGAGTCGGCCCAGCGCGGGCTGCTCGTCCGCCAGCCGGGCGCTCAGCAGTGACGCGACGGCGGGCGCCAGCGCCGCGAACGGACCGGCGACCGGGTTGCGCAGGTCTTCCGCGAGCCCGTGCGGCCCAGCGGTCGTGAGGTAGCGCGTGAGGATGAGCGCCCAGACCACGGCTGCCACGACCCAGAGCGCGTCGCCGACCACGGCAGGTGCCCCCAGGAGCCCGTCGGCCGCGGTCCAGGTGCCCGCGAGACCGGCCAGACCGAGCCCCGCACCCAACGTGTTCAGCGGAAGTCTGGGGCCGGGACGGGCGGCGGTGTCTTCTGCCATGGTCTCTTCCTTTCTTGTGGCGTCGGCGGCGAGGCCGATCGCTCGGCAGGACAATATGACCGGTCGTCTTAAAGGTCAAGCGGCACCGCTTGACGGGCCTAAGGCGACCGGCCATATTGGGAGACATGCCTCGAGTGAGCGTCAAGGAAAAGCTGGTCGAGCACGCGGAGACCGTGTTCCGTCGACAGGGGTTTAACGGAGCGAGCGTGCAGGACATCACCGACGCTGCCGGCGTGCCGAAGGGCTCGTTCTACAACCACTTCAAGAGCAAGCAGGCGCTGGCCGCGGAGATCGTCCGCCGCTACAGCGGTCGCACCGACTTCACGATGCTGGAGGCGGCGGACGAGCGCCCGGCGGTGGAGCGGCTGCGGGCACACTTCGCCGGGCAGGCGGCCCGTACGAAGGGGACCGGCATCGAGTTCGGCTGTCTGCTGGTCACCATGGCGAGTGAGGCCCCGACGGCGGGCGAGGAGGTCGGTTCGGCCGTCCGCGGCAGCATCACCGACTGGATCGACGCCTTGACGGGCATCATCGAAGAGGGCCAGCGGGCCGGGGACATCACGTCCTCCGCGCCCGCCCGCGACCTGGCGGCCTTCCTCATCGACGCCTTCGAGGGAGGCGCCCTGCGCGGCAAGGTCGCGAAGGACGCCGACGCCTCCATGCGGTCGTTGGACCTGGCCCTGGGCGCCCTCACCCGCTGAGCCGCCCGGCCCGGTCGGGGTGGCCCGTCCGCCTGTGACGGGCCCTGTGCGAGTAGCAGGCGGCAACGAACACCCGGGCGCCGTACATGGCTCCCGCCCAGCCATGTACGGCGCCCGGGTGTGCACACGTGTGAGTCAGGCGGCGTCGACCGAGCCGCCGCGGGTGTCACTGGCACGCCCCTGCATGACGTACGTACGGCGTGTCATCGCGGCCGTCGTCCTGAGAGAAGGCGGAGGTCGGCCGTCACGGCGACCGCTGTTGGCAAGGGTCAGGCCGCCGTGGTGAGGGCGAGGCGGCCCGCCTTCATGGCCGCCGCGTGACGGCTCACCCGCGCGCCGAGGTGTTCGGCGGTGGCGATGTCGGCGGCGTGAACGGTGTCGACCCCGCCGTCCATGGGTGTCTGCGCGCCCGCCCCGGCCCAGAATCCGAGCCGGTTCAGGTCGTTCTCGGAGGCGGTGGTGCTGTTCCAGCCGGGGGCGAGGCCCAGGCTGACCCAGAGCATCTGGTGCTGGGCCGCGAGTGCGGCGAAGAAGGCGAGCGTGTTGCTCTTGTCGCCGCTCTTGGAGGCGGAGTTGGTGAACCCGGCGGCGAGCTTGTCCGCCCAGCGTCCCTCGACGAACCGGCGGCTGGTGGCCTCGGCGAAGGCATGGAAACCGGCGGAGGCGCCGCCCATGTAGGTGGGGGAGCCGAAGATGATTGCGTCGGCCCCGTCCAGCTGTTGCCATTGCTCGTCGCTGATGTCCTCCACGTTCACGAACGCCACGTCGGCGCCCGCGTCGACCGCTTCGCGTCCCCGCCGCCCACAAGGAGCCCGCCATGACCGGAACTTCGTCCCAGCGCCCGACCGTCGCCGTCGCCTATCACTCGGGCTACGGCCACACCGCGGTACTGGCCGAAGCCGCGACAGACCACCGGTCCGCCCGTCCACGGACAACTTGTCCCTGGTTGAAATGAGCCTTCATCCGCCTCACCGGCCACGTCAGGATCGACGTGTCGAACAGGGGAGGGCGGGCGATGGACCGGGCGTTGCTGGCGGATTTTCTGCGTGCGCGTCGTGAGGTGTTGCAGCCGGAGGACGTGGGGCTGCCTCGCGGGCCGCGGCGGCGCACCGGCGGGCTGCGGCGCGAGGAGGTGGCGGCGCTGGCCGGGATGTCGGCCGACTACTACAGCCGGATCGAGCAGCAGCGTGGTCCGGCGCCGTCGGAGCGGATGCTCGTCGCGCTGGCCCGGGCCTTGCGGCTCAACCTGAGCGAGCGGGACCATCTTTTCGTCCTCGGCGGGATCGCGGCGCCGCGGCGGATCGTCCGGGACGACCACGTCAGCCCGACGATGATGCGGGTCTTCACCAGCCTCTCCGACGTACCGGCGATATTGCTGTCGCGGTTCGGTGAGGCGCTTCTGCAGACGCGCCCGGCCATCGCGTTGCTGGGTGACTTCACGCAGTACTCCGGCCTGGCCCGGTACGTGGTCTACCGCTGGTTCACCGGCGATCCGCGGATCCGTGGCCTGTATCCCGTCGAGGACCATGCGCTGCGGGGGAGGGTGTTCGCCGCGGGGATCCGGGACGCGTACACGTCCGATCCCACGGGGAAGGCCGGGGAGATCGTCGCGGCCCTGCTGGACTCCAGTACGGAGTTCGCACGGGTCTGGCGGCTGCACGAGGTGGGGGTGACCCATCACCACGACCTGAAGCGCTACCTGCACCCCGAACTCGGGGAGTTGGAGCTGTACTCCGAGAGGGTGCTGGATCCCGAACAGCGCCAGACGCTCCTGATCTTCACCGCCGAACCCGGCTCTCCCAGCCAGGCCAAGCTGCAACTGCTGGTCGCCGTCGGCCGCCCCTGACCGGCGGCGGCTCCGCCCCACCCACTACCCGAGAAAGCCGATACAGCCATGTCTCTCAGCCTTGACCCCGAGTTCGCCCGCGTGTTCGCCCCCATGGCCGAGGCCATGGCGGGCGCCACCCCTCCGCCGGTCGGCGACATCGCCGCACGGCGTGCCATGTGGGAGCCGATCATCGGCGCCGCCTCGGCGGCCCAGCCGACGCCGGCCGACGTCACGACGACCGAGTACTACGCCACCACCGACGACACCACGCGGATCACGATGCGCTGGTACGCCAAGACGGGCGCCCCGGCCGGACCCGCCGCGCTGTTCTTCCACGGCGGCGGCTACATCTTTGGGCACATCGACCTGTTCGACGGGCCCGTCGCCCGCTACGTCTCCGCCAGCGGGGTGCCGATGCTGTCGGTCGAGTACCGCCGCGCCCCCGAACACCCCTTCCCCGCCGCGCTCGAGGACGCGTACACCGCCCTGCGCTGGCTGCACGAACACGCGGACGAGCTGGGAGTCGATCCCGCGCGGATCGGGGTGATGGGCGACAGCGCGGGCGGCGGTCTGGCCGCGGGGCTGTCGATCCTCGCCCGGGAGCGCGGCGGCCCGGCCGTCGCCCGGCAGATCCTGCTCATGCCGATGCTCGACGACCGCACCCCCGCGCCCGACCCGCACATCGAGCCCTACCTCCTGTGGTCCTACGACGACAGCCGCACCGCGTGGCCGGCTCTGCTCGGCGACGCCGCGGGCGGACCCGACGTGCCCGCCGCGGCCGCCCCGGCCAGGCTCGACGACGCGACCGGTCTGCCGCCCGCCTACATCGAGGTCGGCCAGCTCGACGCCTTCCGCGACGAGAACCTCGCCTACGCCCTCGAACTCAGCCGCGCCGGCGTACCCGTGGAGTTCCACCTCCACCCGGGCGTCCCGCATGAGTTCGACTCCATCGCCCCCACCACCGACGTCGCCCGCCGGGCCTTCGCCGACCGCGTGCGCGCCCTCGCCTCCCTCTGACCCCGCCGGCGCCACCCCACACACGTACGGCTCCGTACGTGTCCAGCGCAGAAAGCACTTCTCACATGGCTCTCTGGACCCCTGTCGCCGTCGGCGCCGTCGGCGCCGCGGCCCTGGCCAACCCCGACCTGCCGCACCGCATCCGTACGGGCGCCCCGCTCAACGAGCCCGACCCGGCCACCTTCTACGGCGGCTACCACCGCGGCTACACCGACTACCCGGCCCTGTCCACCGTCCCCACCGCCCTTGCGAGCTGACCATGACCACTCTCCTCATCGGCCCCGACGACCGCACCGTCACCATCACCGTCCAGCAGCGCACCCGCGTCGCGCCCCGGGACGCGTTTCCCGTCCTGGTGCCCATCGACCTCCCCACCGTCTTCCGCCCGGTGGCCCCCTTCCCCGGGATCAGCAGCGTCGAGAACCAGACCGAGAGCTGGGACCACGTGGGGGCGCGAAGAAACCCCCAGTTCGACGACGGCTCCCAAGCCGATGAAGAACTCACCGAGTACGTACCGGACGCGAGCTTCGCCTACCAACTGACCAACTTCACCAATGTCCTCGCCCGTCTCGCGGCCGGGGTCCGTGGCGAGTTCAATGTCAACCCCGACGGCGACGGCACCCTCATCCGCTGGACCTACGAGTTCAAGCCGCTGCCCGGCCGCCGCTGGATCCTCGCCGGTCCCTTCGCCCCGCTCTGGCGCCGCTACATGACAGCCGCCCTCGACCGGTGCGTCCACGTCATCGAGGCGCAGAACAGCAGCAGGCGGATGCCGCTCAGCGCCGGGTGACGGCACGAGGCAGCGCCACTGCGCTCCCGTCCGGACGACGCGTCCCGGCACATTCCTTGAAGCTCACCACACCACTCAACCACTTGGGAGTTACGGTCATGAAGGCCATCGTTTTCGACACGTTCGGCGGCACCGAGGTCCTGCACGAGGCGGACCTGGAGATCCCCCAGCCCGGCCCCGGCCAGGTCCGCGTCCGCATCCGCGCCATCGGCGTCAACCCGGTCGACGGCAAGATCCGCTCCGGCGCCATGGAAGCCATCTTCCCCACCACCCTGCCCGCCGTCCCCGGCGGCGAGATCGCCGGCACCGTCGACGCCCTCGGCGACGGCGTGCACAACCTCAAGATCGGCGACGACGTCCTCGGCTGGTCCGACACCGGCTCCTACGCCCAGTACGCCCTCGCCGACGCCACCGTCCTCGCCCCCAAACCCGCCACCCTCACCTTCCCCCAGGCCGCCGCCCTCCCCGTCGCCGGCGACGGCGCCGACCGCGCCCTGGACCTCCTCAACCTCACAGCCGGCGAGACCCTGCTCATCCACGGCGCCTCCGGCGCGCTGGGCACCATCGCCGTCCAGCTCGCCGTCGCCCGCGGCGCCCGCGTCCTGGGCACCGCGAGCCCCGCCAACCAGGACTACGTCACCTCCCTCGGCGCCACCGCCCTCGTCTACGGCGACCACCTCGTCGACCGCGTCCGCGCCCTCGCCCCCGACGGCATCGACGCCGTCCTGGACGCCGCCGGCAAGGGCGCCCTGGAAGACTCCATCACCCTGCGCGGCACCACCGACCGCATCGTCACCACCGCCGACTTCCGCGCCCGCGACCTCGGCATCGTCTTCTCCGAAGGCCCCCAGCGCCGCGACGCCACCCGCCTCGCCGAACTCGCCCGCCAGGCCGCCGACGGCACCCTGACCGTCACCGTCGGCGCCACCCACCCCCTCACCCACGCCGCCACAGCCCAACAGGCCAGCGACGCCGGACACAGCCGCGGCAAGCTCGTCCTCACCGTCGACTGAGCACACACCCGCGGGATACCGGCCTCACACCACAGGGCCGGTCTCCCGCGGCCAAGCCACGCCCGACGCCCCGTCAGGGCTTGATGCCCACACCCGCCAACAGGCTGATCTCCGCGTCCGCGGGTTCGGTGCCGTCGGGCGGAGTGGCGGGGCGCCAGCGGTGGCAGCAGCAGATCCCGGGGGCGATGAGGTCCAGGCCCTCGAAGAAGCGGGCCACGTCGCTGTGGGAGCGGAACCGGACCGGTGTCCCGGCCGCGGTGTACGCCTTGGCGACGTTGTTCCAGGTCTCGGGGTCGAAGTCCGGGGTGCAGTGGTTCATGGCCAGAGCGCTGCCGGAAGGCAGGACGTCGAGGAGCCGGCGCACGATGGCGTAGGGGTCGTGCGGATCGGTGACGAAGTGCATGAGCGCGTTGAGGGAGAGCGCGATGGGCCGGTCGAAGTCGAGGACCTCGGCGTCCTGCACGGCGTCGATCAGCGTCTCGGGGTCGGTGACGTCCGCCTCGACGTAGGCCGTCTGTCCCTGGGCCGTGCTGCGCATCAGGCGCTCGGCGTACTTGAGGACGAGGGGGTCGTTGTCGGCGTACACCACGCGCGCGTCGGGAGCGACGGACTGGGCGACCTGGTGCAGATTCGGCTCGGTGGGAATGCCGGTGCCGATGTCCAGCCACTGGCGGATGCCGTGTTCCTGGGCCAGCACGCGAGTGGCCCGGTGCATGAACGCCCGGTTCTCGCGGGCGGTCACCGGCAGGCCGGGATGGGCCTTGGCGGCGAGCAGAGCGGCTTCCCGGTCGACGTCGAAATGGTCCTTGCCGCCCAGAAAGTAGTCGTACATCCGTGCCGAGTGCGCCCTGCTGGTGTCGAGATCCCGGCCGTCTTGCCTTGTCATGTGCTCCCTTTCGCGTGGCTGGTGGTCGGTTCGCGGGCCAGGGACGAGGAGAGGCGCCGACGGTCCTCGTCACGGTGCGGTCGCCCGCGTCACCCGGTGATCAGGTGGTCGGCCAGGCCCTCCTTGACGCCGCGCACGAACGCGGCGATCTCCTCGGGCTCGCAGATCAGCGCCGGTCCGGCAGGGTCGGTCGACTGGCGCAGGGCCACCCGGCCGTCGGCGAGCCTCTTGGTCTCCACGCACTGGCCGCCGTTCGGCCCGCTCCAGGGCCGCAGCCAGCCCCTCTCGCCCAGCTCCAGAGCGGGCATCCCGTTGTAGATGTCCTCATCAGTGCGTCTCACGCGTACTCCTTGCGCATGCGTTCCAGAAGCTTCCTGCTGTCCCGGGAGGAGGTGAGCAGCGCCATCCGGGAGTGCGCCTCCAGGTGGGCAACGACGTCCGGACGCTGGTCCAGGTAGACGGCGGCCGAGAGCAACTCGCTGTAGACGATGTCGGGCAGTTCGGGTTCCTCGAAGCGGAAGTACGTGAAAGGGGCGCACGCCCCGACGTGCGCCCCCGCGGTGAACGGCACGATGTCGACACTGACGTGCGGGAGTTCGGAAGCGTCGAGCAGCCGGTCGATCTGTTCGCGCATCACCTCGGGTCCGCCCACCTCGCGGTGCAGGACGGCCTCCTCCATGACCACCCACAGCGTGGGGGCGTCCTCCCGCTCCAAAAGCGACTGGCGGCGCAGCCGCAGCTCCACACGGCGGGTGATCTCTTCGTCGCTGCCGTTGGGCAGCCCGCCGCGCAGGACGGCACGCGCGTAGGCGGGGGTCTGCAGAAGGCCGCTCACGTACTGCGGTTCGTACGTGCGCAGGGTCTTGGCGCCGGTCTCCAGGCTGACGTAGGCGGTGAACCAACTGGGGACCGCGTCACGGTAGGAGTGCCACCAGCCCGGCTTGTTGGCCTGTTCCGCCAGGTCGACGAACTCCTCGATCTCACGGCGCTGCGCACCGTAGGTCTCCAGCAGCTTCTCCACGTACAGCGGTTTGAGAGCGACCTCGGCCTTCTCCAGCCGACGGATCGTCAGGGTCTTCACCCGCAGCGCCTTCGCCGCGTCCTCCAGGGAGGCGCCGGCCGTGAGCCGCATGTCCTGCAGCCGACGGCCCAGGATCATGCGCAGGACGGTCGGCGCGCTGGTGCTGGTGCCGGACCGGGCATCGCTCACATCCCACCTCCTGAGCACACGTCAACAGCAGCATTGTGACCCTGACTTGATGTCGACGCCAGGGTGATACCCATCTGCTGAAATTATCAGGAAGCAGGTTGCGGCGTGAGGTGATCACGCGCATAGTCGGCGTATGCGCGGCCACGCCCATCGTCCTGACGCAGCGTCCGGCCACCAGGCCGGGGGCCGCACGCGGATGCTCCCGCCGGTAGCCACGGCACGGCGTCCGACGGGCCAGACGCACCGCACCGCTCACGCCGCAGTCCGCACCCTCAGACCGCGCCTGCCCCACGACAGGCCCTGGAAGGCGACCCCTGTGACCTGGCCCCCGACCCCGGCCTCCACGGCAGCCTTGGCCACCCCCGCACCGTGCTACGAGTACTGGTTCGTCCTGCCCGCCCTGTCCACCAGCGCGAGAGACGCCCGCAACACCGTCCGTGACCGGCTCGGCGCCTGGCAGGTGCCCGAGGACACCTGTGACGACGCGGTCCTGATGGTCTCCGAACTGGCCACGAACGCGGTGCTGCACACGGACAGCGAACAGATCCTGTGCGGCCTCACCCTGAGCGGCGAGCGGCAGCGCCTGCGCATCGAACTCCACGACGGCGGCCGCACCCCGCTCCGGCCGCCCGAGCCGCACGCCGACTTCTGCCAAGAGGGCGGCCGGGGCCTCATCCTCGTCCGGGAACTCGCCGACCGCTGGGGCACCGCTCGCTCGACACGCGCCGAAGGAAAGGTCGTCTGGGCGGAGCTGAACTCCTGCTCCTGACCGAGGTGTTCCGCACCTGGAACGCCCCTCCATCCACCTGATCGACTTGATCGACCCGATCGACCCGATATCCGTGATCTCCACTTGAAGAAGGCAGCCATGAGCCCCTACGGCGCAATCACGCTTCATGCCACGCCGTACGCCTGGACAGACCGCACGTCGGCCACGCACGGGACGGCCGCGCAGCGCGAGGTGGGTGGCGGGTCATGAGGCACTTCGAAACGCCGGGCTACATGCAGGGTTCAGCCATGGGTCTGCGGGTGTTCCCCCAGAACGGACAGGACGAGTACCGCACCTATTTGGACCACCTGATGAACTGCGCGGAGTGCGACACGCTGCCCGGCCGATGCGGCGTGGGCCAGGCGCTGCACCACGCCTATCGGGCGGCGCGCGGCGACGAGCAGCGGTAGCGGCGTGGCGCGCCGAACGGCACGGACGGGAAGGCGGGCAGAGGGCCGCTAGTCGAGGGCCCGGTACTCGGGGGACGGGTTGGTCCGGGGGAGCGGCCATGGTGACCGTTCCCCCGAACGAGTGATGGATGGTGTCCGCAGGTCAGCAGGTCCGGCCGGTGTACCAGGCGCCGTCGACGTCGGACGCGGAGCCGATCCAGGTCACGCCCGGCCCCACGCACATCTCACTGTTGGGTCCCCAGTCGTCGACCTCGATGACGATGTGGGAGCCGTCCGAGGTGCAGTGGTTGTAGTAGGCGTCGGAGTGGGTCTTGTAGAAGCCGCAGGGGTCCGCCGCGGCGGGAGCGGCGTTGAGGGTCACGGCTCCGGCGGAGGCGAGGGCGAGAGCGACGGCGCTGAGAGCACTGGTCGCGAGACGACGAAGGCGCATAACAAACTCCAAACCGTGGAGATGGGCCGAACCGCGGGCGTATGCCGGTCCGTTGGCGACGACTGAGATTCGCAGCTCCGGGCAGGTCGTCCGGTCTCCGTGGGCGCTGTTCACCCGGCGGATCGATTCCCTTGTCGACCGATCGACTGATTTTCGGTGGGTGCCGGAATGATGCGCGGGCGAGGCGTGTGTGCGCGGGGGTGAGAGAGCTGGTTCGCCTGTGACAGAACGGAGACGGGGCGGTGGGCCCGCTGTAACTCGATGCGGGATACAAAGATTGCAGACCGCATGCACCACGCTGCTCTTGTTGGGGGAAACATGAAGTACACCCGCACCGCCGCTGTCGCCGCCGTCGGCATGGCCGCCGCGCTCTCGCTCACCGCGTGTGGCAGCGGCAGCTCCTCGGGGACGAATTCCTCGGCCAAGGGCGCCTCGTCCTCGTCCGGCTCGTCTGGCTCGTCTGCCTCATCCGAATCGGCCGCGCCTCCGGCGGGGAACGCGCAGTCGCCGGGCAGCACCTCGGACTCCGGTGGCGACACCCGGACCGGCAACGACGTGAAGACCGACTCCGGCAAGGGTGCCGACAGCGGGGCCGCCGCGAAGGGCGCGTCGCAGACCGCAGGCAAAGTGACCTTCTGCAAGACCGGGAACCTGGCCATCAGCGCCGTCGATGCCGCGCCCGACAAGACCGAGGGCCGCATCGACATCACCATGGTCAACCGGGGGTCGACGACCTGCTCGGTGACCGGTTTCGCGGGCGTGGACATCACGGACGCCGATCACACCACCAGCCCGATCGAGCGCGGCCACGCCCAGCCGCGCATCACGGTCCTGAAGCCCGGTGAGGCCGCCATCTTCAACCTCGCCTACCCCATCGACAACAGCGGCAACAGCCTCACCTCCCCGACCAAGCTCCTCGTGACGCCCCCGAACGAGACCCACACCGTGACCCTGAAGTGGCCGGCGGGCGCCGGTGCCATCAAGGGGGCCTACACCGATGTACAGGTGTATCCGACGCACACCACCAAGTGACGGTGCCGCTGGCCGGCCCTGATCGGGGTCGGCCGGCGCGGTGCGGTGGATCCGTCCTTCCGTGAGATCGTCGTGCTCGTGATCGAGACCTGGGCACTCCATGACGACGACCGTCTCCCCGTGTCGTCCGAGACAGTGACGGACGTTCTCCGGTCGAGGATCGAGAACGGCCGGTTCGAGACGTGGCTGATCAGCTCGACAGGGCGGTCACTGGCCTTCGCCACGAACACCCGGCGCGCCCTGCTGATCCTGAGTACGGAGGAAGGCGATCCCGGCGAGCGTGCCGTGGAGCCCGGAGCCGAGGGGCTGAGTGACGGGTTCGTTCTGTCCAACGGGCAGCATGACGCGTACCCGGACCGGGACACCGTGCTCCTCGGCGAGGCGTTCAGGGTGGTGGAGCACATCGTTGGCACGGGCCTGTGGCCTGCGGACGCACGGCGGGTCGTCGACCGCTGACGGCGGCCCCGGGCACCGGGATCGAGTCCCTCAGCCGACCTCGTTCCGCAGGAACTGGGCAAGCGCCGTACCGGGACGGAACGCAGCCGTCTCACCGTCCATGTGGAAGCTGCCGAAGCTGCCCACGACGACGGTCTCGCGCCTGCTCAGCGCCTCGGCGATGGACCCCGGGTGTTCCACGGTGCCGAAGAGGGAGTCGAAGACCCGCTCGACGTTCTCGGAGGTGAGCTGCCCGCCCTGCCCTCCGTTCGCCGCCGCGTCGGTGGTCGTCTCGACGAGCTGCTTCTTGTCCATGCGTCCTGCCTGACGGTTGAAGACGTGAAGGTGAGGCCGAGCAGTTCAGTCCTGGTCGTCCCTGGCGCGGCCCGAGGGCAGGAGTTGGCCGATGTCGGCCGGCAGCGCGGCCGCCAGCTTCTCCGTCAGCTCCGGGGTGAGGGCGGCGTCGAGCACCTCAAGGACGCCCGCGGCTTCCCGCAGCGCGGTGTCCTCGTCCGTCGCCGCGCGAACGGCAACGCGACCGGCGAACACCGTGAGGTCGAACCGCTCCCCCGACCCGGTCTGGTGGCCGTCGGCGGAGGGTTCCGTCACCGGCTCTACGGCGGCGGCAAGGGTGGGCGGCAGCTGGGCGGCCATGTGCTTCGCGAGCCCCGACGGCAGCCGCTCGGCCAGCGTCTCCAGCACGGCCCGCGTCGCCCGCTCGGCCGATCCCCGGTCCGGAAGCTGAGTGAGCGCCTGAACCTTGCCGATGATCTCGTCGTGATGCATGAGGTCGATGTCCTTCCTCTCGCTTGCGCCGAGCCCGGGCCACGCCCATCGGTGTGCCCTCGGGCCGCCGTTCGAGCCGAGCGGCGGCCCGAGGGCATGGTCGGGCCGGACTGCGGTACCGGTCGGAGTCAGCGCGCGGCGTAGAGCAGGACAGGTGAGACCGGCGTCTGCGGGTGTGGTCAGGGGAGCAGCTTGTCCAAGGCGGCCCGGCCCTCTGTGGCGAGCTTGTGCTCGGCCCAGGCGAGGTTCGCCGGGGTGATGTCGCGTCCGGCGGCCAGCACCAGGTCCTCGGGCGAGACCTCACCGTCGGAGCCGGTGTGCGTCAGCGCGTCGGGGGTGGTCGCGTCGGGCTGCGGGGTCGAGTCGGAACGCTCGTTCACAGGGGTCCTCCTATGGTGCCCAGCGGGGACAGACTCCCTTCACCCCACACGGCGCCATGGCGCCCCGCAACCCGGGCGCGACGGGCGCAACGCGGCACACCTCGGCCATCCCACCCGTCCTGCCCCGTCCCACCCGTGCAACCGCACCTGTCGTCACACTGGGTCTGGACGTCACGCGCACGGACCGAACCGCCGACCAGATGCAGCCATCCGAACGACGAATGACGAACGACGAAGAACCGAGGACTTGCGAGCCATGCACCCAGACGACGACGCCGGAGCTCCCGTCATCCGAAGCGACGAACACGGATCCTTCGCCCGGAGCGTGCTGGCCGAACGGCATCCGGCCCTCATCCAGAAGGTCCGCGACGCCTTCCCCTACGAGCCGGAGCAGCACCGGGCACTGGACGCACTCCTGGAGAACGCCATGCACGGCGTGATCGAACCGCTCCCACCCGGTGCTCACGACGCGTCGCAATGGCAGGACTGGGGACGCGAGTACTTCGGCACGTCCTGGTTCGACGCGCCGTTCCTGTGGGCGGAGAGCTACTTCTACCGCAGGCTCCTGGAGGCGGTGGGTTACTTCCCGCCGGGGCCCTGGCAGGGCGTCGACCCCTTCCGCCCGTTCAAGCAGGCGGAGCTGCGCACCGAGGAGGCCGACGCGGAACTCGCCGCCCTCGACCGGCTCGCCCCGCTGCCCGCAGCGGACCAGGCACAGGCGCTGCTCCTGAGTTCGCTGTGGGGCAACCGTGCCGACCTCGGTTTCCGTATCTCCGCAGGCGGTGAAGGTGTCGCGGACGTCGACTCCCGCATCGTCGCGGACGACTCGGCGCTGCTGTGGTCCCTGTTGACCGCCGGAGCCGCGGCCACCGTGTGCCTGGTCGCGGACAACGCGGGCCGCGAGCTCCTGCCCGACCTCGTCCTCATCGACCATCTGCTCCGGCACCGGCTCGCCGAGCGCGTGGTCCTGCACGTCAAGCCGTACCCGTACTACGTGTCCGACGCCACCACCAGCGACGTGATCGATTGTCTCCGCCGCCTGCGGAAGGCCAACGGTGCGGCGGCATCGCAGACCGGCGAGCGTCTGTGGTCCGCGATGAACACCGGTCAGCTCATCATCCGCGCCCATGCCTTCTCCTGCGCCCCGCTCCCTTACGCGGACATGCCCGACGACCTGCGCGCCGACTTCGCCGGGGCCGCGCTGACGGTGTTCAAGGGCGACCTCAACTACCGGCGCCTTGTCGGGGACCGACTGTGGCCGCCGACCACCCCCTTCGCCGAACGCACCGCTTACTTCCCCGGCCCGGTGGCCGCACTGCGCACGCTCAAGTCCGACGTCGTCGTCGGGCTCGACGCGGCCACGGAGGAGGCGCTCGTGGCAAGGCATGAGCAGAAATGGCGTACGAGCGGCACGCACGCGCTCATCCAGGTCCGGCCTTGAACCCGCGCCACCCCCGCTCTCGCGGCGGCCACCGGAGCCAGGAGGGCGTGGCTCGGCTAGAGTGCGGCGCCAGTGTTGGCCGGCAGGGGAGGGGCAGGTACGACGATGGCGGTGTTCCGCACGGACGACGGCATACGGATCGCGTACGAGATCTACGAAGCCCACGAAGCCCATGACCTCCACGAAGCCCATGGAGTCCGGGAGGCCCATGGAGTCCACGAAGCCCATGGAGTCCGCGAAATCCCGGGAGGCGAGTCGCGGTCGCGCCTGCCGTTGATTCTGTTGCACCACGGGTTCATCGCCTCCGGGCGGACCAACTGGGAGATGCCGGGCATCGTCGACGCGCTGACCAGGACGGGCCGTCGCGTCGCCACCATCGACGCACGCGGACACGGCGCCTCGGACAAGCCGCACGACCCCGCCCTCTACGGTGAGGCGAGGATGGCGCGGGACGTGACGGCCCTGATCGACCTGCTGGACGAGCCCGCCTACGACCTGGTCGGCTACTCGATGGGCGCGATCGTGTCCCTGCTCACCGCGGTCGGCGACCGGCGGGTGCGACGCCTGGTCGTGGGCGGGGTGGGCGCCGGTGTGGTGGAGTGCGGCGGTGTCGACACCAGGGTGATCGGCGGACAGACGCTCCAGCACGCCCTGCGCACCGACGACCCGGGCTCGGTCACCGATCCGACGGCCGCCGCGTTCCGCGCGTTCGTGGACGCGGTCAGCGGCGATCGGCTGGCCCTCGCCGCGCAGGCCGCCGCGGCCCACGCCGAACCCATCGCGCTGGAGAAGATCTCCGCACCTGCATTGGTCGTCGCCGGCCGCGAGGACCCCCTCGCGGTCCGCCCGGAAGTACTGTCGACGGCGCTCCCGCGAGCAACCCTGCGCACCGTGGACGGCGACCACCTCGGCGCACTGCGCGACCCGGAGTTCACCCACGGGATCGTCGAATTCCTGAACACCTCCGTCAGCGGCGATGAGTTCGGCGTCGTCCACCGGTCTACCTGCTGACATCACCCTGAAGCGGAAGGTTCACTGCAATGGCGAAGCTCATCTCCAGCCTCTTCATCTCGGCCGACGGCGTGGCCGAGATCGACCCGGACTGGCACTTCCCGTACTTCGACGCGAACATGGGCCGCGCCGTCACCGAGGACTACGAGACCTCCGACGTGCTCCTCATCGGCCGCGAGACCTACGACAGCTTCGCCGGTGCCTGGCCCGGCCGCGAGGCCGCGGGCGGGGAGGACGCGCCCTTCGCGAAGCAGCTCGGCGACGTACGCAAGGTCGTCGTCTCACGGCAGCCGCAGGAGTTCGCTTGGCGCAACTCGGAGCTGATCGAGGGCGACCTTGTCGACGCCGTCACCGCGCTCAAGGTCGACAGCGCCGTCCGGGGCATCCTCATCCCCGGGTCGCTCTCGGTCGTGCAGCAGTTGCTCGCCGCCGGGCTGATCGATGAACTGCGCCTGCTGGTGCACCCGGTGGCGGCGCGCAAGGGCCGCAGGTTGTTCGACGAGGGCGACGCGCCGTACCACCTGCGCGTGACATCGACCGAGGTGTTCCCGACGGGCGTCATCCGCGTGATCTACGCGCCGACCGAACCGCCCGCCGAGGCCGGCTACGACGAGGCCAAGGGAAAGATCAGCGGCGACGAAACCGAATGAGGCGGCACGTTCGAACCGGCCCGGAGGACCGGCACAGAGGACCAGCCCGGCGGAGCATCAGAAGTGAGTCAGGAACTGAGGATCCGCGCCTTCTCCGTGGCGAACTCCTCGTCCGACAACAGCCCTTGTGCCTTGAGGTCCGCGAGCGCACTGAGCTGAGAGACACGGTCCCTCGCGGCCGGAACCGCCGGGGCCGCCGGTGGTGCCGGGGGCGCCGGCGGTGCTGCGGCCTGTGCCGCCCCCTGGTCCATCCACGCCTGCTGTTGCGCCTGCGCGTCCATTTGGTGCCGCATCTCACGCTCGCCCATCCGCCGGTTCACCCGGTTGGAGACCGCGGTGGCGGTGGCGGAGACGGCCGCGGTGCGGGCCACCGTTCCGAGCAGGCCGGGGCGTCCGAATCGCTGAGGCATGCCGTCGTGTCCCTTCGTGACGTCTCGCGGATCATGTCCAGTCCCGGCCGTCGGCGCTCCCGGGCGCCGATGCCCGGGGTGCGCCGCCGGAGTCGAGCGCGGCGATGGCCTCGACGACGGTCTCCCGGGGGATGCGTTCCAAGAGCAGCAATTGGCCGTTGGAGCGACTGATCGCCGTGGCCAGCCGGGCCGCCCACGTGTTCTCCCAGGCGACTATCAGCGCTGCGGAGTCGTTCGGCAGGTCATTCGCGACGGTCCGCAGGTCCTCCTCGCTGAGCAGGTCGAACTGTGCGTCGGTCACCTCCTGGAACGCGTCCGCCACTTCCTTGTCGGCCAGCTCGAAGACGTCGACAGCGCCGTCGGCCGCCTTCCTGACGAAGGTCAGGTCGAGGATGTGTACGGTGCCGCTGTCCTGCAGCTCCCGCAGGGCGGGCGCGATGTCGCCGTTGAGCTGATCGCCCTCGAAGGCCACTACAGCGACGTCCACGGGTCCGACACGGTCGGGATGAAGACCACTGGGCACGGGCGGGGCCCCCTCTTCCAGAGGTGTGTCGCAGACACTACGGAGGATAGGAGGGCCCTCGTCGGGTGCGCCAGCAGCGCGAAGAGGTGTGCCATGCATCCAGCCCCTCGTGCGGCGGCAGTCGTGGTCCGGTGACGAGTTCACCCCGGGCGGACATTCGTCCCGCTCTGGAGTCGATCTGCTGATGGCGTGGAAGCTTGCACCATGGCGCACCTGCCGTCGGGGGATGACGACCGCATTCTCGAACTCGCCGCCGCCCTTCTGGACGACGTCCACACCACGCTGCCCTGGGAGCAGATCGTCCGCGAGCTGGTCGAGCCACTGCACGCCTCGATGGGAGTGGTGGTGGTCCTGCGGTGGGCGGCGGGCGAGGGAAAGATGGTGGCCGGCACGCCGGGCAGTCTCGGGCAGAGCCGCATGGACCGCCTGATCAGCGAACACATGCGGGCCCATCCCTTGATGCGGCTCTACGCCCGGCCCGGCCGGCACGCGGCTCTCACCCTCGATGAAGTCGTCGACCGGACATGGCGTCGCACCGCTACGCACCGGGCGGGCGCGGACATGGGGGTGACTCAGCAGTTGGCCATTCCGCTCGACGCTCCGGCAGGTGTCGTACGCAGTGTGGTCCTCGGCCGTGACGGCGGGAACTTCACCGACCGCGACCGCCGCTTCGCCCAGCGGTTGCAGCCGCTGCTGGTCAGGATCGACCACCACGTCCGGGAACTGGAACGGCTGCGCGCCGCCCTGCCCCCGCCGTTCACCGACAGCGCCGCGACGGCCGACGCGTACGCCATCACGCCGCGGGAGATGACGGTCCTGGGCCTGCTGAGCGAAGGGCTCACCGCCGCGGCCACCGCCCGGCGTCTCGGGGTGTCCGAGCACACGGTGCACCGGCACCTGGAGAACATCTACCGCAAGCTCGGCACACATGACCGGGTGACGACGGTGCTGCTCGCGGCACGGTTGGGCCTGGTTCCGGTGTGCGCCCGGTTGCCGTCGGCCGGTCACTCTGACTGATCGCCGAGCGGGCCCCGACGCGTCGGTCTGCCCGCTGTCCCAGGGCGACGGCAGCCGGCGTATGGGTAGTTCTTCCTATGGCCCCGTCATCGGCGACACCGGAGCGTGGCACCAAGCCACACACGTGTGCCGGACGTCCCGCACTCTGGAGCGAACACGATGACCTCACCTGTCGATCCGTCCCGTCCACCCACTGCCGCGTCCGAAGCACCAGGTGGCTTCAGGCAGTCGGGTTGTGAGCTGAACGCCCTGTCCACCGAGGAGTTGTTCTACCGCTACCGACGCTCGCGCTTCCTCTATCCGGCCAAGCAGCGATGGCTGGCCCCCTACGGAGCCGAGATCCTGGACACGTGGGACAGGACACGACGGGCGGGCAGTTTCCTGCACCGTGTGGTGACCTTCGACGCGCCTGACGGCGGATGGTCCTCTCTGACGATGTGGCGCAGCACCCAGCGCGGCTGGCACACGCAGCACCTCGTCAGTTCCGGCTCTCCGGGCGCGGCACGGGTGGTCATGCTGGCGACCCAGGCCGAGACGACGTACGAGGGCCGTATCGCCGCGTGCCAGAACTGGTTCCAGCCGCGAAACCCCTTTGCGGCACGGGCATTCGGGGGCATGACCGCGCGGATCGGTACCGAGTCCGCCGCTGTCGTGCCGGGACGGTTCTACATGGTCCCCCTCGCCGCGTGCGCGTCGCTCGCGCGGACGCCGGAGGTCGAGGAACTCGACGGCGGGTTCTCCCTGGAACTGGCGCGACTGGCCACGAAGACCCGGGGCTGGGTCTACCTGTGCGCCGAAGAACTCGACCGGGACGACCTGCGCCTCACCGAGGTGGATCACCTCTACCGGCTCGTGGGGCTCAGGCGGTACCGCCGTCTCTGGGCCCAGCGCGTCAGCGGCGGGCGCATGCGCGCCGCGGCCATCGCGCAACGCGGCCCCATCGGACTCAACTTCAGCTTCCTGGAGAACCGCTGCGACCTCCTGGTCGACCCCGCCGCCAAGCCCGGCGAGGCCCGTCGGGCGGTACGGGCGCTGCTCGCCGCGGCCGGCGCGGAGTACCGGTCCTTCCCGCCGCAAGCCGTACCCGTGGTCTGTTCCGCGCAGGTCGCGCCCTGGCTGCAAGAACTCGGGGCGACGCTCGTCGCCCCCTACAGCCAGGCGATGTGGCTGGCCGCCGCCTACGACGACTGGTACCGCCACATAGAGGAGACCTACGCGCGACGTGCTGGTACGAACGTGGGTTCCGGCCCCGCCCCGGAGAGGGAGCGGTGACGACAGCGCGGGCGTCGGTCCTCGACGTGGGCGCGGGGCCGGGCCATGTCGCGTCGCGGTCGTGGCACCCTGATCCGAGGGCCAGGTGGTCGCTCCCGACGCGAGCCGGGACCGGCTGACCGCCGCGTCCGTCGACGGGGGCGCTCAGGCCCGACTGCGCCGGGTGCTCACCGCGCCTCCAGCAACTCGCTCGACGGCTGGAACCCGGCGCGCCCGTAGAGCGGCGCGCCCGTAGAGCGGCGCGCTGCGCTCGGAGGGCCAGACGATCAGCACGTCGACGCCGTTCGCCCGGGTGTGTTCCCGCAGGGCCGCGAGGAGTTGGCCACCGGCGCCGCGGTTGCGCAGCGCGGGGACCACGTAGAAGTTCGTCACGTAACCGATGGGCGTGTTGTCCTCGAAGGGGTCCGGCACCCGCTCCACCAATTGGAGGAAGACGTGGTCGCAGACCTCCCCGTCGCTCTCGGCGACCCAGGCCGGCCAGCGCCCGCCGGCGAGCCGGTCGCTGATCCACCGCTCGGCCGGCTCAAGGGGACGCGCGGCACCAGGGGCGTCGTCCCCCTCGTGGCCCTCGCACGGGTGACCAAGACTCCGACGAGACGCACGCGAAACGCACGAAGGCGCACGGCATATGTTGCGTACGCTCGACCTGCCGTGCGTCCGCATGGGCGACCGCGAAACCCGGCCCGAGCCGGGTGTCCGCGGCGGCTGCCCGGCGGGAGCACGACAGCACCGGTACCAGCGTTCTGCGCGGTCAAGAGGAGGAGAGTCATGAAGCACATCAAGCTCGGTGACTTGGAGGTGGCCCGGATCGGTCTGGGCGCCATGGGCATGTCCCACGCCTACACCGGCGCCGGCAGCGATGACGCCGAGTCCGTCCGCGCCCTGCACCGCGCACTGGAACTGGGCGTCAACCTGATCGACACCGCCGAGGTCTACGGCCCCTACACCAACGAGGAGCTGGTCGGCCGGGCGCTGAAGGGACGTCGCGACGAGGTGGTCCTGGCCACCAAGTTCGGCCTGATCTCCCACACCGGCCGCGACGGCGGCACCGACAGCAGCCCCGCCAACATCCGTACCGCCGTGGAGGGTTCCCTCGCGCGGCTGGGCACCGACCACATCGACCTCTACTACCAGCACCGCGTCGACCCCGGGACGCCCATCGAGGACGTCATGGGCACCCTGGCCGAGCTGGTCGCGGAGGGCAAGATCCGCCACATCGGTCTGTCCGAGGCCGGACCGGACACCATTCGCCGCGCCCACGCCGTCCATCCGGTGACGGCGGTGCAGTCCGAGTACTCCCTGTTCACCCGCGACCCGGAGGCCCATGTACTGCCGGTGCTGCGCGAACTGGGCATCGGATTCGTCCCGTTCTCCCCGCTCGGGCGCGGCTTCCTGACCGGGACGATCCGCTCCACCGAGCAGTTCGCCGCCGACGACTTCCGCGCCGACAACCCCCGCTTCACCGCGGAGAACTTCCAGCACAACCTGCGCCTGGCCGACCAGGTCGCGGCCGTCGCCGCTCAGATCGGCGCCACCCCGGCGCAGGTCGCGCTGGCCTGGCTGCTGGCTCAGGGCGAGGACATCGCGCCCATCCCCGGCACCAGGCGCGTCGCGCGAGTCGAGGAGAACGTCGCGGCCGACGCCCTCCAGCTGTCCGACGAACACCTCACCCAGCTCACCAGCCTCCCACCGGCCGCGGGCGACACCCACACCGAACCCCAGATGCGCCTGATGGAACGCTGAACACGGACCCGGTGGGCCCGGCCCCCCGCGTCGTTTCGGCGAGATCGCCGCAAGGGAGGGCCGAACGGCCCTAGGCCGGTGGTGGATGTTCCGCGACACTGGACAGCAGCATGCCGTGAATAGTCGGAACCGGCGTGCGGAGCAGCCCGTTTCGGCAGTGAGACGGGCTGCCCGGCTGTCGCTGGGCGACGTTCACCGCCCCAGGCGGCTCAGCGCGGACATCGCCTCGCGTTCGATCTGAGCCAGGTCCCGGAGGGTCGAGCCCGCCTCGGTGAGGCACTGCTCATCGCCTGTCTCGCCGGCCTTTGCGATCAGCGCGGCCACGTGCGTCCACAGGGCGGCCGCTTCGGTGTACAGGGTGTGGCCCGTGCGCAGGTGTGGGCTGTCGAGCGATTGCGTGCTCTCGGCGAGGAAGTCGCGGTAGAGGTTGCGGAACAGCGCTCCGCCGGTGCCCGCGTGCTCCATCAGCGCGGCGGCCTGGGGCAGGTCGTGCCTCGGGTCGTCGGTGCGCTCATGCCACGTGGGTACCAGCTTGGCCGCCTTGTCGATGCCGCGATGGCCGAGGTTGGCGATGGGCGGGTGGAGGAATGCTTCGGCGCAGGCGGTGACGGCGGCCGTGATGTGTGCGCGTGGGTCGGGGAGCGGGCGTGGTGCGGTGAGCGTGAAGGAGCGGTGCCTGGCGGTCATCGGGCCCCGCGCCGCCCTGGCCCGGGCGAGGCTGTCCCGGCTGACGGAGACCGCCCCGCCTTGCTGCTCAGTGTCCACCAGGTAGGCGGTGTGGTCGTCGTAGCCGTACAGGGCGACGACGTGGCCGCCGAAGTGGACCTTCGAGGTGAAGTAGTCCAGGTGGTAGCTGTCGAGCTGAAGTCCCACGGGGCGGCCCGCGTCCAGGGCGGCCGTCACGTGCTCCCATGCCTTGCGCCCGGAGGTGGTCTCCTTGACCGCCAGTTCCAGCCCCAGCCTGCCCGCCAGATTCTCGGTCAGGGCGAAGGGCTTCACCCGGCCCCCGAGGAAGGGGAACGCCATGGCCTTGCTGTCCCAGTAGATGAAGGACAGGCCGGAGCCGAGACCGAACATCATCGGTTCCGACAGGTCGAGCCCTTCATGCCGGAGCAGCACTCCCAGGGCGGTCGTCTCGCAGTGCCGCATGCCACGCGCGTCGATTCCGGTCACAGTGGTCATGCCGCGCTCTCCTCGACGGGGACGATCAGCCGGGTCGTCAGCTCCTCGCGTGGCGCTTGCTCCGGTCCCACGAGGTAGGCCTCGCGTACGGGGGCGAGCGGGCGCAGGCCGCGTTCGTGGACGGCGGCGAAGAGCGCGTGGTAGGCGAGGGGTAGGTGGGCGTAGGGCCCGACGTGCACGGTCTCGGCGACAGGCCCGCCAGGAACCGTCTCGTACCGAAGTCCGGGGATTTCGGGCCCCGGCGGCACCTGGGCCCCGACCCCGATCTCCATCCGCTCCTCCAGATCGAGCGGGTACAGCCCCCACAGCAGCGGCGGCTGCCCCGCCGGCCTTCCCGCACCGAGCCCGGCAAGGAGCCGTCCCATGCTCTCCTGCACCGTGGTGCCGATCTCCGAGGGCGTGCACACCGCGCGCACCACCGCCAGGTGGAGCTCCGGCTCCCTGCCCAGCGTCACCTCGTAGCTGGGCAGCCCGTCCTGTGCCAGCCGCTCCAGCACCTGGAGACGTGCCTGGTCCCTGCGGATCTGGTCGGCCAATCGGTCCCGGGCGGCGCTTAGGATCCCCGCCCTGCCCCCGGGCCCGGCGGCCAGGGTCCGGGCGATGACGGCCAGTGGCAGGTCCATCTCGCGCAGCAGCGCGATGGTCAGGGCGTCGCGCGCCTGCTCGGGTGCGTAGTAGCGGTAGCCGGAGGCGGTGTCCACGCGGCGGGGGGCCAGCAGCCCCAGGTCGTCGTAGTGCCGCAACTGCTTGACGCTGAGGCGGCACAGCCGGGCGAAGCGTCCGATGGTGAGGAGTCCGTCTTGCATGTCGCCATGGTGGACTCTCCCACCGTGGGAGAGTCCAGGCGCCCCGGGTCGCGGTCGGCCGATCAGTCCAGCAGGGCTCCGGTGATCGTGAATCCGATCACCGCTCCGCCGCCCTCCCGCCGCGCCGCGAACGGTGCTCCGCCGTGGGCCGTCGCCACGTCCCGGACGATGGACAGGCCGAGGCCCGAGCCGGGCAGGCTGCGGGCGGCGGGGGCGCGGTAGAAGCGGTCGAAGACGCGCTCGGCGTCGACGTCCGTGAGGCCGGGGCCACGGTCGAGGACCTCCGCGCGGACGCTACCCCCGGAGACCCGGGCGATGACGATCTCGATGGGCTCCGTGCCGTCGGTGTCGAACTTGGCCGCGTTCTCGACCAGGTTGGACAGCGCGCGTTGCAGCTGGGGCGGGCGGCCCATGACCGTCGTGTCCGCCGAGGAGCGGACCGTGATCGTGCGTCCGGTACGGCGCCGGGCAGGCGCGGCGACGTCCTCGGCGATGTCGGCGAGTGCCACCGCGACGGGCGGTTCGTCGTTCTGGTGGCCCGCCGCGAGGTCCACCAGGCCGTTGACGAGGTCGGTGAGTTCGCGGGACTCGAGGGTGAGGTCATCGACGAGTTCCGCGCGGGCCGCCCGGGGCAGTTCGTCGATGCGGCGCAGGAGGGAGATGTTGGTCCGCAGGGAGGTGAGCGGTGTCCGCAGTTCGTGGCCCGCGTCCTGGACCAGGCGGCGCTGGTCCTCCACGGAGCGGGCGAGCCGTCCCAGCATCCGGTGGAAGGAGCGGCCCAGGCTGGCGACCTCGTCGCCGCCCGTGACCGGTACCGCGACGTCGAACCGCCCGGTGGACGCCACGTGTTCGGCGGTGTCGGCGAGGCGGACGAGCCGTGAGGTGATGCGGCCCGCCAGCCACCAGCCGAACAGGCCCGCCGCGAGGACGACCGCGGCCGCGAACAGCAGCGTGCGCTTCTGCAGCTCCTTGAGGAGGTCCTCGGTGTCGCTGAACTCCTGCGCGACCTGGACCGCGCCGCGCCGGCCGCCGAGCGCCACGGTCGCCACGCGGTACTCGTCGCCGCCGATCCGTACGTCGTCGGCCTTCGCGAGGGTGCCCGCGGTCGCGGCGTCCGCCATCCGGCGGGATTCGGCGTCGACGGGGAGCGGGGGGCGGCCCTCGTCGAGCGGGTCGCCGTGGGCGTCGAGGACCTGCACGTCGGTGCCCGCCCGGCGGGTCAGCTGGTCGCGTGGGCCGTCGTGGTCCGGGTCGCCGGAGGCGAAGTCGTGCGGGGTGAGGACGTGCTGGCGCACCTGGACCCGCAGATCGTGCACGACCTCGTCAAACACGGCCTCCTGGTCGACGCGGACCAGCCGGGCGGCGGAGCGGTAGGACAGGACACCCACCAGGGCGGTGACGCCGATCGCGACCAGGACGAACGCGATGGCCAGCGTGGTGCGCAGGCTGCGGGCCCGCCACCGTGCGAAGTGCCTGGGGTGCGGCGCGAGGGCGCCGGTGTCCTCGCGCCGGAGCATCTCAGGCCTTCCGCAACACGTAGCCCACGCCTCTGACCGTGTGGATGAGGGGGACGCCGTCCGGTTCGTCGACCTTGCGGCGCAGGTAGCCGACGTAGACGGCGAGGTTCTTGGAGCCGGGGCCGAAGTCGTAGCCCCAGATGCGGTCGTAGATGGTGGCGTGGTCGAGGACGATGCCCTTGTTGCGGACGAGGAGTTCCAGGAGGTCGAACTCGGTCCGGGTGAGCGCGAGTTCGCGGCTGCCGCGCCAGGCGCGCCGTGCGGCCGGGTCGACGCGCACGTCGGCGGCGGTGATCTGCTGGTCCGTGGGTTCGTCGGGCAGCGGGGCGGCGCGGCGCAGCAGGGCGCGCAGGCGGGCGAAGACCTCCTCCACGTCGAAGGGCTTGGCCACGTAGTCGTCCGCGCCCGCGTCGAGCCCGGCGATGCGGTCGGGGGTCTCCACGAGCGCGGTCAGCATCAGGATGGGCGTGCGGTTGTCCTCGGCGCGCAGCACCCGGCACACCTGGAGGCCGTCGATGCCGGGCATCATCACGTCCAGGACGAGGATGTCGGGCGTCGAGCGGTGCGCGGCGGCCAGGGCCTCGATGCCGTCGGCGACGGCGGTGACGGCGTAGCCCTCCAGGGTCAGGGCGCGGGCGAGCGCGTGGCGGATCGCACGGTCGTCCTCGGCGAGCAGCACCGTGGCGGAGGGCACCGTGCGGGAGGGGGCGGCGGGTGACAGGGCTGGTCGCGACACGTTCCCAGTCTGCCCCCGCGGCCTGGCCGAATCGAGTGTTCGGCGCCTGTTCCGGGGGCTTCTTACCAGCCTCTCACCAGGGGGTCTGCCGGTCGGCCGGTCGCCCGGGGCCGTCCTCACGGCCCCGGGCAACGGGCGAACACCGTCTCCGGCACGGCAGCGGGGGCGGCCCGCTCATGAGCCGGGGCAGGGCGGGCATCAGCCGTGCCGGACGGGGCCGTCGGCTCGTGCCGCGCCGCCGACGCGCGGCGCGGAGCCGGGGGCGGCCCGTGGCCGGGTGTTCGCTTCCCATGCTGGCGGCGTCGGGCAAGCGTCGGACCAAGGGACGGCAAGACTACGGTGAGAGTTGCTCGGCGCCCGGGGTCTCGGGGACGGCCGCTTCGGCGCGGGCCCCCGGGAAGCGGCGCCGCGCCCATTGCCGTAGCCGCTCGGCGGGCCTGGGCAGGACCACGAACGCCTCGGCCTGGAGGCAGGCCCAGCCGATGCGGGGCAGGTCGCGGGCGGCCGGGTAGACGACGAAGCGGGGCTGCCAGCGGGGTCGGAACTTGGCGTTGAAGCGGTACAGCGACTCGATCTGGAACCAGCGGGAGAGGAAGACGAGCAGGGCGCGCCATCCGCGCAGGACCGGCCCGGCGCCGATGCGTTCGCCGCGGGCGAGGGCCGCGCGGAAGACGGCGAAGTTGAGGGAGACGCGGGCGATGCCGAGGCCGGGGGCGGCGCGCAGCGCGGCGACGATGAGGAGTTCGTTGAGCCCGGGGTCGGCGGTGCGGTCGCGGCGCATGAGGTCCAGGGAGAGGCCGTCCTCGCCCCAGGGGACGAAGTGCAGCAGCGCCCGGACCCGCTGGGTGCCGTCGGCGGCGGTCTGGTGGGCGGTGACGACGACGCAGTCGCTGTCGGCCGGGTCGCCGAACCGGCCGAGCGCCATGGAGAAGCCGCGTTCGGTGGCGCTTCCACGCCAGTCGGCGGCGGCCTTGCGGAGCTGCTGCTTCTGCTCGTCGCTCAGTTCGCGTACGCGTTGGACCCGGCACGTGTAGCCGCTGCGTTCGATGCGGTGGACCATCTGGCGCACGTTGCGCATGGTGCGGCCCGCGAGGGTGAAGTCGGCGCAGTCGACGATCGCCTCGTCCCCCAGCTCCAGGGCGTGCAGGCCGCCCTCGCGGAGCCAGATCTGCGCGCCCAGTTCGCTGCACCCCATGACGGCCGGGGTCCAGGCGTGCCGCGCGCACTGTTCGAGGAAGTCCTTGATGGCGCCCGGCCAGGCCTCCGGATCGCCGAGCGGGTCGCCGCCCGCGAGGGCGACACCGGAGACGACGCGGTAGGCGACAGCCGCCTTGCCGGTCGCCGAGTACAGGACGGACTTGTCGCCGCGGAGCGCGAAGTAGCCGAGGGAGTCGCGCCGGCCCTCCCGGGCGAGGAGCGCGCGCAGCCGTGTGCCGTCGTCGTCGGCGGCGAGCCGGACGGGGCGCAGCGCCAGGTAGACGGTGGTCGAGGCGGTGAGCAGACCGAGGGCGAGCAAGGAGGCGCCGACGATGTCGCCGATCCGGTCGTCGTCGTACGTCAGCGGACCCGCCATCCCGACGAGCCCGTAGAGGACCTGCTGGAGCCGGTCGGTGAAGGCGATGCCGTGCCCGGCCTCCTGATCGGCGCGTACGCCGACGATGAGCAGGCCGAGGCCGACACTGACCGTGCCGAGGAGCAGCAGGTTGCCCAGCGCGCGCGCCCTGCCGCGCGGATCGCTCTCGGCGTGGAACTCACCGCGCAGCAGGACCAGGGCGGCGCACAGCAGCGCGGAGACCGTCGCGGCGATGAAGGCGTGGTGGCGTACGCCCTGGACCAGGGCGCTCACGGCGAGGAGGACGACGGCGGCCTCCCACGCGCGTCGTTTGCGGCGGCGCAGTCCCCGGGCGAGCAGGACGAGCAGGACGCCCGCGACGAGGGTGGCGGCACGCGTCACGTCCTCGGTGAGGCCGGGGACGTAGGGCGCGACGCGTTCGATGCGACTGGCGCGCATGTGCGGGGAGACAGCCGTCGCGATGTCGACGAGCCCGATGAACAGGCACGTGTGACCGGCCACGGTGGCGGGGCGAGGTTTCACGGCCGCTGAGCGTAGGCGCGCAGGTCACCAGCCGGGTAAGAGCCGGTGAAAGGAACGGTGAGAACGCGCGGGGGAGGTAACCGGTCGCGCGTCCCGTGCCTCTTCTCGGAGGAAAGCTGCCTTCTGGCGGCAGTGGCCCGGCCCCGACGAGAGGTGGAGCAGACATGGGTTTGACGAGTCGGGCGCTGGAGTGCGCGACGGTCCTTGCCGCGCTGGCGTGCGTGGGGTTCACGGTGTGGGTGTGGCCGCGGCTCGCCCGGCGCGGCCCACGGGCCGTGCTCGGCAGGCTCGGGGCCATCGCGGTGACGCAGGCCGTGGTCCTGACGGCGTGCGCGGTCATGGTCAACGCCCACTTCGACTTCTACGGCACGTGGGGCGAACTGGTCGGCCACGTCCCCACGGCACCCGGGCACGTCACGCAGTCCGGCGGCGCGGGCGGTGTGTACGGGGTACGCGGCGGGCTCGTGGAGCCCGCGGGACCGCAGGGCCTCGACCGGGTGACGGGCCTGCCGTCGGGGCCGTCCGCGCGGGCGGGCCAGGTCGAGTCGGTGCGGATCGTCGGGCGCCGCTCGGGCGCCGTCGTCCCCGCGTTCGTCTATCTGCCGCCCCAGTACTTCCAGCGCCAGTACCACCGCCAGCGGTTCCCGGTCATCGTGGCGATCAGCGGCTACCCCGGCGGCATCGTCAACCTCGGCCAGCACCTCCAGGTACCGCAGACCGCCGCCCGTCTTGAGCGCGGCGGCAGGCTCCAGCCGACGGTCATCGTCATGGTGCGCCCGACGATCGCACCGCCCCGCGACACGGAGTGCGTGGACGTGCCGGGCGGACCGAAGGCGGAGACGTTCTTCACCAAGGACCTGCCCGCCGCTATGAGGTCGGCGTACCGCGTCGGGCACGACCCCAGCGCGTGGGGCGCCCTCGGCTACTCCTCGGGCGGCTCCTGCGCGCTGCAGCTCGCCATGCGCAACCCGACGGTGTACACGGCGGCCGCCGCACTCTCCGCCGACTACAAGATCAAGGACGATCTGACGACCGGCAGCCTCTTCGGGTCGGGCCCGCAGGCGCGCCGCCGGCAGCAGAGCCACGACCTGATGTGGCGGCTGCGCCATCTGCCGGTGCCGCGCGTCGCGGTCCTGGTGGCGAGCAGCAGGCACGGCGAGCGCGACTACGGGCCGACGATGCGGTTCCTCGGGGCCGTGAAACCGCCGATGACGTCGGCCCGGATCATCCTGGGCAGCGGCAGCCACCACTTCACGACGTGGCGGCGCGAGATCGGCCCCGCCATCGAGTGGATGGGCAGGCAGCTGACCTTCCCGCAGGACACCGCACCGGCCGCGAAGCAGCGGCACACCGCCCAGGCGGCCTCGCCCCGCTCCCGGCCCGTCCTCGGACGCTGAGCGGGCGGCCCGTCTTCGTACCGTGCTCTGGCCTCGCTTCTGCCGTGCTCTTACCCTGCGTCACCACCTTGGACCGGGTTCTGTCGCGTTCACCCCCCAGACCCCGGGACCCCCATGAAGCACGCAGACCCCTTCGCACCCGGACGCGTCAGCGTCGTGGTGATCGTCCACAACGACGCCGGGTGCGTCGCGCACGCGGTGCGTTCCGCGCTGGCCCAAGGAGAGTCGGTGGCCGAGGTCGTGGTCGTCGACGACGCGTCGGCCGACACGACCCCGGACACGCTGCGCGTCCTCGCGGCCGACAGCCGGGTGCGCGTGGTGACCAGGGAGCACAACAGCGGCGGCTGCGGAACCCCGCGCAACGACGGGCTCGCCGCCGCGCGCGCCGAGTACGTGATGTTCCTCGACAGCGACGACGCGCTCGCGCCCGGCGCCGTCGACGCGCTGCTCGTGGCGGCGGCCGCGCACCGCGCCGACGTCGTGGCCGGCCGCTGCCTGCGCCGGGAGCTGCCCGACGGACGGACGACGGTGTGGCAGCCGCAGCTCTTCGACCGGTCCGCGGGCGCCGACCTGCCCGGTCGGGTCGTCGAGGGCATCGGGCAGCGGCCGGAACTGCTCTGGGACACCCTGGCGGTGAACAAGCTCTACCGCCGGGACTTCCTCACGCGGCGCCGCATCCGCTTCCCCGAGGGCGCCTTCCCGTACGAGGACTTCGTCTTCACCGCCCGTCTCTACGCCGCCGAGCCCCGCCTCGCGGTCGTGGAGCGCCTCGTCTACATCTGGTACGTCCGCAGGCAGGCCGCGGACCTGTCCGTCTCGCTGCGCCGCGCCACGATCGCCAACTGGCAGGAGCGGATCGCGGCGCACCGCCAGGCGGTCGAGGTGCTGCGCAGCGCGGGACACCGCGGTCTGGCGGCGACCGCGCAGGGCAAGTTCCTCGACCACGACGTGCCCATGTACGCCAGGGAACTCCCGCTGCGCACGCGGGCGTACCAGCACGAGTGGTGGCGGCTGACCGCCGACTATCTCGGCACCTTCGACGCCGTCGGGTACGCCGCCGCGCGCGTGCCGCACCGGTGGCTCAGCCGCGTCATCGAGGCACTGGACGAGCCCGCCGACCTGGGAAGGCTGGTGGAGCTCGCGGCCCGGCCGCCCCGTCTCGCCCCGCCGTACAGCGAGGCCGGGTCCGCGCCGGCGTTCGGCACGGGCGCGGCCGCCGTACCGCTGGCCGGACTCGACCAACTGGCGGCGCACGAACTGCCGATCGCCGTGGACGGCCGGCTCACCCTGGGCCGGGTCGCCCGGCTCGCCCTGCGCGTCCACGACCTGTACGGCCGGCTCGCCGCCCTGGAACCGCGGACGGTGCGGGTCGTTCTGCTCGAACGGTCCGGAGCACTGCCCGAGTACGCGGTCGAGGCGACCCTGGTGCCGGAGGAGGGCGGCTGGCGCGCCGAGGCGCCGCTGCGCATGACCGAGCTGACCGCCGCGAAGGAGCTGACGGCCTGGAGCCTGTCGGCGGAGGTGCGGTGCGCGGGCGGGGAGGTCGTGCCGGCCGGTGTGCGGGCCCCGGCGGCCGGTCAGGCGCGCCGCCGGGTCGTCGTACGGCTGGGGCGTCCGCTGTTCGTGCAGGTGCACGTGGCGCCCGGGTCGGCGCTCGTACTCCGGGTGGTCGACAGCGCCCGCGGTCTCGGCCGCCTCGCTGAAGGGCGCGTCCGCAGGCTGCGGCGGCGGTTGCGCGGTTGAGGCCGTGGACCGTGCCGGGTGCGCGCGTGGCGGGCGCCCGGCACGGTCGCGTCGTCACGGGGTGCGGTGCGCGAGCGCGCGCAGCCTCGTCAGATGGGGTTCGGTCCGCGCCAGCAGGCCGGTGCGCCTGAAGGTGATTTGCAGGCGGCCGCTGCCGTGGCCCTCAGGCTCGACGGTGACGAGGTGCCCGCCCGGCCCCCGCCGGCGCAGGAGCTCCTTCTCGAACGGGGGGAAGTCCAGCGGGGCGAGCAGGATGCCGGTGTGGTGACGTCCGTGCTCGTTCAGGACGAGCACCGGATGGCGCCGCCCGGCGAACCCGTGCTGCGGCAGCGGGACCGCCGCGAGATCGAGGGTGACCGTCCCCTCGAAGAGGCCGGGGCGGACCGGTCCCAGCCGGAAGGAGGTGCGCAGGCGCTTCTTGCCCGGCGCGAGACACACCGTCGCCGCGACCGGTCCCACCGGCAACTGCAGCCCGGGGTCGTAGGTGCGCACGTCCAGGACGACGCGGGACCCCGTGCCCGGGGCGACGCGGGTGATCTCGTGCCGCAGCAGAGCCGTGCGGAACGGCCGGGTGCGCAGGCCGAGATCAGTGAGGTCCAGTTCACGGGCCGCGTCCGGACCGGCGGGGCGGACCGGCCCCCAGTGGACACGCCCGTCGGAGCCCCATGTCACCTCGCGCGGGCCGACCTGACGGCCCAGACCGCGCGCGGCGAGCCGGGCCTCCTCGTACCGTCCGTCGCGCACGAGCTGGACGACGACGCGCTGGTCGCGTGGCAGGCGCTGGAACGCCTGCGGGGCGAGCGTGGCGAGATAGGGCGTGATCTCGGCGCCGAACTCCTCGATCCACTCCGTCGGCCGGTAGGGGAGGTCGCCCAGGTACATCCGCAGGTCGTGCTTGAGGAACTTGAAGTCCTTGTCGACGGCGATGTCTTCATGGCCGCTGTCGCGCAGGAAGGCGTCGACGCGCCGGGCGACGGCGATCCGGTCGCGGACGTTCTCGATGCGGTGGCGCTGGTTGGAGAGGGACCGCGCGCCGGCGGCCTCGTACGGTGCGATGTGCCAGCGGTAGACCGGGTCGGGGACGACGGTGAAGGCGCGGGCCAGGCAGTACGCCTGCGCCGAGAACAGCTGGTCCTCGTAGTGGAGGCCGACGGGGAAGCGCAGCGTGTGCCGGTCGATGAACGCCTTACGGTACATCTTGTTGGTCGACAGATGGTCGAAGAGCACGCCCGGTTCCTCCCGGACGCCGCGCACGGTGCGCCGGTGGCCGAACAGGTGCGGGTGCCAGAGCGTGCGCGAGCCGGTGTCGGTGCGGACCCGCTCGGTGGCCCCCATCGCGAAGTCGGCCTCGTCGTCGGCGCGCAGCGCGTCCAGGAGGATCTCGCAGGCCCGGGCGGGCAGCACGTCGTCGCTGTCGAGGAACATCACGTACGGCGCCCGGGCCCGCTCCAGTCCGGCGTTGCGCGGGGCGGAGCAGCCGCCGCTGTTGCGCGGCAGCCTGTGACAGCGGATACGGGCGTCCTGCGCCGCCAACTGCCGTGCGACCTGCGGGGTGTCGTCGGTGGAGTGGTCGTCGCAGACGATGATCTCGATGGTGCGCAAGGTCTGGTCGCGGCAGGACTGGACGGCGCGCCGCAGCCGCTCGGCGTCGTTGTAGCCGATCACGATGACGGTGACGTCGGGGGCAGCCCCGGACATGGATCCTCCGGTGGGGAGCTGTGGACGAGGGCGGCGGCCCGTTCAGGGTCCGGGGCGGGCGTGCGCCGGTCGAGCGGGGTGATCGGGGGGACGCCCGGCTGTCCGAGGAAGACGTGGCGCACGACCCGCTCGGCGGCGTGTCCGTCGTCGAACTCGCAGAACCGGCGCCGGAACGCGGCGCGCCGCAGCGCCGCTTCCGCACCGTTCCAGGAGCCGTCCTCGAAGAGCCGCTCGATCGCGTCCTGGGACGAGGCGACGGCGCCGGGGGCCTCGCGGGGGAGGTCGAAGTAGACGCCGCGGGTGACCGCGTAGGTCTCCCAGTCGTCGACGTGGAGGACGATCGGGCGGTCGAGGTTGGCGAAGTCGAACATGACCGAGGAGTAGTCGGTGATGAGCGCGTCCGACGCCAGGCCCAGCTCCTCCACGGAGTCGTAGCGGGACACGTCGACGATTCTCCCCTCCCGGTGCAGCTCCGTGAGCGGCGAGGGGCCGCGGTCGTAGAAGTAGTGGCCGCGCACCAGCAGCAGGAACTCCTCGCCCAGGGCGCCCGCCAGCCGTCGCAGGTCGAGGCGCGGGGTCCAGGCGGACTCGTAGTCCCGGTGCGTCGGCGCGTAGAGCAGCGCCTTCCTGCCCGGTGCTATGCCCAGGCGCTCGCGGACGCGCAGGACGTCCTCAGCTCCCGCGGTGTAGTAGAGGTCGTTGCGCGGATAGCCGTAGTCGAGCGAGGTGAACGGTACGGGGTAGGCCCGCGTCCAGACCTCGGTGGAGTGCCGGTTGGCGGAGACGCTGTAGTCCCAGCGGGCGCACCGCTGGAGCAGCGCCTCGTAGTCCACGCCGCGTGAGGTGGCCGGAAAGGGCGCCTGGTCGACGCCCATGCGCTTCAGCGGGGTGCCGTGATGGGTCTGCAGATGGATCTGGCCGGGCCGCTTGACCACCGAGTCGGGGTAGTTGACGTTGTTGACCAGGTACTTCGCGCGTGCCAGCACACTCGCCCACCTACGGGAGCCGGGCGCCACGCAATCGGTGCCCGGCGGAACCAGCGGCATGTGCTCACGCCGGACCACCCACACCTGCCGTATCGACGGCGCGAGTTCACCGAGGCGCGCGGAGATCGCGGCGGGGCTGCACAGGACACCCCGGTCCCAGTACGCCGAGAACACGGCGAGGTGCTCGTCGAGCGGGCGGTGCAACTGTTCGCGGTACAGACCCTCCCGCGCCGCCTCGGCGCCCTTCCGTTTCGCGGTGGCGGCGAGCGTGCGCACGTCCCGGCGTCTGCGGTTGGCCACCTGTGAGGCCCGGTAGCCCGCGTACGAGCCGCGTTCGAGCAGGGCGTGGCGCACACCGTTGAGACCGGCGGGGCGCTGGTAACCGGCGGGCTTGTAGCGCGCGAAGTGTGCGCCGGCCCGCCGGAGGAAGGCCGCCTGCTCCGCCGCCGGCGTCCCCGGCAGGGCGAGGACCTTCAGGTAGCGGCGCACCATCCCGCTGAAGACGATGCGGGCCTCCTCGGTCCTCGGCGGCCCCGAGGCGAGCAGCCGCCACACCTCCTCGTACTGCGGGAAGAGGTTGAAGTACGTGTCCGCGACCGGTGGTGGCTCGTGCCGGGTGCGGGTCAGCAGCACCGCGTCGGTGACGGCGATCCGTTCGGCGGCGAGCAGTGAGCCGAGCGCGGGAAGGACCTCGGTGCAGGCGTCCTGGCCGAACAACTCCCGGTGCGCGGCGTAGAAGTCGGCGCGCAGGGCCCGATTGGCGAGGGTCGGCGTCAGGTGCAGGGTGCGGGGGCGGTCCGCGAGGGCGAAGGCCGCACGGTCGGGGGTGCACAGCAGCCGCTCGTCCTTCCCGGCGGTGATCCGCTGGTTCCAGGCCACGTCGGCGTGGTCGAAGGCGATCACATCGGGGTTGCCGGTCTCCTCGGCGCGGCGGGCCAGCACGGTGAGCGCGTCCGGCGCGAGCGTGTCGTGTCCCTCGATGAACAGCAGGTACGCGCCGCCGGTCAGCAGCGCACCGACCGCTCGCGCGGCACCGGCCGGCCGCCTATGGGGGAGCCGCACCGCCCGCACGCGCTCGTCACGCTCCACGTACTCGTCGAGGATGGCCCCGGTGAGATCCGTCGAGCCGTTGTCGACGACGACGACTTCGACGGCGCCCACCCCGGGGGAACCGTTCAGGGCACTGTCGAGGCACGCGCGGAGGAAGCCCTGTGCGTCGACGGCGGTGACGACGACACTGAACCCGCCTGTCGCGTTGGCTTGTTCGATGATGGGTTCTCCTAGGGGGGAGGCTGGGCGGTCGGTCTCAGGCGCGGGGCGCGAGCTGCGGACGCCAGATCCACGGCGTGGCGTCGGGCGCCATGCCCACGACCGACGCGGGTTGTCCGGGCGGCGCGAGGAGGGACGGTGAGCCCACGGCGAGCGGATGGGCCGGATCGAGCAGCGGGCGGTCGTGCGGGGACGTCCCGTACTGGATCTGCGGCCGGCCTCCGTCGGCAGTGCCAAGGAGCACGGTGACGGCACGCCGCTCGCCGGGCGGTACGGCTGTCCGCGCGGTGATGTCCCCGTAGCCCGCGAAGTGGGGGAGCGCGGTGCCCGCCGGACGGGCGGAGGCGTCGTACGCGTACGGGGTCGCGGTGGCCGAAGCGCGGTAGACGAGGTCGATGTGTCCGTCGGGTCGCAGCACGGCGGACGGCGGACCGTCGGGCGGCGGATGCCCGGTCGGCGCGCGGAAGGTGACCGGCCCGCCGGGACGGCTCTGCGCCCAGTGGTGCACCGCATCATGACCTGCCGCGTACACGTGGATGCGTTCTGCCCCGTCGAGGAGGACGGTGAGTCCGTCCTGGACCTGCCCGCCGCCGAGGTGCAGCCAGGGGCCCCAGCGCCCGGAGGTGTCGCGTATGCGCGTGGCCAGGCCCTGGGCCGCGGTACGGGCGAAGACGTGGACGCGGTGGTCCGGTGTGGCCACGGCGACGGGGCAGCCCACGTGCCGCCCCCTGACGGCGTCGCGCTCAGGGGCGCCGAGCCCTCGCCAGGCGGCGAAGCGGCCGTCCGGTCCGCGCTGCTCCAGGACGACGACCTCCCGCGTGTCGGCGCGGCCCTGGCCGTCCAGGGCGGAGAAGCGCAGGCCGAAGAGGAGATGCCGGGCGGCCGCGTCGGTCACCGCGGACAGGGCGGGGGCGAGCGGTCCGCCGCCGAGGTCGTCCGGGGCGCCGAAACGCCCGCTGCCGGGCCTGGTCTCACGCCACCGGACGGCTTTGGTGCCGAGCACCCCGTAGGCGACGGTCCTGCCCGAGCGGTCGACGAGCGGTGCGGGGGACGGGCCCGGGTAGCGGGGGTGGGTGCTGCGCGCCCAGCCTTTGCGGCTGGTGAGGGCGTGGGTGCCGCCCTGGCTGTAGTCGCCGCAGCCGGCCGGGTCCTCGCAGGGCCAGTTCGGGGCGCCTCCGTAGGCGGCGATGTAGTGGACCTTCCGTGCCAGCACGGCGGGCGGGAGGTTGTGGGGCCAGCGCTGGTTGTAGTAGCCGCGGTAGGAGGTGGTGGTGAAGCGCGGGGTGGGTCCCTCGCGACGGTCGGAGTCGGCCACCCACTGCGCGATCGCCTTCCAGGTGAACAGGGCCGTCGGGGTGTGGTCCCGGTGATCGGAGAAGTGCGGCTGGTCGCTGCCCTTCGGCTGGGCCGCGTCGTGCACCTGGTAGTCGGGGTCGGGGTCCATGGTGTGGATGACGGTGGGCCGCAGCCGGGCCATGAGCCAGGCGAGGACGTCGACCAGGGCTTGGTGGTCGTAGGTGTACGTGTGCGGCACGGGGGAGTCGGTGGCCCGCAAGGTACGCATGACGGTGCCGGGTATCTCCCACAGCGCGGGCAGGCGTGTGCCGTGGGCGCCCCGCATCGCGATGTTGAGGAAGACGAGCTGGGCCCGGCCGCCGCCCGTCGCGAGGCTGTCGGTCTCCGCCGCGATGCCGTGCGGCAGGGCGAGGACCGTGCGCTCCCAGGTGGTGAAGGGGTCGCGGCCCAGCATCTCGGCGTAGGCCTGGCGCATGCCTTGCTGGCGGGCGCCGGAGTACCCCGGCTTGTCGGACGTCCCCGGCAGCGGCTCATGAGCCGCCCGGTTGCGGCCCGCGGCCTCCCCGGCCGTGACCACGACGGTGACCACCGGCACCCCTGCGGCGAGGAGTTGCAGGCAGTCGGGGTTCATGAAGAACAGGTCGTCGTCGGGGTGGGCGATGACTTGAAGGAGCAGGCTGCGACCGGCGGGGGCGAAGGCGTTGGTCGCCCGTGGGTCCTCGGCCCGCACGGGCGTCACTCGGGCAGTGGGACGCCCGGGTCCGCATGAGACGAGCACGGCGGCACCGAGCGCGCCGAGGCCCCCCGCGAGCACATGTCTGCGTGTCGCCGGACGCGCCAGAGCGCCGGACGCCTCGTCATCACCGGGGCCTCCCGCCCGCTGTGGCGCCGTCATGAGCTCTGCGGCTCGTGGTGGCGGTCGCTCTCCAGCGGACCGGGGTCACTGGGCACGAGCATCCAGTTGGTGTCGTGGCGACGGGAGCGCGCGGTACCGGAGTCGATGGCCCAGCGGGCGACCAGGAAGGAAAGGGGCGTGGCGAGAACGCCCGCGCCCAGAGCCGTCACGTTCTTCCCCGTCCCGAGAAAGTGGACGCCGAAGAAGAGCAGCACACCGCTGGCCGTCATGGTGACGAGACCGGAAAGCGGAAAGCGGAGAAACGCCTGCCAGGTCGGCTGTGTGCGGCAAGTGAGATAGCTGTTCAGGAGGAACGACCCGACGAGACTGACCGCGAAGGCGACGACATGCGCGATCAGATACGGAATCCGCTGATTGAGCCAGGCGTACAGCGTCAGGTACACGGCTGTGTTGAGGACGCCGATCATGACGAACGTCAAGAACTGCCGTACGGTACGGACTTTGTCGGACGGCCGATTGATTGACGGGAGCGGTGCGGACGTCCGTACGGCCGACGGCCCGTCGACGGCGGCTGCGGAGTCGATGTGGTTCCCGAGTGGATATGCATCGGTTTCGCGTACCACGTAGAGCGGACGGCGTTTCGCCTCTCCGTAGATGCGGCCCACGTATTCGCCGATGACACCGAGCGTGGCGAGCTGAATTCCGCCCAGCGCGACAATGGCGATCAACAGGGTGGCGAAACCAGGCACCTCCACGCCGTGCAGGACCACGTCCCCGGCGATCCACAGCGCGTACGCGAAAGCCGCGCAGGCCAGGGCGATCCCGGCGTAGATGACCAGGCGCAGAGGGCGGCTGTTGAACGAGATGAGGCCGTCGATGCCGTAGTTGAGAAGGTGCCGACCACCCCATTTGGAGCGCCCCGCGGCACGGTCGACATTGTGATAGGTGAAGCTGGTGGTGTCGAAACCGATCCAGGAGAAGATCCCCTTCGAGAACCGGTTGGCCTCCGGCAGCGCGAGGACCGCGTCCACCGCCCGGCGCGACAGCAGCCTGAAGTCCCCCTCGCCGTCGACGACATCGACGTCCATGCAGCGCCCGACGGCCCGGTAGTAGGCGCTGCTGAGCGTCCTGCGCAGCATTCCCTCGCCCGACCGGTCCCGGCGGGCCACGACCTGGTCGTAGCCGTGCGCGCGCAGTTCCAGCATGCGGTGCAGCAGACCGGGCGGATGCTGGAGATCGGCGTCCATGAGGGCCACGGCATCGCCCTGCGCCATGCGCAGCCCGGCGAGCATGGCCGCCTCCTTGCCGAAATTGCGACTGAATGACGTATAGCGAACACGGGGGTCCGCTGCGGCGAAAGAGCGAAGGCGCGTGCGGGTCGCATCGCCGCTGCCGTCGTCCACGTAACAGACCTCGAAAGTCCGTCGGGTGGAATCCAGGACCGACATCAACGCGCTGTGAAATGTATTGATCACCTCCTCCTCGTTGAAACACGGCACGACAACGGAGATCTCACACGCTTCCATCGGTCACCTCAGCCGGTGCGAGTGCGGCCATTTCCCGGCCGCGAGCGTCATCATGGCGCGGCTCGTCAAGACGAAGGTAAGAAAACGGTCCGGGTTGGTGTGACCTCTGCGCGCCCGCTGGAGAGGAAACGCTCCGGCGTGATGAAACCGAGGACATCGGCAAACAATGCCGCTACCGGCTGAGCGAAGGGGGCGGCCTGTGGTCCAGGCGCCGCAGTCATCTGTTGAGGTCCGAACCGGCGAGAGCGACGGCGACGTCCGGCCGACGCCGACGGTGGGTCGGACGAGCCGGGCCGGGGGATGGGCGAGGGCTTCGGGGAGGTCATGGGCGGGTGCCTGGACGGGAGCCTGGGCTGGGCTGCTCTGCCTCTTGCCGCTCGGCGTGCTCGCCTTCGCGGGCGCCAACGCCCGCTTCGTACGCCCCGGCGGCGACGACTGGTGCTTCCTGCCGGTGGTCCGGGACGGCGGACTCCCCGCGATGGTGCACAAGTTCTACTTCCTCGACAACGGACGCGTCACCAACGCCGTGCTGGTCTGGGCCTACGCGCGCTTCGGCGACCCGGGGCAACAGTGGTTCGCCCCCGTCAGCGGCGCGCTCATGCTCGTACTCCTCTGGGCCTTCGCCCTCGCCGTCCTCCGCGCCGCGCGGCTCACGGTGCCCCGGGGTGTGCCCCTCCTGGCGGCCTCCATGACGTCGGCCCTGTTCCTCCTCGGCTCACCCAACACGTACAAGACGTTCTACTGGCCGGCCGCCTCGGTGTCCCACACGCTGCCCCCGGTGTTCGCCTGCGCCGCGGCCGTCCCCGTACTGCGGGCGGCGTCGCGGCGCGCGAAGATGCTTGCCCTGCTCGTGACCGCCCTTGTGGGGATGGCACTGGGTCTTCTCTCAGAAGAAACCAGCGTCGTCGTGTCGACCGTCCTGGCGTGCGCGCTGCTGGTGAGCGCCCCCCTCTTCCCGGAGGCGCGCCGCCGGTTCCTTCGATGCTGCTGCTCCGCCGGGATCGTCGGCGTCCTGCTCGGCACGTGGATCCTGTACACGTCACCGGGGTCGTTGAACCGCCGGACGCGGAAGCACTCCTCGACGATGTTCGACTCCGACTCGCTGCTCGCGTCCCTGCGCGGCTTCCGGGAGATCCTGCACGCGCTGCTCACCACATGGCCGTATCTGGGGGCGGTCGCGGCGGGTGTCGTGCTTGGTGTGCTGGCGCGTGGCTCCGGGCGGGGGACGGGTGGACTGGGCGCACCGGATGGATCGGGCATCGGGAGGAAGGACGGCCTGGTCGTGGCAGCGGGTGTGTGCGCCTTCCTGGTCTCCGGTTACGCGTGCACGGTCATCACCTATCCGGTCTTCAAGCAGGAAGTGGTGACCTCGACGCGGCTGTGGAACGACTACCTGCTGCTCTACGTCCTGCTCCTCACCCACCTGGGCTTCCTCGCCGGCCGCATGCTGCGCGGCCGTCTCCGGTACGCAGGACCGGCCCTGGCCGCCAGCGCCGTGACGTACACGGTGGTGTGCGCCGCCCTCGCGATGTCACTCGCGGGACTCGAATCCCGGATGGTCACACGTGCGCACGACTTCGACCGGCAGAACCGCTGGATGCACAGTCAGGCGGCCGCCGGCGTACAGGTCCTGCCGTACAAACGGCTGCCCTTGAGCGAGATGACCGAGCCGTTCCGCCACGGCGGCAGGGCGACGTGGCCCGCGTCGTGCATCGCCGACTACTACGGGGTCCGGCGCATCACGCAGGCTTCCGAGCTGCCCTGAACGGCGTGAAGGCGGTGGGTTGTTGGAAACACCTGCACCACAGCCCGCAAAGGCCTCGCAAAACGGTTGGGGGCACGCACCGGCTGCCGTGCCAGGGTGCGGGTCATGAGCGCACAGCACGTCCTCAACCACCGGGACGATCCTTCCTCTGCCGCCGCCCACGCCCGCCGCATGGCGAACAAGGTGCCGGAGGTGACGGCGTACTTCTGGATCATCAAGGTGCTGACCACCGGCATGGGGGAGACGGCGTCCGACCTCCTGGCCAAGACCCTCGACCCGGTCCTCGCGGTAGCGCTCGGCGGGCTCGGGCTGGCCGTCGCCCTGACGCTTCAGTTCACCGCGAGGCGTTACGTGCCGTGGCTCTACTGGACGGCGGTCGTCATGGTCAGTGTCTTCGGCACGATGGCCGCCGACGTGCTGCACGTCCTGCTCGGCGTGCCCTACGACGTCTCGGCCCCGCTGTTCCTGGGCGCCCTGGCCGCTGTCTTCGCACTCTGGTACGCGAGCGAGCGGACCCTGGCTGTCCACACCGTCCGCACCCGGCGCAGGGAACTCTTCTACTGGGCGGCCGTCCTCGCCACGTTCGCCCTCGGCACCGCGACCGGGGACATGACCGCGTCCATGGGGCTCGGCTACCTGGGGTCCAGCGCCTTGTTCGCCCTCGCGATCTGCGTTCCCGCACTCCTTCGGCGGGTTGGTGTGCTTGGCGCGGTGGCAGCGTTCTGGAGCGCCTACGTCATCACCAGGCCGCTGGGCGCCTCCCTCGCCGACTGGATGGCTCTTCCCTCCGCCCGCGGGGCTCTCGCGCTGGGGCTCGGGCCGGTCACGTTGTCGTGGGCGGTGGCCATCTGTGGGTTGGTCGTCTACTTGAGCGTCTCGAAGAGGGACGTTCGGTAGTGAGGGCGTCGCGGGGTGGGGCACGGTCGCTCGCCCTGCGACGACTCAGAGGTTTCGAAGCGAGTGATGTGGGGTGATGCCGGAGCAATTTCGGAGCGCTTCTGGAACGATTCCGGAGCGCGTCCGGCGCGACGAGTCAGTCGAAGAGGGAAACCAGCCCGATCACCCAGACCACCAGGAACAGAACCACCAGCACCAGACAACCGACGCCCGCCAGCACACCGCCGACCGTCCACCGCTCGGAGACATCGTCCTGCCCCGCTGGATTGCCCTGGTAGGAGGCGGGGTCGTCCCAGTCGACGGGGCGCCCCAACTCCTCGGCGCAGGCGTCCCGTACGGCGGCGAGTTGCTCCCGCGCGAAGAAAGTGGCCGCGTCCGCCTCCCGGCCGCGCCAGGCGAGGGCCGTCATCCGTCGCCCGGAGGGCCGGTACCGTGCCTCGAACGCGGCGGTCTCATCGGCCGCACGGTCCTCTTCGAGATACATCCAGCGCCCTGCCTCGGCGGCGTCACCGTAGAGCCGGTACACCTCAGCCAGCCGACGACGGAGCGACAGGTCGTGCGGGAAGGACGAGACGAGACCGCGCAGTCGTTGGCGGGCGAGGGGAGTTCGGCCGGCGGTCAGGTCCGCGTCGACCTGGGCCAGGGTCTCTTGCAGGGGCATGTGCACATGATCAACTACCGTGCAGATCCACGTCGACCGGATTTGGCGGGGCTGGTCGGTCGATTCAGTCCGTTCCGCAGCGGCGCCTTCCTCTGCAGAACACGCTCGAGCTCGGTACGGCGCGGTCGCCAGTGCGCCCTCACGAACGCCTCTCCGGCCGGTGGTCGTCGCGGTACAGCACGAGGTGTTCGTGGTAAAGGACGCCGTCCCGGATGTCGCCCGTGGCGGTGAAGCCGGTGTCGTCGACGTAGTCGAGATGGTTGCCGCGGACCGTGTACCGACCTGTGTACGCGCTGCGCCGCTCCCCGCGCGCCTCGTCGTAGCGCCCGTCGGGCAAGAGCTCCTGACGGATGTAGCCGTCGGCGGTGACCCACATGCCGACGACGTCGGCGTTCTGGATGTCCCCGATGCCCTCGGTGTCGCGGCCGCCACGCGTATCGCTTGCCATGAGGTTTCCCTTCGTCGGTGGAGCACAGGTGTGATGCCCGACCGAGTCTGCGCAGGTCAGCGAAGGGCCACCAGGGCGCGTGCTGCCTGGGTGCGACACACCCAGCCTCGCCAGGCAGATGGCTGGCGGCGGCCGTCAGCACCTAGCTGTGACTGGACCTCAACCGAACTTGACGTTCTACGTTCGTCGCCGTCCCCGTAGTCCCGTTGTCCCGTACGGAAAGGGCCCACGATGAGCGCAGCCGACACGAATTCCCCTCCGCCGGGGGCTAGCCCCGGCATGACGCTCGCCGTCGTGCTGCTCGGTGTGCTCGTCGTACCCATGTCCATCTCTGGAGCGGCGGTCGCGCTTCCCGACATCGGTAAGGATCTGGACACCTCCGGTGCCCCGCTGATGTGGGTGGTCAACGTCTACAACCTCCTGTTCGCGGCGGTGACGCTGGTGGCGGGTTCGCTGGCCGACCTGTTCGGGCGGCGCCGGGTCTTTGTCCTCGGCGGTGGCCTGTTCGCCTCGGGGTCCTTGGTCAGCGCGCTGGCCCCGTACATCCTGCTGCTGGATGCGGCGCGGGCCGTCGCGGGTGTCGGCGCGGCCGGAGTGCTGGCCAGTGCGGGCGCCATCCTCGCGACCACCTTCGACGGGGCGGCGCGTACCCGGGCGTTCGCGGCGATGGGCACCGTGGTCGGCGTCGGCATCGCTTTCGGTCCCACGCTCTCGGGATGGTTGGTCGGCAGCCTCGGCTGGCGTGCCAGCTTCCTGTTCTACGTGGTGGTCCTCGCCCTCGTCCTGCTGGGCTCGGTGCGGATCGCCGAGTCACGGGCCGACCGGCGGCCGCAGGTCGACGTGCCCGGCGTGATCACCTTCGTACTGGGCCTGGCCCTGGTGATGGTGGGCCTGGTCCAGGGCCCGGAGAGCGGCTGGGGCCATCCGCTCATCGTGACCAGCCTGCTGCTCGGCGTCGCTCTGCTCGGGGCATTCACTCAGGTGGAGCGGCGCAGCGACCACCCGGTCCTGGACCTGACGTTGATCAAGAACCGGCGCTACACCGCCTGGTGCGTCAGCACCCTGATCACCTCGGTCGGCTTCGTCGGCACGCTGACGTTCTTGCCGACGTACTTCCAGGGCGCGAGCGGTGCCTCGGCGACCGAAGCGGGTGTGACCATGCTGCTGATGACGGTGCCGGTGCTGATCGCGCCGCAGTTCGGTGGTTGGCTGATCACCCGGGGCTTTCCACCACGGGTGCTGATGGCGCTCGCGCTGTTGCTGATCGCGGCGGGCAGCGGCTGGCTAACAGTCCTGGAGCCCGGAATTGGCGCGGGCCGCCTGTTCGGCCCGCTGGTCATGGTCGGCGTAGGGATGGGCGTCTCCTTCGGCATCACCGACGGGCAGGCCATGAGTCAGGTCCAGCCGGAGCGGGCCGGCATGGCCGCGGGCTTCCTCAACACCGTCCGGGGCGGCGCCGAGGCCCTGGTCCTCGCCGTCTTCGGCTCCCTCTTGGTCAGCCTCCTCCACAGCCGGGTCGGCTCACTGCCCCTGGCCAAGGAGATCGCGTCCGGCAACCTGCCCGACGGCCCCGAACACGCCGCCCTCGCGGGCCACTTCACCAGCGCCTGGCACATCGCCCTGTGGTGGGTGGCGGGCGTTTGCGCCCTCGGCGCGGTCCTGGTGTTCGCACTGCTCGCCGGTCCCTCCAGGCGTGAGCGGGCGGGACACTTCTCCGAGCAGAGACGCGAAGACCGCGTCGAGGCCACGGTCCCGGAGCCCTGATCGAGTGCTCGATTCCCGGCTGGAACCGACGGCGACGGTTGGGCGCGGGAGCGCGGCTCAGTTCGCCGCTGACCTCAGCCGTTGAACGAGCGCGGCAACCTCCGGCTCACCGCCTCGCGGCGCAGAGGGCCACTCGTCGACGCGGTCCCACCAGAACTCACGTGGAGTGCCCGGATAGCGGGGAAGGAGGTGCACATGAAGATGAGGAATGTTGTCGCCGATCACCGCCGCATACACGTGCTGGGCGCCACAGATATCGCGCAGCGCTCGGGCGCCCCGCATGCACCAAAGCCCCACGCGCTGCGCCTCCTCCTCGGTGAGATCCGCCAACCCACTCGCGTGCCGGCGCGGCTCGACCAGCAAGTGCCCCAAGTAGACCTCGCCTTGCGGTCCACGAGCGTGAGGCGACTGGTGGGAAACCACGACAAGGTCGTCTTCCCATACCGATCCTCCAGGCATGAGGGCCTGGCTGCGGTGGATCCTGCAGACCAAGCATTCCGCCGACGTGCCCTCGTCCGTCATGGCGCAGAGCATGCCCGTGGTGGAGGCGTGACGGCCAGGAGTGCTGCCGGTCACCCGTGAACCTTTCAGGACAGCACCACGTGGACCACCCACACCAATGGGAACACCATCCAGCTCTACCAGTTCGTTCAGCGGAAGTGGCGCTGCCGCTGTCTGTTGACTGGTTGGCCGACGTGGTCGCCTGTGTCAACGGCCAGTTGGCGCCGCTGCTCGGCGCGAGGGAGATCGCACAGTCGCGGCACCGGGCAGTCGAGGTCGGCGGTCTCGTGCGGGCGTCAGCGACGGGGGCCGGAGGCCTGCCGCGCGGTTACGAGCTTTCGGGCCCCTCGTAGTTGGCCAGGGCGAGCCCCAGCGCGAAGAACGTCGGCGCCCATTCTCCGACGAAGATCCCCCACCGGTCGGCGCGCTCCGTACATTCGCTGCGGTTGGAGGTCACCCAGGAGGCGATGGCCAGCCCGATAGAACCGACCCCGGCACAGTAGGCGTGCTCGCTCGTGACTCCGGCCTCGTGCAGCTTCTTGACGATCATGATCTCTCCAGCGGTGTGGGGTGGGCTCGTGCACGGCGTACGCGGTGACGAGTACCTGCGCTACTTATTCGGTACGAAACGGTCATATGGATGCATCAAGAGGATCGGCGCTGATCGCCACATTGCGGGATCTCGGATGAACGGTTGGTGGGACTGCCTGGAGGAACGCACCCGCCGGGAGGTCGACGCCGACGTGCTGCGCAACCACCGGTTGGCGGCCGTCCGGTCCGTGTGGAACGCCCTGCGTTCTGTGGGAGTGGGCCTGCATGAAGCCGAGCGGGTGGTAAACGCGCGCTACGAGGCTCTGAGCTACTGGGTGCAGCGCACGCCGCCCGATCCGCTGGACCTGCCCTACCGGCCAGCCGCCGTCGGGGGCTCCAGCGCCTGAGGCCCGGCCACTGCGGCTTCGCCCTGCATGCGGACGGACTACCGTCCGACCTGCCGACGCCGAACGTCAGTCGACGCAGGCGCTGTTGCGTCGGGTTTCCGTGAGGTGGACGTCGATGTATTGCGTGAGGATCGATGCGTCCTGCGGCTCGTCGGCCTGGAAGGCGACCCGGCGCAGCAGGCGGACTCCATCGAGGGCGACGCCCTCGCGAGCCAGGACGAAGACGAGGGCGAGGAACGCGGAGCGGGCGTTGCCGTCGTCGAAGGGGTGGAAGAAGCACACGTCGAGGTAGGCACGTGCGGCCCGGGCGGTGAGGGGTACGGGCCGCTCGGCGTGGCGCGCGCTCTCGGCCAGACAGGCGTCGAGGCGGACTCGAGTGTCCGGGCCGACGCCGTAGCGTTCCCGGCCCCCCTTGGCGAACGCCGGCAGGTGACGGAACGGCGGCGGCTGCGGTGTGCCCAGGACATGCTGTTGCCAACGCTGGAGCAACTCGAAGTCGAGCTCGGCGCCGCGCGCCGCGTCTGCTCGCAGCAGCTCCAGCGCGGCAAGCATGCCCCGTGCACGAGCGGGATCCAGAGCGCCGTCGAAGGCACGCACGTCGTCCGCGGCGCCATCGCGCGACGGGGTCAGCGGCGCGTCCCCACCGCCGTCCGGTGCCTCCTGCCATGGCACGGTCTCGCGCACGGCGAGCCAGCGTTCGAGGTGGTCCGGGACGGGTTCGGCGGATCGTGCGCCGTCGTCCGGCCGCAGCGAAAGCGCGAGCCGCTCCGCGACGTCATCAACCAGCACCGTATCGGGGGCTGTCCAGCTCGCGAACCGCCCGCCGATCGCCTCGTCGACCAACTTCTGGGCAACGTCCGGCGCGACGTCCCAGCGACTGAGGAACCAGGTGAGCACTTGACGGCAGTGCCTGTGCCAGCCGCTGCCGCAACCGGTGCGGTCGCTCACCTGCAGGATCAGGTTCCGGGCGGCACGCTCCCACAAGATCCGCTGGTCCTCGATGTCGGCCAGGCCCAACGAGTACGCCTCGAACCACCCGGCCAGAGCCTCCAGCCATGCGCGCCACTCGCACAACGCCTCCACGACTCGGGTGAGCGTCTCCTCAGGCACGGTGATCGAGTGCTGCGGGCAGCACCAGTTACCGACGGGCCCTCCGTCGAAGTCGCACTCATCGTGCGCCCAGCGCCAACCTGCGGTCCTGCGACCGTAGTGCTCGGCGAGAGCGTGCGACATGGCGTCGGCCCAGGGCTGTCCCTCGTCCCAGCTCCAGGCACTCATAGCCGGGTCGCCGAAGGGGGCGTCGGGGCGGCTGGGGACTTCCCGGGCGGGCCCGAGCGACCGCACCACTTCCGGTGCCGACGCGCCGTCGAAGAGATGCTGGGCCGGATCCACATCTTCCCAGGTCAGAGAAGTGGGGGCCAGTTCGACAATCACCGCGCGAGCCTGCCTGTTCACCCGACTGCTGTTCAAGCGATTTATCGCGAGACCCGGGAAGGTGTGCGGGGTCCCCGCAGGCGGACGGCACTCCACTGCCTTGGAGAACGGGACGACAACCGCTCGCGGTCACACACCTGCTGCGCGGTGCTCAGTCCCACCAGAAGTACCAGTTCTGAGCGCCGGCGATGCGCTCGGCGTATGCGGCCAGTGTGTATGGCGCGTGGCCCTGCCAGATGGTGTCCGGGCAGAAGGCGAAGTGCTCGGCCGCGACCCGGAGAGCCTCGTCCTCATCGGCAGGCGGCGAGGCGACGCTGAGGTGCAGCGTGGAGAAGCCGACTGCGACGACCCGGGCCCCGAACCGGTGCTCCCAGTCGCGGACGACCGCGGAGAACTTCGCGGTGTCGTCGTAGTTGCAGGGGCCCGACCAGCCCACGGCCGTCAGCGCCTCAGCACCGGTTGCCGCCGCGACCAGCCCGAGTCGCGCCTGGGGGCGGTCTTCGAGGAAGTGTTGAGCGAACTCGGCGGCCAGTTGATCGGGGTTGGTCGCCGACTCCCGTCTCGGCGCCGGACCGGGCCAGGTCTGTCCGAAGGGAGCCGTGACGGCAGGGCGCCTGTCGGCGTCGAGCATGTCGTCATCCTCATCATTCTCACCGTCCTCGTCGTCCTCGTCGACCGGCGTATAGGCATTCCACCACCGGGCGAGGAGGCCGGCAGGGTCGTGGCTTGCCGGGGAGGACATCTGGTCGGGGAAGAGCTCTCCGGAGCCCCACGGACGGAAGTCACTGTCGTCCGGGTTCAGCGAGTCGAGCAACAGCGGCCACAGACCGGAGCGTTGGTGTTCGGCGTGCAGTCGCGTCCACAACCCGCTCGACGCCGGTCCGTCGCTGAGCCACAGGGGCTGTACGTCTCCGTCGCCTTCGTTGGACGTGACCAGCCGGCCGGGCGGGAGGGTCCCCACAGCGAAACCGGCGAGCCGTTCGGTCAGATGTCCCCTGCGCATGGTGGGACCCTAACCGCGTGCACTGACAAGCACCCCGAGCAGCGAACAGCGGTTGCCGAGGGGGCGGCCACTCAAGTGGGTGAGGCGTTTCCGGACTATTACGTTCCGCTGGACTGGTACGGCTGCACGGGTGTCGGCCGCCTATTGCGGGCAGTATCCGGCTCCCCTGTGCCCGGTGCTGCGTGAGGCAACGCGGGAGCCCCAGGGGTTTTAACTGAAAGCGTTCGCACAGTCACGTCTAGTGACTCCCGTTGGGTTGGGGGTGACAGGTGCGGTGATCCTCTCCTTACGCCGGTCCGCGTGAACTCCGTTGTCGAGAACGGCGGTTCACGCGCCGGGTAGCAGCCTTCCGCGCCGAAGAGGAGCAGCACTCATGAGCACGCCTCCGCAGACCTCGTCCTTCCGTATCGCCGGAGCCCCGAACGTCACCTACGCCACGTGGGACGACGACCGCTTCGAGACCGGCAGCGACTCGTGGACCGATGTCCCGGGCGCCTCCATCGACCTGCGCCTGGGCCAGGGCGCCCCCTCCTACGGTGCGATCTTCGTCGCGACCTTCTCCGCCGAAGCCCTGTGCTCGGACCTGAACGGTGACGGGCAGGGCGTGCTGCGCGCCACCGTCTTCTTCGGTGAGGAACAGGCCGAACCGCTCAGCAACAATCACCGCTACATCACTGCCCGGGGCAATCCCGAGTGGTCCAGCCACACCTTCCTGCGCGTGGCCCGTTTCGAGCCCGACTTCGCCGCCCGGCAAGTCGACGCCCAGGTCAAGCTTGCGGTGCTCGGTAGTGACGGAGGTGGCGTGCAGAACTGGGTGCTGAAGATCGAGCGCTACAACCTCTGAGCAGGCGCTTCACCGTCGGGCCCGGTCCTCAGGCTGGGTCCGACGGCGCGATGCGCTCCCCGGTGACCTCGCCCCGAGAGCTGGCGGAAAGTCCTTCCGCCAGCTCCATACAACGCAGGCGGGCCGGCGAGAAGTCGTAGGGCAACTTGCCGGTGGCTTCGAGCGCGCTCATGCCCATGGAGTCAGCCTCTCGCCCGCCTGAGCCGAGGTCGGTCTCCTCCTGGTCGTTGCCGCCGGTCGCAGGGTGCAAAGTGTCCCAGGCGTCGAAGAGGGCATCGTCGTCCTGCCCGAAGCCGGACTCCTCGATGACGGCCTGCAGGGCGTTTTCGAAGGCGTGCCGCTCGACGGCCACTTGAACCACCCGTGAATCATCGACGGCGACACTGTCATCGAGGGACTCCTCGGCGCCATCGATGCGGTCGGATTCCTCGCGCAGAGCGGGGTGCATGGCCAGAACGGCGAAGCGGGCGGCCTGGACGGCCGCGCCGAGCGGGCCGAAGATCCGCTCAGTGACCAGCAGGCTGTCCAGGTCCGTCTGGCGCAGGGAGCCCTCGGGCAGGTTCTTGAGGCGTTCGGTGACGAATTCGGAGAGCAGGCCCATGCGACTGCCCTCGGTGCGCATCCGCTGCACGGCGGCCCGTTGCCGCCGCACTTCCGCCTCCTGCTCGGCGAGGGATTTCTCCAGCCGCTCCAGGATGCCCGCGACACCGTCTTCGTTGTCCGCATCGACGGAGGCCGTGCCAGTGGTGAAGGCGTCACGGATGTCTTCGAGGGCGATCCCGGCGTCGGCCATCTTGCGAATCCAGAGCAAGCGGATCATGTCCTCGTACCCGTAGCGGCGACGGTCGTCACCGCCCCGTTCGGGCTCGGGCAGCAGGCCGATCTCGTGGTAATGGCGAATCGCCCGCGGCGTGCTGCCGACGAAGGCCGCCGCGTCACCGATCTTGACTCGACGCGGTGGCGTGAAAGACGAATGCACGAGATGGACCCTTCCTCAAGGCATCGGGACGTAAGTCCACCGGATCACATGCCGCTACGGAAGGTGCAACCCCATACGCGCCGCGCCATGCCGCGCCGCACCCGGCCACCGCCACGTTCGCGGCGCGCCGACGCTTCTCGCCCTCGATCCAGCCGCTCGGTCCGTGAATGCAGTGCAGCAGTCCTCAAGACCGCCCGAGTCGGGCGCATTTGCATTACCCCGCGCCTGCAATTATTGTCTTAGCTTGTAAAGCGCTACTACAAGTACATGTAACAGCTCCGTACTACCCGGCGGACGCCCCCCCTCACCTGGCGCCCCGGCCCTCCTCCCGGCGGGCAGCCGCACCAAGAGGATCCGCCTTCCCCCAACGCCTCGCCGCACACACCGAGGCCCTGATCGAAAAGGCACCACTCATGTCCCTGAAGAACATCCTTCCCGGCCGCCTCGGCTTCGGCACCGCCCCCCTCGGCAACATGTTCCGCGCGATCCCCGACGAGGACGCCCGCGCCACCGTCGAAGCCGCCTGGGTCCAGGGCATCCGCTACTACGACACCGCCCCTTTCTACGGTGCCGGGCTCGCCGAGGAGCGCCTGGGTGAGGTCCTCGCGGCCAAGCCCCGTGACTCCTACGTGCTGTCCACCAAGGTCGGCCGGGTCATCCTCGACGAGAAGGAGACCGACGTTCCCGACTTCGGTGAGAAGGGCGGCCTCTTCGAGCACGGCAACCCCAACAAGGTGCTCCACGAGTGGACCGCCGACGCCACCGAACGTTCCATCGAGGGCAGCCTCAAGCGGATGGGCGTCGACCGCTTCGACATCGTCTGGGTCCACGACATCGCCCAGGACTTCCACGGCGACGCCTGGGTCAGCAAGTTCGAGGAGGCCCGTACCGGCGCCTTCCGCGTCCTGTCCCGTCTGCGCGACGAGGGCGTCATCCGCGCCTGGGGCCTCGGCGTCAACAAGACCGAGCCCATCGAGATGACCCTCGCCCTCGATGAGCCCCAGCCCGACGGGTTCCTCCTCGCCGGCCGCTACACCCTCCTCGACCACTCCCACGCCCTCCAGCGCCTGCTCCCGCTGGCCCAGGAGCAGAACGTCGACATGGTCGTCGGCGGCCCCTACAGCTCCGGCATCCTCGCGGGCGGCAGCAACTTCGAGTACCAGCAGGCCCCGCCGGAGATCATCGAGAAGGTCAAGCGCCTCAAGGCCCTCGCCGACCAGCACGGCATCTCCATCAAGGCCGCCGCGCTCCAGTTCTCCCTCGCCCACCCGGCAACGGCCGCCGTCATCCCCGGTGCCTCACGCCCCAGCCGCATCGCCGAGGACACCGCCGCACTCAACGAGAACATCCCGGCCGCCTTCTGGACCGACCTGCGCGCCGCGGGCCTGGTCAGCCCGGCCGCCCCGCTGCCCAACGGCGCCTGACCGGCAACCCCGCCCTTACCCCCCACCAGTACCCCCCCGGAGAAACACCATGGCCTCGACATCCGTCAGCCGTATCGTCCCCGTCTCGCCCGAGAAGGTCTGGAGCCTCATCGGCGGCTTCGACGCCCTGCTCGACTGGCTTCCCTACATCCCCGAGAGCACCCCGCTCGAAGGCGGCCGGGTCCGTCGACTGAAGAACCCCGAGGGTGAGGTCATCGTCGAACGCCTCGTCGACTTCAACGAGACCGAACGGCACTACAGCTACGCCATCCTCCAGGCGCCCTTCCCCGTCAACGGTTACGTCTCCACTCTCCGCGTCCACACCGTCCCCGGGCAGGAGAACGCCGCCGAGGTCCAGTGGTCCGGCCGCTTCACCGCCGAAGGCGCCGGCGAGGACGAGGTCGTAGACCTGTTCACCGGCATCTACCGCGACGGCCTCGACGCCCTCCACCAGACCCTCACCGCCTGAGACCGACACCGGCCCCGGCCCCGGCATCGGCCCCGGCATCGGCCCGTCCCAGAGAACCGGCCCCCGCACGGCCCGGGTACGCACCCACCCCGCGTGCCCGGGCCGCGGCGTGCCCGGACGTGCAGCCGCCCGGAAACCGGACCATGCCCACGGCCGGTCCAAGGACGATCGGCCACGGCGCGACGCCCCACTTGTGAGGCACCGGCGCACACGGTTACCTTCCGTCGGTGCCTCCCCTCGTCCCCTGCCTGCCGCCCGGATACCGTTGGCAGCCCTCGAGCCCCGACGACATCCCGGCGATCCATGCGCTGGTCTCGGACTGCGAACGGGAGTCGTACGGACAGGTACAGAGTGACGCGGGAGCCATCGCTGCTGATTTCCACCGACCGGGTCTGGTGCCGGAGCTGGACACCGGCCTCGTCCTCGACTCAGCGGGCCGCCTTGTGGCCCGCGCCTGGGTGAACCGGCGCTGCGAAGTGGACGTCCATCCGCGGCATCGAGGACAGGGCCTGGGCACCGCGCTGCTCGGCTGGACGCTCGCGCGGGCCCGGCAGACCGGCACCGCCCGCCTCGTGCAGACCGTGCCGGACGCGGACACCGCCGCTGCCGCACTGCTGCGCACTCACGGGTATGAGCCGCTGGTGACGGCCTGGCTGCTGGAATACGTCATGCCGACCGAGCCGGAGGTGCCCGAGCCGCCGGAGGGCATCACTGTCCGGCCCTTCCGCGAGGGCGACGGACCCGCCGCGCACATCCTGATCCAGGACGCGTTCGACGAGTGGCAGGAACGGAGGCAGGGCTACGAGGAATGGGCCACCCACACAGTTCAGCGCCCCGCGTTCGCCCCGCAGCAGTCGGCCCTGGCCTTCGCCGGAGACGCTCTGGTGGGCGTCGCCCTGGCGCTGAACGCACCGGGTACGAATGACGGCTACCTCGAACAGGTCGCCGTACGCCGCGACCAACGCGGTCGCGGCATCGCCCGGCTCCTGCTGCGCCACACCTTCCGCGCCTTCCACCGCACAGGGCAACGCTCCTGCACCCTGTGGACGCACTCCGACACCGGGGCGCTTGATCTCTATCTCCGGGTCGGAATGACGGTCCGGCACAGTTCGACGGTCTACCGCAAGGACCTGACGGTCTACCGCAAGGACCTGACGGTCTACCGCAAGGACTTGAAGGAATGAGGCCCGCCGCGAGCCCCGCCGCGTCGAGGCGCACCTATTACTGCGGCACGAGTTCCGCCACCGCCCTCGTCCGGCCAGGGCGGCGCACCAAAGCCTCCAGGTGAATGGCGCGTCCGCAGTTTCATCATCGCTCCGTGTCGGTGCCAAGATCACGGGAACAGGTGTGAACACACGAGCGGCAACCAGGAAGGGGGTTACGGCATGAACGAACCGCACGGACGCGACTGGACGCGCATGACACCCGGCGACTTCGACCGGGACGCCGAGCCGCGTCCGGAGGCCGATACCGGTCTGGCGGCCGTACCCGCCGTGCCCGATGAGGTCGGGACGCAGCCGCTGTTCGGCGGCGCGGAAGCCCCTCCTTCCCGGCGCGAGCAGGAGCGCGGCACAGCAACCCCCGTCGACCAGGGCGTCCTCTTCTAGGTGCGACCGCCACCGGCCACAAAAGAGTCCTGGCCGGACACAAAAGAGCCCTGGCCGGGCACAAAAGAGCCCTGGCTGGACGGGGGGGACCAGCCAGGGCCGTATGGGTGTGGCACACGGAGGGCGGTCGCCTCGCGGCGAAAGGCTCCATGGGGCTTCAGCCGAACGATCTTCCCCATGGGCTATAGGTAGGGCCCGGGGACACTGTCCCCTCCGCAGCCACACCCTTCCCAACGTCGCACCCGTGCGCAATGTTCCGCCGACGGAGACGACAACAGGTGAACTGCGACACACCTCGACCGGCCGTCAGCGTTCGGCGAAGCCGGGACGGATGTGCACTTCACCGGGGACAACGGCGACCGCGTGCGAACCCAGCGGCAGTCACTCCGTCATGGGCAGGCACTCAGCGAGCAGGCCGACGACGTCCCGCCAAGCTCGCTGCGCGTGTCGCGGGTGGTGGCCGACGCCAGGAAGCACGGTGTGGTCGACCGTAGGGTGGTGGAAGCCGTGCAGAGCCCCGCCGTAGACCGTGAGGCGCCAGTCGACGCCCGCGGCCTGCATCTCAGCGGTGAACGCGTCCCGTTGCGCGGGCGGCATGATCGGGTCCTCCGATCCGACCCCGGCCCACACCGGGCAGCGGATGCGCGCCGCCTCACCTGGTCGTCCCGTAGTCAGTGCGTTGACGGTCCCAATGGCGCGCAGGTCGACGCCGTCACGCCCCAGCTCCAGCGCGATGGCGCCTCCGGTGCCGTAGCCGATGGCGGCGATCCGGTCCGGGTCGGTACGCGGCTCGGCGCGCAGCACGTCGAGCGCCGCGTGGCCGATGCCTCGCATCCGGTCGGGATCGGCGAGCAGCGGCATGCAACGGGCCAGCATCTCCTCGGGGTCAGCGAGATAGCGCCCGCCATGGAGGTCGAAGGCCAGCGCGACGTATCCCAGCTCGGCGAGCGCATCGGCCCGGCGGCGCTCGACGTCGCTGAGCCCCATTCCCTCGGGCCCGACCAGAAGCGCGGGCCGGCGGTCGCCACCGGCCGGGAGCGCGAGGTGCCCGGTCATCGTGAGGCCATCGGCCGAGTACTCGACCGTACGAGTAGTAACCGTCGTCATGAGCCCGGACTGTAGTGATCGCCGAGCCCCCTCGGACCGGTGCTCTGCTGATGGCAGAAGGCAGTGACTCAGACCCCGCGCGGTGTGCGGCGCGCCTTTCCCTCGGCGTGGTGGACCAACTCGCCCTCGACGAACGTCATCCGCACCTCCGTCGCGTGTACTTGGGTGATCGGTACGTCGAAGGGGTCCCGGTCGACGACGATGACATCAGCGAGCATGCCCGGCTCGATGCGTCCGACCCGGTGCGCCATTCCCTCCTGGCGCGCGGAGTTGACTGTGAAGAGGTCGAATGCCTGCTCCAGGGTGATGGCCTGGTCCGGGCCGAAGGAGTCGGTGCCGCCTCCCGGCTCCTGGCGGGTGACGAGGGTTTCGATGGCGGCCCACGGGTTCACCGACGGCACGACGCACCAGTCCGATCCCGCGACGACGAGCGCACCGCCTTGGAGCATCTCGCGCACCGGCCACACGCGCCGGATCGCGGCCGGGCCGACGGCGGCCGCGATGTCCGCGCAGATGGGGGAGGGCCGCCACAGGTAGGGGGAGACCTCGAACGTGGCGCCGATCCGTGCGGCACGCCCGAGGTCGGACTCCGTCACGAACGTGCAGTGCCCGACGTTGTGCATGCAGGGCCCGGGCCCGTTGGCGGTGCGAGCGGCCTCGATGGCGTCGAGCGCTGCCCTGACCGCCGCGTCACCGGCCGCGTGGAACTTCACGGTGATGCCCATGCGGTCGAACCGGGTCACCGCCTGGTTCAGGACCGTCTGCTCGACGGCGAGCATCCCGTGCCGTCCGGCCTCCTCGTCCCGGCCCTCCACGGTGTCCGCGTAGGGCTCGATCATCGCCGCCGTGTGGCTGTCGGTCGGCACCCCGTCCAGGAAGATCTTCACGCAGTCGGGGGCGATGCGGGTGCTCGCGTAGAGGTTCCGCATGGCGATCAGGTCGTCGCACCCGGGATCGTACGGCGACCACACGAGGCTCAGGCGCCCCCGTTGCCTGACGGCTCCTCGCGCCGCGAGCCGGGTGTAGGCGCGCAATTCGGAGCGTGGACCGGCGGTGAAACCGACCGCTGCCTCGGTGAACGACGTGATCCCGTAGGAGAGCATCTCCCCGAGGGCCCACTCCAGAGCCGCCTCCACCTCCTCGTCGGACGGTTTGGGCGCGGACGCCGCGAGCAGATCGGCGGCGGTCTCGCGCTGTACGCCGCTCGGTTCGCCCGTGGCGTCCCGCTCGAAGATGCCGCCCGGAGGGTCCGGTGTGCCGGGGCCGATCCCCGCGGCCCTGAGTGCCGCGCTGTTGACCCACGAACTGTGGCCGCTGGTGTCCTCCAGGAGAACGGGATGGTCGGGCGCGATGGCGTCGAGCATGGTCCGGTCCGGGCTGACGCCGAGCGCGGACGCGTCCCACTGCCCACCGAGGACCCATGCGCCGGGGGCGGCCCGGGCCACGTGCTCGGCGACCATGCTCAGCGTCTGGGCCAGGCTCGAACCCTGGGGGATCTTGCAGCGGCGTTCGCGGACCCCGGCGTAGATCGGGTGCACGTGCAGGTCGTGCAGGCCCGGCAGGACGGTGTCCCCGGCCAGGTCGATCACCCGCGTGCCCGGACCTCGCCGCTCCAGTACCTCCGCGGTGTTGCCGACGACCTCGATGACACCGGCGCGTACGGCGAGCCCCTCGGCCCGGCGACCGGAATCCGTCCTGACGTGCCCACCCACCAGAATCGTGTCCGCGTACCTGTCAGTCATGGGCTGCCGCACCTCCGGCTCGGCGACTCCGCGGCTCAGCGACTGTCCGGCTCAGCGGCGGTTGATGAATCCGGCGTCGACAGGCAGCGTGACACCGGTGACGTAGCGGGCTTCGTCCGAGGCCAGCCACAGGATGGCGTTGGAGACGTCGAGCGGTTCGATCACGTCCACCGGCAGGGCGTTCGGCGCCCCCTCGGACAGAATCGGGTCCTGGGCGACGAACTCGGCCATGACGGGGTCGGCGACCATGGGCGTGGCGACGCCGGTCGGGTGTACGGAGTTCACGCGAATGCTGTGCGGGGCGAGGTTGTTGGCGTACGTACGCATGAGCCCGACCAGGCCGTGTTTCGAGGCGGCGTAGCCCAGGCCGCCGTTGCTCGCACCGCCGATGCCGACCAGTCCGGCGGTGGAGCTGACGATCACGATCGAACCGCCCTGGTCGGCTTCGACCATCGAGGGGATGGCCGTCTCGATGGTGTGGAAGGTGCCGGTGAGATTGACGTCGATGGCGTCGTGCCACGCCTGCACCTGGTCCTCCACGAGCAGCGGTGCGATCCCCGCATTGGCGACCACGACATGGATCTGCCCGAACTCGGCGAGCCCCGCGTCGTAGGCTTCCTGGAGAGCGTCCCGGTCGCGCACATCCGCCTGCCGCGCCACGACGCCGCGGCCCAGGTCCCGTACTTCCTCGACCGCGTCGCTCAGATCCTCCGGCGTCGACAGCGGGTACGGCACGGTGTCGAGGGACCGGCAGATGTCCACGATAACCAGGTCAGCGCCTTCCTCGGCCATCCGCCGCACGACATCACGACCGAGACCCCCGGCCGCCCCCGTCACAAAGGCCACCTTGCCGCCGAGACGCCCCCGCACCGGTTCAGGTTTCTCGTCTTTCTCATCGGACATGTCGCGAGTCCCTGCCATGTTTGCCCCTCAACAACGGGCCGAGCCCGCCGCGCGGAGCCCTATGGGTGATGTACCGCGCGAGGGTCGGCCTGGCCAGGGGCCGGTCGATGACCGGCACAGCGGGTGCCACCAAATTTTGGCGGCACTCGGGTGCTTCCGAGCGGTTCATGGAATCCCGCGCGAATGCGTGTGGAACCTTCCCGCCGTGCGCGCTTACACCGAACCTTCAACCCTGAACAAAGACCGTGTGCAACTGTCACCGTTCGGTCCGAGCAGCGAGGACGTGCTGCGCCAAGGCGACCACGCATTGTTCGGTGTGAGTACGGGCAACAGCTATTTCAGCCGTCGCCGTTTGACCGAGGCAATGGCGTGGGCGACCGAACGCTTCGCCGCGGTCGACGTCGTGTACGCCGATGTCGGCCTGGAAGCCATGCTCGAAGCCTTCGGTTATGAGCGAGCCGCAGCGCGAAAGAGTGTGGCCAAGCAGTTGCGCGGCGTACGGCGTCGCATCAGTGGTGCCTGCGAGGACATCGGCGCGGCGGCGGAAAAGGTACGGGCCCGGCCGCTGTCGGAGTTTCTCGGCGAGCCCGGCTACCAGGAAGTACGGGAGCGGACGCGAACGGCGCTGCGGACCGATGTGGGGCTGCGGGTCGCCCGGGACACCACGGCGTACCGGTTCCTCAACAGCCGACTGGGGCCGGGCAGCATGCCTGACCCGGCGCAGGTCTCGGCGGCGTTGACTTATGTGGAAGCCGAGTTGCCGTTCTTCATCGACACACCGCGCATTCTGGGCGTCGCCTCGTCCGTCCACTGCTATCACTCCGTCCTCCCTCTGGGGCACCTGCTGTTCGGGGACCGCCAAAGCGGACTGCGGCCGGCCGACAACCAGGGTTACGCCATCGTCGAATGCCGTGATTGACCGTCCGATACCGCGGAAGAAGCGAAGACTCCATGACTGCGACCCCCACTCCCACTTCGGCTTTGCACCTGACCTCCCATTCGGCTCCACCTCCGTACGCCGACGTCGAATGGCCTCTGTCCCGGCGCGGCGACATCGTGCCCCCCGAATGCGCGAGGCTGCGCCAGGAAAGCCCCGTCGCCCGGATCCGGACCCTCACCGGTGACGACGCATGGCTGGTCACGAGCTACGCCTTGGCTCTACAGGTCCTGGAGGACGAACGCTTCAGTCTGCGCGACACGGCGGCCCCCGACGTCCCGCGCCAATACGCGCTGACGATTCCCCCGGCAGTCGTCAACACCATGGGCAACGTCAATAGCGCAGGGCTGCACCAGGAGGTACTCCGCGCCTTCGGGCCCCGTTCCGGACCGGCGTCGGCGCAGTGGATGTCCGCGCGGGCCCATGAACTGGTCGACGCCATGGTCGAGGAGGGCGGACCGATCGATCTGCGGTCGCGGTTCGCCGAACCGTACTCCGCCGCGCTGGTGTGCAAGGTGCTCGGACTGCCGTACGAGGACGGGCTACGGCTCATGTCAGGGCTGGACCTCGGCTTCGTCACCAGCCCCGTCGCCTACGAGGAATGCACCGCCAACTGGGACAAGGACTACGCCTTCGTCCTCCGGCACGTCCGTGCCGACCGTGACAGTCAGCGCGGCCTCATCCGCGAGCTGTGCGAACTGCGCGACGACCCGGAGCGGGACGGCGGCGACCTCACCGACGAGATGATCGCCGCGACGGTCACCTCCCTCTTCGGCGCCGGCGCCATGAGCACCTACGTGTTCTTGCTCCATGCCGTGCTGACACTCGTCCAGCACCCGGAGGCGATGGACCGGCTGCGCGAGGATCCCGAGGCGATGCCGCGCGCGGTGGAGGAGCTGATGCGCAGCACCCTGTCGATCGGCGACGGCCTGCCCCGCATCGCGCGGGCCGACGTACAGGTCGGTGAGGTCCTGGTACGCGCCGGTGAACTGGTCCTGGTGTGCGTGGAGGGCGCGAACTACGACCCGGAACAGTTCCCCGACCCGGAGCGGTTCGACATCGACCGCTCGCCCAACGCCCATCTCGCGTTCGGCGCGGGGCGTCATTTCTGTCCCGCTTCCACGATCTCCCGCGTCCACGCGGCGGAAGCCCTCAGCGTGCTTGTCGAACGCCTCCCGCGGCTGCGTCTCGCGCTCCCCGCCGACCAACTGGTCTGGCGTACGGGCAACATCAAACGTGTCCCGGAGAGGTTGCCTGTCCTGTGGTGATGTCACCGCCGGAGGGGTCTGCCTCGGGCGTGAGCCAAGTACATGGGTACGGGTGGTCCGGCCGGGGCCGTGTTGTGCCGCGACCGGACCGGATGGTGGGTGTGGGTCAGGTGACGTTGATGGAGGTGGAGGGGGAGGTGCGCTCGCCGACGGTGAAGGCCACGCTTGTCGTGCCGGTAGGGGTGGTGTGAGTGGCACTGACGGCGATCCACATGGCGGCAGGGTGGGCGCCGGGGGAGGGGACGGCCAGGTCGACGTCGGTGAAGGTCAGGGTCTGTCCGTCGGCGGAGAGCGTGCCGTGGTAGACGACCTGGGGCTTGTCACCGGTCCAGACGGTGAGTTGGTGGTCGGGTTGTGTGTTGGTGCCGAACTGCAGGGCGGCGTCGGCGGGGAGGGTGGCGGTGACGGTCTGCAACGGGATGGCGGTGCTGCCGTTGTTGGACACCTGGACCCCCGGATACACCGGATCACCGTCCCGCTCCGCATGAACGGGCCCGTCACCCGGCTTCAGCGTGAAGGCGGGGTCGACGACGAGGGTCGTCGAGCGCGACGGTTTGCCGCTGACGGTGAACGCCAGACTGGTGGCGCCCAGCGGCGCGCCGTGCCCGGCGCTGACCCCCACCCACAGCACTGTCGTGCCGGGCAGGTGCAGGTCGACGTCGGTGAAGGTGAGAGTGGTGCCGTCCTCGGACAGGGCGCCGGGGTAGCGGGTGAGGTGCCCGGCCGCGTTCTGCACGGTGAGCTGGTAGTCGGCAAGGGCCGCGGTGCCGAACTGCAGACCCCGGTCCGCCGGTAGCGCCGCGGTCACGGTCACCGCGGGCAGTGTGGTGTGGCCTGCCACGCGGACGCCGGGATAACCGGCGGCGCCGCCCTGGACGAGATGCACGTCCGGCGGCCCGCCCGGTGTGAGCGTGTACTCGGTCCATTGCAGGACCACCTGACCGTACTGGCCGGCGTCACCCACCGGGGACTGGTAGGCCGGGTCGTCCTTGCCACCGGCCTGGGTGCCGTCGCCGGCCACGGTGTGCCCGTCGCTGACCCCGGGGCCGCCGGTGTAGCTGCTGCCGCCCCCGCCCCCGCTGATGTACCCGTTGGTGTACCCCCAGGCCAGGCCACCTCCGCCGCCCGCGTAACCCGCGCCGCCGCCCGAGTCGCCGCCGTGGCCGGCGCCGCCGCCCCCGCCCATCCCGGCGATCGGGAGCTGGCCCCCGGGCGCTCCGCCCGCATTGGGGCCGCCGTTGTCACCGGTGTTGCCGCCCCGGCCGCCGCCGTACTTGGCCGGCCAGGATCCACCGGCTCCACCGGTGGACTCGGACGCTCCGCGCGCGGGCGTCCCCGTCGCGTTGCCCCACGCATAGGTGCGGGCATCCCCACCTCGGCTGCCGCCCCCCGGACCGCCGCGGGCAGTCTGGTAATCACCGGCCCCGCCTCCGCCGCCGCCCGCGATCAGCAGGGTTCTGCCCAGCCGCTGGCTGTACACCCCGCTCATCCCGCCGCCCCCAATGGGGCCACCACCCAGCCCGACGACCAGACGCAAGGTTTCCCCGGGCTGCACGGCGATACGGCCACCGGCGAACCCACCGCCACCTCCCGCGGCCGGGACCTTTCCGCCGCTGCCCCAGCAGCGCGCGTCGATGACGGTGACGCCCGGAGGCACGATGAAATCCTGCACGCTGCCGGTGTAGTCGAACCGCCGAAGATGGGTGTACGGCGCCACCGGGGCACCGGCGCCGGGTGCGACAGCCGCTTGAGGCTGAGCCACCGCGGGCGGCAGGGCGGTGGCGGCGGGAATCGTTTCGGTCATGACGGGTCCTTTCACTGCGCTTGAACGCACCTCGGTGCTGGCCTGCCGGTCCCGACGACCCCGGTACGCGGGTCCGCTCGCGAGTTCTCGCGGCGACCGGCCTCACCACAGCCATCGCCCTCCTCCCCACCGGGCAACCGGCATCGGGGACGCCTCTGGCCACGTTGGCCGTGCTTTTGCGGTGCGGTGCCGGGCGGGCAGTGCTGGGCGCCGGTATGGCCCGTCAGGAGAATGTGCGCAATGTGCGCGGCGATGTCGATCCAGGGAGGCTCTGTTCGACGCAAGGGTGAGGAAAAGCCATCAGTACGAGAGGTGACTGCCATGCCCAAGGTCCGCGTACACAACGTGACGATCTCCCTCGACGGCTTCATGGCCGGCGCGAACCAGCGGCTGGACGCGCCGTTCGGTGACGGCGTCGGCTGGGGCGAGGACCTGCACAGCTGGTTCGTCGCCGCGACGGAAGACGTGTCGGCGGGCAAGACCGGGATCGACGTCGACTACTTCGTCCGCGGCGAACAGAACATCGGCGCCACGATCATGGGTCGGAACATGTTCGGGCCGCAACGCGGGCCGTGGCAGGACGAGTCCTGGAAGGGCTGGTGGGGTGACAATCCGCCCTACCACCACGACGTGTTCGTGCACACCCACCATGTGCGCCCGACGCTGAAGATGGACGGCAACACGACCTTCCACTTCACCGACGAGCCGCCGGAGACCGTGCTGCGGCGGGCCTTCGACGCTGCGGGCGGCAAGGATGTGCGGATCGGCGGCGGCGCGGCGGTGATCCAGCAGTATCTGCGTGCCAGGCTGATCGACGAGCTCCATCTTGTGATCGCGCCGTTGCTCATCGGGTCCGGGGAGCGGCTGCTCGACAATCTGGGGAACGGAATCGACGGCTACCGGGTCTCCGAACTGGTCAGCTCGCCGACCGTCACGCACGTGGTGCTGATCCGCCGCTGACGCGCGGGGTCGGGACTCGCCGCAGTTGGGACGTGTTTGGAAGGGACATGCAAGCATCGGGAACCGCACCTGCCGTGTGACGCTGATGGCAGGATTTCATGAGGAGGGAAGCGTGGCCGTGCCGCAGCCGGCGGGGTTGATTTCGGTTTTGCTGGACAGGACCGCTCGTATCGACGAGCGTGATGATGCCGCGATGGACCTTGAGGCGTACGCGGGTGAGCACGTGGTGCAAGCGCTGATCGATGTGGTCAGTTCGCCGGTCGAGGACGAGCTTGTGCTTGCCTCGGCAGCGGAGTCCTTGGGTCGGATCCTGGCCCGGGACAGCGGCTGTCCTGAGGAACTTCTTGTGTCCCTTCGCCCTGACGCGAGGCGCATCGCGGAGGAAGTGTTGCGAGCGAGTCGCTGAGCGGAGCAGGCGGTGGTGTCTCTCGGGCCTCCGGGGCTTGTCCGCGGGGAGTTCTGATCAGTCAGTCGCCGATGGCAGCGATGGTTACGGTGGCCTGGAAGCGGACGGCGAGCTTGATGTCCCTACGGATGCCAACGAGCGAGCTGACATGTTGCCGCGCACTCACCGCGTCCCTGACCTCTGGACGAGACCGACGGGCGCGCCTGACGCGAGGGAGCCGACGCCATGGCCGAGTTGGTGGATCTGACGGACGTGTTGGGCGAGGGCGGGTGCGTGACGCTGGTTCGGCGCGGGCTTGTTGAGGTGTTGTCCGTCATGGGGGTCCGCGTGTGGCGGGAGATCGGGTGGGGCGAGGTCGCCGACCGCGTACGGCAACTGCCACGAGCGGAGCGCGGAGCTCCGTCTCCCGTGTTGTTGGGCAAGCCGCTGCCCGGCGGGTGGACGCTGGTCGTGGAGGTCGACGGCCGGGCGGGGTGGATCGGGGCCAGGAGCCACACGCTGGAGAGGCTGTCCGAGAGGGGGACGGTGGCCGCGTCGCTGTGGCGCAGTCCCAACAGGGAAGAGGTGCTGTACGCCGAGGACGGTGTCGTTTGGGGTGGTTTCGACCTGACAACCGGGCAGCGCTGGGGTACGTATTCGGACAACTTCGACGCGGTCGCAGCCGCTTTGGGCTTTCCCCTGTCCGAAGGCGGGGAGCAGAGCGAGCGCCTGATGTCCCCCGGTGTGGGCCAGCGTTGCACACGTGCCTTGGAGGTGCTGACGAGTGTGCGACTGACGCGGGCGATGTTCGACGGCCCCTGGCAGGGCGGATTGCGACGCCCGTGAGACAGCGAGGCTGGATGGACATCTTGACACCTCCGCATCCTTGCGGTGCGTGCTAAGCCTGTCGAGACCAGTGTTTTGGCGTGTACCTGACCTGGTGCGCGAAGGGGGAGATCAAGAACGTGAGACCACTTCGCAGACGATTAAGCCGCGCGGTGACCGCGCTGACCATGGGCGCCCTGCTCGGCGCGCTGCCGCTCGCCGGGCCGTCCAGTGCGGCGGACGGCCCGCCCACGGCCACCGCTCCGACGGTGGCGACCACCGACATCGCCAACGAACGCCACATCAAGGTCTATCTGCAGGACAAGGAGCTCAAGGCCCTCCGCGCCGAAGGCCGCCAGAAGGAGGCGGCGGCACGCGCCGCCGGCCGCACCGGACCACAGGCGCCGCCGCACACCACCACCGCTCAGCAGAATCCGCACCGGACAGCGGCCGAACCCGTCGCACCGTCACCCTCCCGCGCCCGGTCCGCGGTGGACTACTTCGGTGCCGTCCAGTCCCAGGCCCGCCGGGCGGCAGCCCAGGACGGCGCCAAGAGCCAGGGCGTGCAGTCGGCACTCGCTCTCGAACCGCCTCCGGCGATCGGGGAGAAACCCGACCAAGGCGCGGTGGACAGGTGCTTCGCCAACGGTTCGGCCGACAACGAGTTCGGCCACATCTACAACCGTTTCGTCTACTGCAAGCGGTTCCGCACCGACGCGGACTACTACCTGGTCCGTCCGAACCGGCCGCCGGAGAAGGTGGGCACTACTTCCTTCACCTACGAGATGTTCGCGCTCGGCGACTCCCAGAACCGCAGGGTCCGGCTCTTCGCCCGTATCCAGAAGGACTCGGTCGACTACGACTGGGGCTGGTGGGACAACATCTGGCTGGCGCCGAACATCCGGCTGGGCATGATCGGCCAGTGCGGGGAACCGTTCGAGATCTGCAGCGGCACCCGGGGCCCGGCGACCCTGCCCTACGCGGTCTGGGACAACAGCACTGACTGGTACTACTGGGACATCCAGAACCGCGAGACCGCCGGCGTCGGCCGCGACAAGATCTCCCTCAACCAGTTCTTCCTCGAATGGGAGAGCACGGACCCGCCGTTCACCACCATCCAGACGGGCCGCAGCCACGGCCGAGTGATGCGGTGCGACTCCGGCGACTACTTCAACAAGTTCCCCAACCTGAGCTACCCCAAGGCATGTGTCTTCGCCGAGGTGACCTCGCGGCTGACCTTCGACTCCCGCGACGACAACATCAATGAGGTCGCCGAACACATCCGCACCGCCCAGAACAACCCCAACGCCACCTGGCCCAAGCTCGTCCCCGAGGGCCAGCCCCAGCCCCGCGACAAGCGGATCCCGGGCAAGTACGAGCCGACGAACCCCAACGCTGTCGGCCTGCACCGCATCACCGAGAAACACGAACCCGGCTGGTACAAGGCGAACCGGGACCATGTGCGGGGCGCCTGCTACAAGGAGGGCGATCTGAAGGACCTGTACTGGGACACCGGACTGCCCAACCGTCCCATCGGCGGCCTCGAGGAGTGCGACGAGTACCCCATGGCCTCAACCCTGGAAGGAGCGGCCCACCCCGACTGGGACTTCTCGGTGAGGGCCGTCGACAAGGACGACAACGGCCGCGCGGGCAACGCCCTCCAGGACTACTACGTCTACGACCGGGTCCTGTCCTGGGACCCGACACTGCCGCCGGAGATCAAGAACGACCTCTTCTTCGTCGAGATCATTTAGCGGCAGAAGTCGCTCGAACGAGACGCCGCGCACAGGAGCCGAGGGGTTCGGTGACAGCCAGGCTGTCACCGAACCCCTCGACCGGCGCAGGCTTCGTGTCAGGCCCGGTCGTACTTCCAGGACCCGCAGCTGTACGGATCGCCGTCGAGGGTCGACAAGCACGCCTGATAACGGATCCACGCGCCGTTGTAGATCTGTGTCTGGGGGAACTGCTTCGTCACGGCGGGGCCGTCGTACCCCTTCTTGTTGTAGACGTAGGCGACGAAGTAGTCGTACTGGCCGCTGTACTCGTCCATGACGGCGATGATGCCCATCGTGGCCTTGCCGTCGGGCTTGAGGTCATGAACGGTGAAGTAGTTGCCGCTGGTCTTCCAGTCGACGCTGGCCGCGCCGTTACTGTTGCGTACGGTGCCGTCGGCCGCCGCACCGGGCGCGAAGGTCGCGGTCGCGGCGGTCAGCAGGGCCGCTGTGCCGAGTACGGCGGCCAAGCCGAGCCTCCCACTGCCTATGGATCGCATGAGCCCCCCTGAAGGCGTTGCGCCTGTACTGCAAATCGGCAACAGGATGGGGCGCGGGGCGTGCGGCGTCGAGAGGTGGGGCTGCATCCGTTTGTGCGATGGGGCTGTCCGTCGATGCGCGGCAGACCTGATGGCGGCAGACCTGATGGCGGGCGTACCGCACCACTGTTCTCCCCCCTCACGTGCCCCGCACTCACTACGCACGCCACTCACCGCTCGGCAAGCCGGGCGCGGGGGCCGAGTGCAGGCTGTCCGGGCGTCGTAACGTTTGCGGACGTCAGCAAGTATCAGGAGGACACGTGCTCGGCCTTGTACTGGTTGTGCTGCTGGGGATCGCCGTGCTGAGCGGTTCGGCGTGGGGTGAGCGGCTGCGGGTGGCGCCGCAGGTCGTGTTGTTGGTCCTCGGGGTCCTGATCGGGGTCGTACCGTCGCTGCGCGCGGTGGAACTGCCCTCCGAGGTGGTCCTGTTGCTGTTCCTGCCCGCGCTGTTGTTCTGGGAGAGCCTGAGCACCTCACTGCGCGAGATCCGCCGCCACCTCACCGACGTCACGCTCGCCGCGACCCTGCTGGTGCTCGCCTCGGCGGGCGCGGTCGCGTGCGTCGCTCACGCGATGGGGGTCGGCTGGGGGCCCGCCTGGGCGCTCGGCGCCGCGGTGGCTCCCACGGACGCGACCGCCGTGGGCGTCGTCGCCCGGCTCCTGCCACGCCGCGACATCACGCTGCTGCGCGCGGAAAGCCTGCTCAACGACGGGACGGCGCTCGTCGTCTACGGCATCGCGGTCGGCGTCACCGTCGGCACGGAACACGTCACGGTGGCACACGTGAGCCGCCTGTTCCTCCTCGGATACGGTGGCGGCGCGCTCATCGGATACGTGGCCGGGGTCCTCGTCCGACGGATATGGGCACGGACCACGGAAGGGGAGGCGCTACGGGGACAGGTGCTGCTGCTCCTGACCCCGTTCAGCGCCTACCTCGTCGCCGAGTACGTCGAGGCGTCCGGCGTCGTGGCGGTCGTGGTGTGCGGGCTGATGCTCAGTCAGAGCGCTCCGCGGACCGTGCGTGCGGAGGTGCGGGTGCAGGCGCAGAACTTCTGGACCGTCGCCACCTACCTGCTCAACGGCTCGTTGTTCGTCCTCATCGGAGTCGAACTCGTCCACTCCGTACTGCACCTGCGGGACGGGCAGCTTCCGCGTGCGCTGGGCACGGCGTTCGCCGTGGCGGGAACACTGATCGCGGTGCGGTTCGCGTACTACTTCACGGTCGCCGGGTTCTTCCGCGTCGCGCGCAGGGGGACGGCACGCGCCTCCGGCACCACGTACTCGGCGCGACGGCTGACCGTCAGCGCCCTGTCCGGATTCCGCGGCGCGATCTCGCTCGCGGCCGCGCTCGGCATCCCGGCGACCGTGCACAACGGAACGCCGTTCCCGGACAGGGAGCTGATCGTCTTCGTCACCGGCGTGGTCATCGTGGTGACGGTGGCGCAGACCGTGCTCCTGCCGTGGGTGGTGCGCTGGGCGCGGATCCCGCGGGACCGTGCCGTGGCTCTGGAGGAGTGGCGCGCGGAGTCCGGGGCGCTGAACGAAGCGCTTGCCGCGCTGCCCGGCCTGGCGCGGCGCCTCGACACCGCGCCCGAGGTCGCCGAGGCCGTCCGGGCGGCCTGGCAGGTCGAGGCGGACGCCCTCGCGTTGCGCTGCCGGGTCGTGCCCGAGGACCTGGAGTTCGACCCTCAGCGGCTCACCGACGACGCCACAGCCCTGCGCCTCGCGCTGCTCGCGGAGCGGCGGGCCGTCGTGGTCCGCCTGCGCGACGAGGGAGACATCGACGACACGGTGCTACGGCGCCTTCAGGGCCGTCTGGACTCCGAGGAACTGCACCTGTTGCGGCACGTGCCGGTGGAGTGAGCCCGGGCAGGTAAGCGTGCGGGGGCGGCTCCGGCGTTGAGGGGGTGTGAAGCATACGGAGTTCAGGGAGTTCTACCGAGCCGACCAGGACGTCTGTCTCCGGGCCGTCCTGGCCGCTGTGGGCGATCGGCAGCTCGCCGAGGACCTGGTGGCCGAGGCGTTCACCCGGGCCTGGATGTCCTGGTCCACGGTCAGCCGGCACCCGGCGCCGCGCGCGTGGATCGTACGCACCGCGCTGAACACCCGGGTGTCGTGGTGGCGCAAGAGGCGCAAGGAGGTCGCCCTGGGCGACACGGCTCTGGAGCGGCCCGCCCCGGAGGCGACTGGCGACGCCGTACTCGATCCCGGCCTGCTCGCGGCCCTGCGCCAACTGCCGCGGCGCCAGCGGGAAGTGATCGCGTTACGGGTCTTCCCCGACCTCGACACCAGAACCACGGCAAGGGTGCTCGGAATCGCGGAGGGCACCGTGACCGCCCACTTGTCGCGGGCCGTCTCGGCGCTGCGAGGCCAGTTCGTCACCGTCGGGGACAACACCGTAGAAGTGGACGCCCACCGTAACGACAACGACCAGGAGGTCGGCCCATGAACGAGCACGATGTACTCACCGCGCTGAGGGGTTCCCTCGACGAGGTCACCATGTCCACTCCCGTGGAGCGGATCGAGGCCGAGGGGCGCCGGCGTCGCAACCGGCGCCGTCTCACCCTCTCGGCCGGCGCCGCCACCGCCGCGGCCCTCGCGATCGCGGTTCCGCTGCTCGGCAACCCCTCGACAGCGCCGCCGTCGGCGGGCGACAGCACCGGGGCGGGCGCGGTACACGTCCGCACGGCCGCCTACACGGTGGACACCAAGAGGGACGGCAGCATCGTCGCCACCTGGGACAAGGACGCCTACTTCAAGGACCACGCGGGCCTCGCGAAGGCGCTGCACGACGCGGGATTCCCCGTGCTGATGAAAGTGGGCACCTTCTGCAAGGGCCCGGACGACAACGGGAAGCTGAGCCCCTCCGGGCAGGGGCCGGGCGTCTCCCGGGTCGTGAAGGGCAGCAAGTCCGACGACGGCCGGGTCACCTTCACCTTCTACCCGTCCGCGATGCCCGCCGGAAAGCGACTCTTCATCGGCTACCTGAACACCGAACAGCTCGCCTCGGTACACATGAACCCCGGCTCGGTGGAACGGATCGTGCCGGCACGGGGCCCGCTGACCTGCACCACCACTTCGCCGCCTGAGCACCATTACCGCTGAGGTTGCGGCCGGTGCGGGGTCTGGAGTCGACTCCGGGCCGGAGTGAACTGTCGAGCAGTTCGTGTGAACGGTGCTTCAGCGCCCGCCGCTCGCGCGCCGGGCGGCGAGCGCTGCGGTGAAATGCCGTCTTCCACTACGCAGTGCGGCCGTGAAAAGCGGAAGCGAGGAGGAAGTGTCCGATGGGTCTCCTGGCTAGTGTGACTCTCGACGGGACCACGGCCGGAGGTACTGGGCAAACCTGATCTTTTGGTTCGAAGCGGCGCCGACCGAGCCGTGGGCCGACTGGCTGGACCATGAACGTAACGGCACCGCCGAGTCACTGGAGGCCACCCGTATGCAGGATGGGGAGACGACACGAGGCGTGCCGGCAACCCTGCCTTCTGTGCATCTGGTCGCTTTCCTCGTCGCCGCCCCGGACGCGGTCAACCCCGCCTCAGGTCGAGTCTGCGCGAGCGAGCTGATGACGCAGAATGTAAACCTTGACGCGGTGCTGGGTTGTAAGTTGGCAGCCTGCGGCGCCTTCCACCGGGTGGTACCGCCGGCAGCGGGCGGAACCAAACCCTGCTCCAGGCGACGGAGGCGCTCGCAGCTGTCTCCGATGCTGCGATGCGCGGGGCGTTCGAGGTCCTGGCCCCGGTGCTGCCGACAGGAACTCCGCGCTTCGACCCAGCCAACCCCAAGGTTTGCTGCGTGACCCCGGTCCGGAGCGTGTCGATGCATGATCCCCAGTGCGCCTGAGGCCGTGAGACCGACGACACGCGGTTGATCGTGGTTCGCGGCAACACCGCCTCGGGCAAGTCCTCCGTCGCGACTGGCCTGCGCAGAAGTTCGTGCTCCTACCAGATGCCTTGCTTCCGTGCGGCGGCCCGAACGACCTGAGGGGCTTCTCGGGAAACTTTCTTGTTGGTCGCGAGAATCGCGGCCTGGGATGCGGCGACCGCGGCCGCGTCCGCGAACTTGGCTGTCGGCCAGAGGTTCTGCAGGGCCTGATACATGATCAGGGTTCCTTCGTCTATGCCTATCTCGCGGCAGACCAAGTAGAACCAACGGTTGGTGATCCCCGACATCAGGTGCGGGTCTGCGGGCTCGAAGTAGCCTGTCATGTCGCGTGGCTGCGGATCGCGCCCCATGACAGGGTTGTCGTAAGCGGTGCCCGGTTCCGCCATGCTGCGCAGGGCTTCGCCGGTCAGCTTGGGCGCCATGATGTCGTCGCCGATGAGCCAGTCGTGATTGTCCGCGGTGTGACCATGGGCCCACGCGTCGATCGCCGAGGCGAGCATGTCACTGAACGACTCGTTGAGCGCGCCGCTCTGGTCGTTCGTGTAGTTCAGCCCGCTGCTGAACTGCGTGACGCCGTGGGTGAGTTCGTGGGCCGACACGTCGATGTCGCGCGTCAGGTCCTGGAAACGACGTTGCTTCCGTTGCCGAAGACCATGAGCAGTGCTGTGGGATCGAAGAACGCGTTGTCGAAGCCGACTCCGAAGTTGACGTTGGCCACCACGTTCAACCCGGAGTTGTCCAGGGAGTTGCGTCCGAGCTTCTCGCGGTAGTACTGGAGGACCTTGTGCATGTGGTCGTACGCGTCGTTCGCGTTCTGTCCCGGTACAGCCGGATCGCCCTCGCTTCGAACTGGTTTGACGTTGTAGTTCCACTGATTCAGGTCGTCATAGATGATGACCCCGGCCGTCCCCGGTTGGGGGATGTGCAGCCCTTCGGTCAGCCCCTCGCCGAGTTCCTGCGGAGCGGGCGCGTTCGGTGCTGTCACCGGTGCCTGAATCCGTGCTCGGCGTAACTGGTCCGATACGACGGCAGACCGCTGGGCGTCCGTCGGCTCGAGACTTTCCCTCGCATGGACTCGCGCGATGTGATCCAGGATGTGGGCCGGAATGAATGAACACACGTCATGCATGTGAGACCTCCCGAACTATTGTCGGATGCTCAACCTCCTACACCTGCTTTCCGCTGGTGTCGACGGGGCGAATTGGCGTAGAGATGAGCGACTTCGATTTCGTTGGCCGTCAGCAACTTGATGCGCTCCCCTGGGGCACGTGCACCCCAACGGGGGCCGCTTAAGCGCACAAGCGGGCGGTTGATGGTGTGCTCGACGGCCGTTGCCCGCTCGGGGCCACCGTGATGTGCGACAGGCCTCAGAAACCGTTGACGCCGTCGACGACCAGGTAGGTGCCGGGTGTGTCGATGTAGAACTCGAAGCGGAGATTCTTCGGAGAGGAAGAACCGGTCAACTCCAGAGTTGGTGTCAATATCGACCACTCGGTCCCCACCGCGAAGCGATTGGTCACTACGCCGACGTTCAGATTCCATATGTGGAACGAGCCGGTGACATTCCCCTTGAGGGCGCGTATCCACGCTATTCCAGTCACACTGCGCATGTCGGTGACTGTGATGTCCTGTGCGAATGATCCTCCCGATACGTTGGTTTTTGCGACCAAGTAATAGTCGCCGGATCGAGCGACGACCCCTTTTTCTCCGGTCTTGTGAACCTCGTAGGTCACCTCATCCGCATGGCTCACCTTCTTCCAGTTTGTTGTTCCGTTCTCGAAGCTGGGGTTCAGGAGTAAGGACATCTGGTCTCCTGGGTCCATCGGATTTCGGCAAAGTACTGCCGTGAATTACGCGGCACAAGGGTGGATGTGCCCATGAACTTGCCGTTATGGGCCACTTGGCCACTCGGCACAGGCATCATTGCAGTATCGAGACGTCGTACCCTGTTGTGCCGCGAGAGGTCTGCGCACAGTAATTCGTACGAGGGTGTACAACCTGGCAGGCCCCGCGCGTCGCACTGGAGCGGCTGGAACCCGCTGTCACTTACTCATCCACGGCGGAGAACTGGCCGGTCACTCCGATCGACGCACGCACCTGATCCGCCTCGCGGCGTACGTCATACCCGGCGACCCGAGCCGTCCCAGCTCCCGCGGGCAGCAGCGTGGACAGGATCCGGACTGTGGTGGTCTTGCCCGCACCGTTGGGCCCGAGCAGGGCATAGACGGTGCCGACGGGGACGGTCAGGTCGACTCCGGCGACCACCTCATGATCACCGTACGACTTGCGTAGCCCGGCGACCTCGATCGCATTGGTTCTCGTCGTCATGCCCGCCATGCTGGAAGGTTGCCCCTGGGGCAGGGTCAACTGCTCGGCTACACGACCCCGCATCCTCGAAACGGCGGCTGCCCTGGACCGACACCGTCCACGCCCGGCTGTCGTACGACAGAGCGCCGATTACTTGGTAGCGCGGGATGCCCGCCAGCCGTGCGGCTGACGGGCGGTGCGGGCTGACACGCCGGGATTCGAGACAGACCCCGGGCGGACTACGCGGTGGTGGCGATGCCGCCGTCGACTGGGATCACGGCGCCCGTCAGGTAGGCGCCTGCCCGGCTGGCGAGAAACACGGCGACACCTGCCATGTCGTCGTCGCGCCCGATCCGGCGTAGTGGGGCCGACGCCGCGATCTCTTCGCCGAGCTCGTCGAGGGTGGCGGCCATCATCTTCGACGGGAACGGTCCCGGCGCCACCGCATTGACGGTGACATGCTGCGGTCCCAGCTCCCTGGCGAGCACTCTGGTGAGTTGATGCAGGGCGGCCTTGCTGCTGGAGTACGAATAGTTGGGCCGCTGGGGAATGTGGATGGCGGCGATGCTGCCGATGTTGATGATCCGCGCGGGGTCATCGGCGGTGCCCGCCCTGCGAAGCGCGGGCAGCAACGCCTGAACCAGCCAGAACGGTGACTTCAGGTTGAGGTCGACGACCGTGTCCCAGGCCGCGTCCGGGAACGTCGCCAGCGGCTCGTCCCACATGGCGCCCGCATTGTTGACGAGGATGTCGAGGCGCTCCGAGCCATCGGTGACGAGGTCCGAGAGTCGCCGGCACTCCTCGTGACGGGACAGGTCGGCGGGGATGGCCCGCACCTCACCGAAGGCGGACAGATGTTCCTGCGCCTGAGCGCACGCCTCGGGGTTGCGTGCGCTGATGACCACGCGGGCACCCGCCTGGAGAAGACCACGCGCGATCATCAACCCGATGCCTCTGGTGCCTCCGGTGACGAGCGCGCGCTTTCCCCTCAGATCGAAAAGTTCCGCATGCGTTGTGAACTGGTTGTCTACCACTTGGCGACTTACTTTCCCTTTGGCCGTGCAGGGCGCTGTGCCTTGCTGGATCCCTGTCATGGAACCCGTAGACGTGTGCGGGTGGCAGTGACTGCTCTTCGGGGTAACGGCAGTACCTCCCAGCACACCGTCGGACGACCTACGGTGGTGATGTGACGGACAGCGACAGGTATGCGCACGCCGACCAGGTGCGAGAGTTCCTCAGCACCCGTCGTGCCCGCATCACGCCCCAGCAGGCAGGGCTGCCCGTCTACGGCGGCAACAGACGTGTGGTCGGGTTGCGCCGGGAGGAGGTCGCATTGCTGGCCGGGATGAGCATCGACTACTACATCCGCCTTGAGCGGGGAAACTTGCGCGGCGCCTCGGACTCGGTGCTGGACTCCTTGTCCCGCGCACTTCAGCTCGACGATGCCGAGCGGGCCTACCTCTACGACCTGGCCCGCGCGGCCACTGCGTCCCAGCGCCGGCCACCTGTTGCCGCGGGGCGGATCCGGCCGGCGGTCCTGCGGATGCTCGACGCGATGACCGACCTGCCGGCCTACATCCGCAACGGGCGGTTGGACATCCTCGCCGCCAACGCGCTCGGCCAGGCTCTGTACGCCCCGGTCTACGATTCCCCGTTGTTCGCGCAGCGCGGTCCGGTCAACACCGCGCGGTTCCTGTTCCTCGATCCCGGTGCTGCCGACTTCTGGCCCGACTGGGACAAGGCCGCCAACGACTCGGTCGCCCTTCTGCGCACAGAGACCGGCCGCTCGCCGCACGACAAGGGCCTGACGGACCTGATCGGCGAGCTCTCCGCGAAGAGTGACGAGTTCGCCCAGCGGTGGGCCAGGCACGACGTGCGCTTCCACCACTCCGGCGTGAAGCGACTTCGCCACCCGCTCGTCGGGGACCTGGCCATGCCCTACGAAGCCCTCGACCTGCCCGCTGACCCCGCGCTCCGTATCACCGTCTACTCACCCGAGTCCGACTCACCCGAGCGCCAGGCACTCGATCTTCTGGCCAGTTGGGCTGGCGCGACTGCACTCGAGCACTGACGACACCCCTCCTTACCTCCCGCTGGCGACCGAGCCCGCGCCTTCCTCATCGGCGCTTGGTAGACGATGGCCGTGCCGCACGAGCGCGGTCCGCCATTTCACCGTGGCGGCAAGACGTCCGTTGCAGCCGGGGTGGGGCACGGTGGGGTGTGCCACGGGTGTGCCGGTGACGATCTGGCGGATTGGCGCCACGTGCCTGACCTGCCCCGGCGTAGAGGGGCCGGTCGCTCCCGGGCGGGCTGCCGGTTCTACGCCTCCCGGGGCCGGTCCTCGCGGGTGACCGCCGCGATCAGCGCCTCGACTCCGCCGGTGTCGGAATCGGAGTCGGACCCGTGCGCCTCGGCGCCCTCGTGCAGGGCGGCTTCGGCGCTGCGCGGGAACATCGCCTGCTCGTACGCGGTCAGTGCGGCCTCGACATCGTCCCTGTGCGCGGCGAGGGACTTGGCGAGCTCTGCGCCGTCCAGCATGGCCAGGTTGGCACCCTCGCCGTTCGGCGCCGAGAGGTGAGCGGCGTCGCCGAGCAGGGTGACGCCCGGCACGCGCTCCCAGCGATGCCCGCGCGGCAGTGCGTACAGCGGCCGCAGGATGGGGGCGACGTCGCTGTCGGTGATCAGCGCGGTCAGCTCCGGTGCCCAGCCCTCGAACTCCCGCGCGATGCGCGCGGTCGCCGCGGCGGGATCGGTGAAGTCGATGGCATCGAACCATGCGCGCGGCTCGGTCAGCCCTACGTAGACGTGCAGGGTGTCGTTCTTCTCGCGGTGGGCGAAGATCTCCCGGCCGGGCCCCGTCGCCACCATCGCGCCGTCGCCGACGGTCTTGGCTGCGGCCGGATGCCGGATCGGGGCGTCGAACAGGCAGGTCTCGACGACCGACTTGCCGGTGTACTCGGGGGTGACTGCGGTGAGCAGGGGCCGTACGCGGGACCATGCGCCGTCCGCTCCGACCAGCAGGGCGGCGGCCACCGTGGTCCCGTCGGCGAACATCACCTCGTGCCGCCCGTCGCCGAGCGTCCGCACACCGCTGACCTTGTGGCCCCAGCGGACCGTGCCCGCCGGGAGCGAGTCGAGCAGGATCTGCCGCAGATCGCCGCGTTGCACCTCGGGACGGCCGCCGGTGCCGTCGTCGGCCTGCTCGAACAGGACGGCCCCCGCCGTGTCGAGGACCCGCATCGCCTGTCTGCCCGGGAGGACCAGCTCACGGAACTCGTCCAGCAACTGCGCGTCTGCGAAGGCAAGTTGTCCGTTGTAGTCATGGATGTCGAACATTCCGCCCTGCGCGCGGGCGGTCGGCGCGGAGTCCGCCTCGTACACCACGGACGGTATGCCGTGCAGATGCAGAACACGGGCGAGCGTGAGACCGCCGAGGCCTGCGCCGATGATGGTGACGTCGGTGAGCATACGTGTTTCCCCTTGGTGCGTGATGCGCGTCGGTGGCCGGGGCCCCGGCTGGCGGGCCGCCCGGCTCACATCACTGTCGCGAGGACCGTCGACAGTTCACCGACAGATCACCGACGGCCTCCGACAAGGGGGAGTGCGAAGGCGGAGGTTGCCAAGGATGACGCAGTCGGCATGGCCTCTGCCTTCCAGCAGTCCCACAGCCCCAACGGCGACGGGTTTCCGTCGCGGCAGTTCACCTGGGTGAGCAGTCGGCCGACGCGGGGTTCGAAGCGGTCGGCGGCGACGAAGTCGAGGTCTCTGGTCTCCGACCGCAGAACGCGCCCTCTGCACGGAACACCGGGCATGGCCCGCGCGCGGAAAACCGTAGGGCCGGAAAGACGGGCAGCCGCCAAGGCCGATGTACGTAGTTCGAGGGGCACGGTGTGCGTGCTTCGACATGGGCGGGGCCGCGGCCGTGATGGCCGCGGCCCGTGCCGCTGAGGGGATGGTGGATGGTTGGGTGGCGTGACGGTGTGCCGTTCGCGGCATCAGACCTGGTTGGCGCCGCCGTCGACGTACATTTCGGTGCCGGTTACGTAGCTGGACTGGTCGGTGGCGAGGAAGAGGACGAGGTTGGCGACCTCCTCGGGGCGGCCCATGCGGCCGAGGGGGACGTCGGCGGCGAGGTTGTCGCGCAGTTGTGCGGCCTGCTCGTCGTCGGGTGCCAGGTTGTTGAGGCCGGGCGTGGTGATGGGGCCGGGGGAGATGGTGTTGACGCGGATGGCGCGGCCGCGCAGCTCGTTGGCCCAGGTGCGGGAGAAGGAGCGGATCGCGGCCTTGGAGGCGCCGTAGACGCCGAAGGCCTCGTTGCCGACGGTGGCGGCGGTGGAGCCGGTGAGGATGATCGAGGCGCCGTCGTTCAGCAGGGGCAGTGCTTTCTGCACGGTGAACACGGTGCCCTTGACGTTGGTGTCGAAGGTGGCGTCGAAGTGCTGTTCGGTGACCTGTTCGAGGGTGGCGAACTCGCCGCCGCCCGCGTTGGCGAAGAGGACGTCGATACGGTGTCCGGCGTCGGCGACGGTGGCGTAGAGCCGGTCGAGGTCGGCGAGGTTCGCGCTGTCGGCCTGGACAGCGGTGACCTTTCCGTCGATCTTCTTCGCGGCCTGGTTCAGTGCGTCCTTGCGCCGTCCGGTGATGTAGACGTGCGCACCTTCGGCGGCGAACCGCTGCGCGGTGGCCAGTCCGATACCGCTCGTGCCGCCGGTGACCACTGCCGTCTTGCCGTCCAGCTGTCCCATGACCCGCTCCTTGAAGTGAGGTGGTGCGCCTCGAAGGTTGCCGCACCACCGTTCCGTTCAACTTTCAATGACCGTAGTCCTGAGTGGATGACGTGTCAACTAGATAGGTGACACGTCATCCATCGGCGCATGGGAAGCGTGGAGGGGGTGAAGTCGTGTGTGCGGGCCGAGTATTAGGCCGGCGGACCAGTGACGCGAACCGGTGAGGTCAGCGCCAGCCGAGCCCCGGAGCGACGTGTTTCAGGATGCTCTCAATGACATGCGCGTTGTACTCGACGCCGAGTTGGTTGGGCACGGTGAGCAGCAGGGTGTCGGCGGTGGCGACCGCCTCGTCCTGAGCGAGCTGCTTGACGAGCACGTCGGGCTCGGCCGCGTAGGAGCGGCCGAAGATGCTGCGCGTGTTGGCGTCGATGTAGCCGATCTGGTCCTCGGAGTTCCCGTCCCGGCCGAAGTAGGCACGGTCCCGATCGTCCACGAGCGCGAAGATGCTGCGGCTCACCGACACCCTCGGTTCCCGGGTGTGCCCCGCGGCCCGCCACGCCTCGCGGTACGCCTCGATCTGCTTGCGCTGCTGCACGTGGAGAGGTTCGCCGCTCTCGTCGTCCTTCAGCGTCGAACTCTGCAGGTTCATTCCGAGCCCGGCCGCCCAGACCGCGGTGGCGTTGGAACCGGAACCCCACCAGATCCGCTCGCGCAGACCCTCCGAGTGTGGCTCGATCCGGAGCAGCCCCGGGGGATTGGCGAACATCGGCCGGGGATCGGGCTCCGCGAAGCCCTCACCCGTCAGCACCTGGAGCAGCCTCTCGGTGTGGGCGCGGGCCATGTCGGCGTCCGTCCCGCCTTCCGGCGGTGCGTACCCGAAGTGCCGCCAGCCCTCGATCACCTGCTCCGGGGAACCGCGGCTGAGGCCGAGCTGGAGCCGGCCGCCCGAGATGAGGTCGGCGGCGCCCGCGTCCTCCGCCATGTACAGAGGGTTCTCGTAGCGCATGTCGATCACGCCCGTGCCGATCTCGATCCGCCGGGTGCGTGCGCCGATGGCCGCGAGCAGCGGGAACGGTGAGGCGGCCTGCCGGGCGAAGTGGTGGACGCGGAAGTAGGCGCCGTCCGCACCCAGCTCCTCGGCGGCGACCGCCAGGTCGATGGACTGGAGCAGGGAGTCCGCCGCGGAGCGTGTCTGCGAGTGCGGGGAGGGCGTCCAGTGTCCGAAGGACAGAAACCCGATCTTTTTCATGCCGCCTTCAACAACGTCCGGTCCGATTCATTCCGCCGGCTTCCTCGGGCCCCGGCGCGGCGCGGGCTACTCCTGGCGGCTGATGCCGTGTGGACAGTCCGCCCACTCCGGCGCCGGGGCGTGTGCCGCGTCCTTGTGGCTCTGGAGCGGGCGGTGCTACCGATCGGTGTCGATCTCCTGGAGGACCGTGTCGGTGATCTCCGCGAGCAGGGTGATCTGCCCGACGGTGAGGTGGTCGAGGAAGAGGCGCCGGACGTCCTGGACGTGTCTGGGTGCGGCGGCTTCCATGGCGGCGCGGCCGGCGGGCGTGACGACGACGACCGACCCGCGCCCGTCGTCCGCGCATTCCTCGCGGGCGATGAGGCCGCGCTTGGTCATGCGCGCGAGGTGATGAGACACCCTGCTCTTCTCCCAGCCCAGGACTTTCGCGAGCTCCAGGATGCGCAGCCGGTCATCGGGTGTGCGCGTCAGCTCCGCCAGCACCGAGTAGTCGGTGGCGGACAGCCCGAACTCGCTCTGCAGGGTCCGGCCGGCCTGGTTGACCAGCAGGTCGTGCATCCGCAGCATGCCGCGCCACGCCTGTTCCTCGACCGGGGTGAGCCAGCGGGGTGCTTCTGTCATGGGTCCACCCTAGGAGAAGGTTGACCCTTCCATCATCGACGGGTCAGTCCACCCCGCCACTCCTTGAGTGCCAGTCCCCTGGTTCGTGCTGATGGTATGCAGGGCGACATGGGTGGCATTGGCGTCCAGATGAGGCCCTGGCGCAGCAAACTGTGCCCGGGCCGCGCCGGTCGGTCAGCTCCGTGGACCGGCAGATCGAGCCTCGTCAGCTCGGAGGCGTCGTAGCTCTGCCGGTGCCGGCGGGCCGAGGGTGCCGCGGCGCCGGTGAGCCGGGGTGGACGTCGGTGCGGTCAGCGGGTGGCCGCGGCCTCCAAGTTGGACAGAACGCCCAGTTGCGCGAAGAGGACCGTGCCCGACGGGTAGCAGTTGAAGGACTCGATCTTGCCGTCACGCACCCGGAACACGTCGCAGCACGGAACCTTGATGGTCTTTCCGGTGGGGGCGATGACGCCCAGGGCCGTCTGCAGGGGGCCGGTGTGCGTCCCGTTCAAAGACAGCTCCACGATGACGATGTCGCCCTGGACGTACACGTCGTACAACTCGCGGTGCATGTCGGGGAAGGCCTCGGCGTAGGCGATCACCGGCTGACCGACGTCCTGCCCGCGGTAGGTGACGCCGACTGACTGGTCGGTGAAGGTCCCGTCCTCGGTGAAACAGGCGATCCAGCCGGGGATGTCTTGGGCCTCGGCCACCTGGTAGGCGTTCCGGATGGACTTCTCGTTGTCGGACATGGGGCCTCGATTCCCGTGGGGAGTATGTCCTTGTGGTGGCGAACCTAGGAGGATGTAGGTGACGTGTCAACTAAATCTTCCGCCAGGAAATAATTGTCCTGCCATTCACCGTGTTCCTACCTTCACGCTCTGGGCTTCGCCGTCCGGGCCGGAGGCCTCAGGTTCCACTACCGTCGGACCCCGTCCTCGGCCACGAGGTCGGTGACGAAGTTGCCGTCTTCCTCGACCGGGGCGGCCACGCCGAGTGCGCGGTGGCGTCGTTCTGGATGTGCAAGCCGAAGGCGGTGTCGTGGCTGGGCGCCGCCGCGCTGCCCCAGTTCCGTGGAGGCCACGGCCGGTGCTTGTGCCAACTGCGCGCCAAACGCCAGGAGTTCTCGCTGCCGCTCGGGGGTGACGGCTCGGTCGGTGTCAGCGCGACGGAACTGGCGGTCGTCCGCCGAGGGAAGGGGATCACTGCGGTGGGAGCGCTGGGACGACGGATTCGCGGTCGAACTTGGGGCCGTCCCAGTGCGCTACGGTGCGCATCTCATCGAGGCGGTCGAGGTCCTGGGCCCCGTGGATGCCGTCTCCGACGCGGCGGCCGGAAAAGGTTCCCTCGGTGACAACGTCAGGCTCGTCGGCCACCCGCAGCTCGTCATCACGCTGGCGGCGGACCCCGCTGCCATGGACCACGGCGTCTGCCTGTAGAACTCACGGCGGACCGTGTTCCGGCGCACTGGACGAGGGGATGGCGGTGCGTGCTGCTCCGCCCAGGGTCGATTGCGGAGAGCGGTGCGGCACCGGAGCGGATCATCCCCGCCACGGGATGACGACCACGGATGGGTGCGCACGCAGCGGGGCGCCCCGCCGGCCAGGCCGGAAACGACGAAGGCCGGGCACGGCTCCGTACGCCCTCAGGCCGGTCCAGGGTTGCCAGCGGCTCGGCGCACGTCTGCTGCTCGCGGTGCGGGGGAGCATCGGCGGAAATCCGCGTGCGACGGTGGCACCAGGCCCACCCCCACAGGGGGGGGGGTGGGACGCTGGTGAGCCCAGTGGACAGCTCATAGCGTCGCAGCATGATGCATGCCACGAACGGACAACGAACGGGTACCACCAGGCGGACGGCGCTGCGCGGCCTGGGTGCAGCGATGGGTGGCGTGGCCCTGGCCGGCGCGGTCGAGCCCTCGTCGGCGGTGGCGGAGCCGAGCCGCACGCCGACCACCTTCGTGTTGGTGCACGGCACCCACTCCGCCGGCGCGTTCTGGACGCCCATCGCGCGGGAGTTGACCCTGCGCGGTCACCGCGTCGTCATGGTGGACCAGCCGCAACACGGAGCGGAGGCTTTCGTTCCGCAGTCTTATCAGCGGCAGGATCTCCGGGCGATGGCTGTCGAACCCTCTCCGCTGCGGGGTTTGGGGCTCGACGGCTACGAGGCGCGCGTCACGGGGATCGTACGGCGCGCTGCACGAAACGGTCCGGTGGTGCTGGTCGGGCACAGCCTGGGCGGCGTTTCGGTCAGCCGCGTCGGTGATGCCGTCCCGCATCTGCTGCGCCACATCTGCTACATGGCGGCCTTCTGCCCCAGCCGTGCCTTGCCCTCGGCCGACGCCTGCACGGCGGCACCCGAGAACTCCGACGCCGTCAGCCCGGTCGAGCTGATGGTCGGTGACGCCGACCGGCTCGGCGTACTGCGGCTGAACTTCCGAACCGGTGACGTCCGGGAGCTGGCCCTCCTGAAGGAGATGATCTGCGCGGACTATCCCGAAGCCGACTTTCGCCGGATATTGGCCGGGATGCAGACCGACGAGCCCATCGCCGTTTACGCGGGCCGGGCGGTCGGCCGGGCCGAGAGCTGGGGACGCATCCCGCGCACCTACCTGCGCTTCGGCAAGGACCGGACGATCGCCACCGCGCTCCAGGACAGAATGGTCGCGGAGGCCGACGCGTTCACACCCGGCAACCGTTTCCGCGTCCACGACTTCCCCGAGGCATCGCACGTCGGCCCGCTGGACGTCACTTCCCTCACCGAAGTCCTGCACTCATTGGCAAGGTAAGCCGCAGGGAGTCGCGTGCGTAACCTTGACCCCTACCACCTGGCCCCCTGCTACTGGGCGGCAAGTGCCTCGGCGTGCCCGACAAGGCTGCCACGTCGGACGCCTCCTACCCCTCCCACGCGCGTCCGTCCTCCGGCCCGGCCGTGACCGCCGCAACCGTTCACGCCCGTTCAACGGTCGATTGCGTGCCCTGCCGCGCCGCGTAACGGCGGGCCTTGGCGCGGTTTCCGCACACCCGCATGGAACACCAGCGGCGGCTGCGGTTTTTCGAGGTGTCCCAGAAGACCCAGGCGCACGTGTGCTCGGAGCAGCGCTTGAGCCGGGCGGCCTCGCCGGTGACTTTGAGTTCGCTCCAGGCGATGGCGAGTGCGGCGAGTGCCTTGCGGGGGGCAGCGAGATGTGGGGCAGGCGCGAGTACCCCGGCGCCTGGGGTCCCCCCGGCCCCCGCCTCTGTTGTCCCTGCGGTCACGACGATCGGGAGGTCGCGCAGCGCCTCGGTGGCCTCGTGCAGCAGCGTCGCGTCGGCCGGGTCGCCGGTGTGGGCGCCGAGTTCCTCGCGGATCCCGGCACGCATCCGCAGGCACAGCGCGTGGTCCTGCGCATGCACCCGCTCGCTGCCGCGCAGCAACCCCTGTTTCCGCAACCACGCGTCAAGCCCGCGGGCCGTGGCGAGGTCGTCGGTGCCCTCCTCGACGTCGATCGTGTTGGCGAACGCCAGGATCAACTGCGCGGGTGCGGGTGTCTCGGCCATGCGTCCGAGTATACGCCGAATGACTAACCGGCTATCGATTTGACCGGGTAGCGAAGTCGGGCTGCCCGTGTCAGACTCAAGGTCACCGATTGCACCGTCAAAGTGGATTAGGCGGTTAGCTGGTGACGCGCTCGACGCTCACCAGTTGGTCGCAGGACAGGACAGGGGGAGTTGGATGAGTGACCAACGCGTCGACACCGTGCGTGCGCCGCAGGCGCCAGGAGTCGTGTCCGGCAAGCCGCCCGCGTCAGAGGCCCAGCGCGGCAGGCGGAACATCCTCGTCCTCCTCGTTTTCACGGCTGTCACCAACCTCGCGGACGGTGTCACCAAGATCGCGCTGCCGCTCATGGCCACCCAGGTGTCCGGCTCACCGGCACAGGTCTCCGCGGTCTCCCTCACGTTGTCCCTGCCGTGGTTGCTCGCCGCCCTGCACGTCGGTGTCCTGGTCGACCGCCTCGACAGGCGCCGCCTGCTGTGGGCCGCCAACGCGCTGCGCCTCCTCGCGCTCGGCTCGCTGATGACGCTGGCCGCTGCCGATGCCGTCACCATCCCCGTGCTCTGCGGCGCGGGCACGGTGCTCGGGATCGCCGAGGTCATCGCCCTGACCTCGGCCTCCGCGCTGATTCCGGCGCTGACTCCACCGGAGGGCCGGGAGCGGGCCAACACCTGGATCGCCGGCGCCGAGACGGTCTGCAACGAGTTCGCCGGGCCCTTCGTCGGCGGCCTCCTGCTCGCGGTCGGCACCGGTGTCGCCCTCGGCGCGACCTGGGTGGCCTACCTGGCCGCCTCCCTCATCGTGATCCTGCTCGTCGGCCGGTTCCGCGCGGCCCGCGAGGACGGCGGCGGGGACATCGAGACGGCCCCCGCCGCCGTCCGCGTACAGATCGCCGAAGGCCTGCGCTACATGTGGAACCACGTGCTGCTGCGCACCATGGCGCTCATCCTGACCGTCCTGTGCGCGTGCTGGGGCGCCTGGCTCGCCCTGATGCCGCTCTTCGCCACCTCCGTCATGCAACTGAACGCCCGCGAGTACGGCATCCTGCTCAGCGCGCTCGGCGTCGGCGGTCTGGCCGGGGCGCTCGCCGTCACCTGGCTCAACCGCTTCTTCGGCCGCCGCTGGGTGATGTTCGCCGACCTGTTCGGCACCTTCGCGATGATGGCCGTACCCGCGCTGGTCACCAACCTGTGGGCCGTAGCCGTCGCCGCCTTCCTCGGCGGCATGGGCGGCACCCTGTGGACGGTGAACTCCCGAACCCTGGCGCAGCGCCTCGTGCCCGATGCCATGCTCGGCCGGTTCAGCGCCGTCAACAGGCTGTTCAGTTGGGGCGCCATGCCCGTCGGGGCCGGTGCCATGGGTCTGCTCGCCGAATGGTTCGGCCTTCGGGTCGCGTTCGCGGTCTTCGCCGTGTCAGTGGCCCTGACCGTGCCGCCGTTCCTACGGGTTCTGACGCGACCCGTGCTCAGCGCGGCCTTCGGCGACGGCAAGTAGGGCCACGAAGCGGCGGGGGGGGGAGGGGGAGGTCGGGTCTCCGCCCTGCCCTCCCTCTGCTTCGAATCCAGCCGTCTGCTGCCGGCCGCCACCTGGGGCTCGACGTGCCCGTCGTACAGCAAAAAGTGGCTGGAACCCCTACCGCCGTGGGAGGAGATGTGGCGCATTCGGGTGTATCAGATGAAATGACCCATTGACGCTGTCCCGTACCGGCAGGACGGTGGGCGCAGTGCCCCATCGTGAACGGACGCAAGGGAGGGACAACATGCCCGCAGGTTCACAAGGCCACGGCGAAGTGCAGTTCGAGGAAGCGAAGCTCGAGGAAGCAAACGTCCACTTCCTGGGCGGGGAACAGCCGAAGGGCGTAAGTCCTCAGGATCTGTCAGGCTTCGGGTGGACGTACCGGCACGACTGGGGTCTGCGCAACGGCTGGTGGATCCTCAACCTCACGTCCAACAGCTTCGGCCCCAACACCCGTGCCTACGTCTCCATCAGCGAGGGACCGACCAGCAGCGGCGGCAAGTTCATCGGCAACGCCCGCTACCAGGTGTTCAATGTGGCACCGGACAGCGGCGTCGTCTCGATCCGCGTGTTCATCGACTGGTCCTCGCCGATCGGTCTGGTGGTGGACTACCTGTTCGTCAACCCGTGATCACGTCCGCCTGAGCGGGTGGTCCCGCTCCTTCCTCGGCGGAGGGGAGGCGGGACCGCCCGAGCCCAGCAGGGCAGCGAGGTCCCCAGACGGCGCAGGAGGCGTCGGACGGCTGGGGCGTGCGGAGTGAGCAGGCATGCATGAGCACGCGCGTGGAGCGGGTCTCACACCGCCCGTGCCCGCATGCGCGGCCGGAGCACCGGGCCCGCACCTGACTCCAGCACCGGGGCAAGAAGGGGGCCGTGCGGGCGGGGCTGGTTCGTGGCCGGACCCTGCCCAGCAGGAGGTAGTGAGCGTTCTTGTCCTCGACGGGGCGGCGAGCGTGGTCGCGCTGGGTGTGCAGGGCATTTGCCGTGGCTGTGACGCCGGTCGGACCGAGAGGTGCGAGCAGGCGAGCGGAGTCGGTGACCTCGTCGGGGGTGGGCGGCACTCTGTATGACGGGGCGCGAGCCGCGCGGGGTCTTGCCAGCCGCGACCAACGTCCACGGTTACCGTGTCGGGCCCGGCAGGATTGATGCCGAGTGCGGTTGGCCAGACCGCCATCGCAGTCACCACCGACAAGTCAGGGGTACTGCCGAAGGTGCCCCAGGGGCATCCGGAGTCCGTGGAAATCTCGATGCGGAACTCGCGTTCGTCGTCGCTGGTCGCGTAGACCGTGAACTGTGCCGCTCCCCGAGCACAGCGTGCGACTGCCGCGGGGGCGGGCTGGCTCCTTGACGGATTGCGTGAGGCCAGCGGCGTGTCCGTGGCAAGCCCCTTCCGGCGCCTCGCTCGAACGTTTCTTCATGGACATGACCTTAGGCCGTAGAACCCCAGGCGTGACCGGCCGGAGGTATGAAGACATGCGCCCTGCGTACGCGTCCGCTGGCCGGCCCTGACGCCGCTACGCGAACGCGCCCTGTGCTGTCGATGATCCGCCGATGACACTTGCCCCGAAATAGACAGCCCAGGTTGCACAGTCTTAGCTGTCGGTCTACGGTAGGAGCATGACCGACACGACGAAGGTGCAGCCATGACCGGCAAGCAAGAGGCCCCCTCCGCGACCGCCGCGCAGGCGGCCGCCGACATCTGGGTGGTGGTCGGCCGGCTGCGCCGTAAGCTGCGCTCCCTGGAGAACCTGGAGGCGTTCGAAGGGGGCGAGGGTGAGGTCGATCTGTCGCCGGGGCAGGCGTCCGTTCTCGCCCGGCTCGACAAGATCGGGGACGCGACCGCCAGCGAGCTGGCCGTCGTGGAGAACGTTCGGCCCCAGTCCATGGCCAAGACCGTCATCTCGCTCGAACGGGCCGGGCTCGTCGAGCGCCGTCAGGATCCCGCCGACGGGCGCCGCCAGCTCGTCTCCCTCACCCGTCCCGGGCGCGAGCGCGGTCAGGGCGTGCGCCGGGCCCGGCAGGAATGGCTCGCGCGGGCGCTTCAGGAGCACGGCACGGAGGAACAACTGCGGGCCGTCATCACCGCGATGAAGCTGATCGACGAGGTGACCCAGGCGTGACCCGGCCCGCCGAGCGCATACGCCGGGCACGCACGGCCGACCCGGGTGGCTTCGACCGCCGCCTCGTCGTCCCCATGATCCTCGGTTCGGTCCTGAACCCGATCAACTCCTCGATGCTCGCGGTCGCGCTGATCCCCATCGGCCGCGCCTTCGGCGCCCCGCCCGCGCAGACCGCATGGCTCGTCACGGGCCTCTACCTCGCCACCGCCGTCGGCCAGCCCGTCATCGGCCGGCTCGTCGACGCGTTCGGCCCGCGCCGCCTCTACCTCGCGGGGACCGCCCTGGTCGGCGTCGGCGGCCTCCTCGGCACACTGGCCCCGAATCTGTGGACACTCGTGGCCGCGCGAGTCCTGCTCGGCTTCGGCACGTCCGCCGCCTACCCGGCCTCCATGTCGCTGCTGCGCTCCGAGTCCGACCGCACGGGGCGGAGGAGTCCGAGCGGCATCCTTGCCGCGCTGTCGGTCTCCGCGCAGGTCATCGCCGTCATCGGACCGACGCTCGGCGGCCTCCTGATCGGCGCGGGCGGCTGGCACCTGATCTTCGGGGTCAACGTGCCCCTGTCTGCGGCCTGCCTCCTGCTCGGCACGCTGTGGCTGCCGAGGACGAAGGGCACCGTCCCCGACACCCGCGCCGACGTCCCCGGCATGGTCCTCTTCACGGTGTCCCTGACCGCGTTCATGCTCTTCCTGACCGACCCGCGCGCCGACCGCTGGTACCTGCCCGTCGTCGGGGCGGCGACCGGCTTCTGGTTCGCCCGCCGCGAGCTGGCCGTCGACAGCCCCTTCATCGACCTGCGCGTCCTCGGCGGCAACGCGCCGCTGCTCGCCACCTACGCCCGCCAGCTCCTCGCGTACATCACGTCGTACGCCTTTCTGTACGGGTACACGCAGTGGCTCCAGGAAGGGCGCGACCTGGGCGCCTCGCACGCGGGGCTGCTCCTGCTCCCCATGTCTCTCGCGGCCATCGCCGTCACCGCGCTGACCGGGCGGCACGCGCGCGTACGCGGCAAACTCGTTGTCGGGGCCGTCGTTCAACTCCTCGGCTGCCTAGCCCTGTTGCTGCTCGACTCCGGGACCGCGATCTGGTTCCTCGTCGTACTCGGCGTCGTCTTCGGCATCCCCCAGGGCCTGAACGGACTCGCCAACCAGAACGCCTTGTACGCCCAGGCCGACCCGGCCCGCATGGGCTCCGCCTCCGGTCTCCTGCGCACCTTCACCTACCTGGGCGCGCTGCTCGCCTCCGCCGCGAACGCCGTCTTCTTCCGCTCCGGCGCCACCAGCGCGGGCCTGCACGGCATGGCCTGGCTGCTGATCGCCGTGGCCGCGCTGTTCCTGATCGCTTGCGTGGCCGACCGCTCACTGAGCCGCGTCGGCCGCGACACGTGACCCCAGCAATCCCTTCCCCCCCAACCCTTCTCCTTCTTCGAAAGAGAGCTTCCGTATGCCCGTCACCACACTGGACCCCGCCACCGCCCTCGTCGTCATCGACCTCCAGAACGGGGTCATGGGCGCGCCCGGAACCCCGTACAGCACCGCTGACGTCCTGGAGCGCACCGTACGACTGGCCGACGCGTTCCGCGCCCGGGACCTGCCGGTCGTCCTGGTCCGTGTCACCCACGCCGCCGACGACGCGGACGCCGTACCCGGCCGTACGGAGGCGCCGCGCCAGGCCGGTGCCCGCCCCGAGGGCTGGGACCGGATCGTCGACGCGCTCGCCGGGCACCCGGGCGACATCGTCGTCACCAAGCGCAACTGGTCCGCGTTCTACGGCACCGACCTCGACCTGCAACTCCGCCGCCGCGGCGTTACGCAGATCGTCCTGACCGGCATCGCCACCAGCATCGGCGTCGAGTCCACGGCCCGCGCCGCCCACGAGCACGGCTACCACGTCACCCTCGCCACCGACGCCATGACCGACCTGTCCGAAGAGGCCCACCGCAACAGCGTCGAGCGGATCTTCCCCCGCCTCGGCGAGACGGGCGGCACACAGGACGTACTGAAGCTGCTCGCCGAGAGGTGACACCACCCCCGCTCATCCGGGCAGGCGGGCATGTTCCGCCCGGCTGGCGGCGATCCGCTCGCGCGCCAACGTACGGGCCCGCCTGGCGTCGCCCCCAGTGAGTCGCGCGAGGATCGACGCGAGCGGCCTGATCTGGCCCCGGCCGCCCCAGTGGCCCTCGGGGATCTCGGTGGGGAAGACCCAGATCCGGCCGGCGTCACGCGGCCAGGCCCCGTTCTCCGCGTCGAGGATCGCCTCAGTGACCTCTGCGACGACGTTCGCACGCTTCTGTTCGTCGAGCTGGCCCTCGGGGACGGACGGCACGACCTTGTAGCGCGGCGCGTCCGCGGGTTCTCCGCCGACGTAGACGCCGGCCGGCCGGTGCAGCCAGAGCCAGGAGACGGAACGGCTCACCGGATCAGCGGGGTCGAAGCCCTCGTTGCGGATGAGGATGTCGGTGATGCGGTTCAGCAGCGCCGCCTCGGCGTCCGGCTGAAGCGCCCCGTCGGGGATGTACACGTCGAGCATGGGCATGGTCGGGCTCCTTGGTGAGTTTATTTCTTCAACTCAGACGGAGCCTACGAAGGCTGAGTACGGGTTGTAAACCCAGAGAGTTACACTCGTTCCATGGAGACCCGGCGAATCGACCCAGTGAACTGCTCGGTGGCGCGCGCCCTCTCGGTGGTGGGGGAGCGCTGGTCGCTGCTGATCGTTCGTGAGGCGCTGGACGGCGCGCGCCGGTTCGGGGAGTTCCACGCCCGCCTCGGGATCGCCAAGAATCTCCTGGCGACTCGGCTGGAGACCTTGGTGACCGCAGGGGTGATGTGCCGCGTGCCCTATCAAGAGCCCGGGGACCGGCAGCGCTTCGCCTACGAACTCACCGAGCAGGGCCGGGCGTTGCGGCCCACGCTCGTGGCGCTCCTGGAGTGGGGCGACACCTACCTTGCCGACCCGGAGGGCCCGTCGGTCATCGTCCGGCACCGGCCCGTCGACGATGCGACTGCCTGCGACGAGCCTGTCAAGGTCGTCCTCAAGTGCGCCGCAGGGCACAGCCACATCGCCCCGGAAGACGTCTGCCGCACGCCTGGGCCGGGGGCGCGCTTCATGGACAGCCTTTGACGCGAACCCCGAACCCCGAACCCCGAACCCCGAACCTCGGATTGCGTTTCGTGAGCGCGCCGTTCGGCGGCAGCGATCAACCATGCCGGTTCGGAACGCACAGCCGCACCCGCCAGCCACCGTCTTCGCACGGCCCCGACTCCAACGTGGCGCCGAGGAGTTCCGCACGTTCGCGAAGGCCGACGAGGCCCTGGTGTCCGCTGGGCAGGGAGAGGGCGGGGCGGACCGGGGCGCTGTTGGTGATGGTGACACCGTAGGCCACGCCGTCGCGCCAGAGTTCGACCGTCGCGGCGGCGCCGGGGGCATGCTTGCGCGCATTGGTCAGCGCCTCCTGAACGGTGCGGTACAGGGCACGCTGGGCCGGGGCGGGAACGTCGTCCGGATGGGGGAGTCCGCCCGTCAGGGCCACGTCCGGGCCGCTGCGGCTGACGAGGCGGCGGAGGTCGGCAAGGGTGGGCTGCGGGGCGAGTTCCGCGGTGTCGCCACCGGAGACGCGGAGCAGGCTGACCATGGTGCGGAGCTCGTCGAGGGTGTCGACGCTGAGCGCGCGGATCGTACCGGCCGCCTCACGGGCCCCGTCGTCGGCGGCGGTGACCTGGAGGGCCCCCGCCTGTACGGCGATGAGGCTCACCTGGTGCGAGACGACATCGTGCATTTCGCGCGCGAGCCGGGCCCGTTCGCGGGCGAGGACGGTCTGCGCGTGCAGTTCCCGTTCGTGCTCCTTGGCCGCCTCGGTCTCCGCCAGTTGCCTACGCAGCTCTCGCCGGGCCTGGACGAGCTGGCTCAGCAGTACGGGACCGGTGGCCATCGCGAGCATGTAGACGAAGGTGACCAGTGTCCAGGTGCGCTCCTGGCCCGTGAAGTCCGTCAGCGGCCAGGGAGCGGCGGTGGTGAGCGCGAAGAGGACCGCGTACAGGGTGAGCAGCCGCCGGTCACGGGTGTGCGCGGCGAGGGTGTAGAGCGCGGCGACCGGCGCGATGAGGATGTCCTGGACCAGGGTGCCAGGCAGACAGAGCAGGAAGGCGGCGCGGGGGAGGCGGTGGCGCAGGGGCAGCACCGCGCAGGACAGCACGCCGAGGGCGAGGCCGTAGGAGCTGTCGTCCTCCAGGTTGAGCCAGAGGTCGAGCCCGGCGAAGGCGACCAGGACGGGGTCGGTGAGCGCGGTGGAGATTCTGTTCATCGTTTGGCCAGCAGCCCCGCCCGCTGCGCGAGCAATGCCGCTTGGACGCGGCCGTCGACCCGGAGCTTGGCCAGGATCGCGCTGACGTGGTCCTTGACCGTTCCGCCGCTCAGGTGGAGCCGGTTGCCGATCTCGGTGTTGGAGAGCCCCTCGGCGACCATGACGAGCACGTCGCGTTCCCGCTCGGAGAGCCGCTCGACGCGGGCGGTGGCCTGGCCGGCCTCCCCTGCGCCGGGATGGCGGCTGAGCAGGGAACGGGTCGCCTTGGGTGACATGACGACGCCGCCGGAGGCGAGCATCCGTACCGCCTGCGCGAGCTGGGCCGGCTCGGTGTCCTTGAGCAGGAAGCCGGCCGCCCCGGTGTCGAGGGCGCGCAGGACGTACTCGTCGGTGTCGAAGGTGGTCAGCATCGCGACGACCGGCCGTTTCGGGGCGGGCAGCGCGCACAGTTCGCGCAGGACGGTGAGGCCGTCCACGTCCGGCATCCGGATGTCCAGGAGGACTACGTCGGGCTGGTGCTCGCGGACGGCTGCGAGGGCCTGGCCGCCGGTGGCCGTGGCGACCACCTCGATGTCGTCGGCGGCGTTGAGGATGAGCCGGAATCCGGAACGCACGAGCGCCTCGTCGTCGACCACCACGGTCCGGATCATGTGTGTGCTCTCCTGTATGTCGTCACGTTCCCAGTCACGTCCCGAACCCTATGACCCGCCCGTCCCCAGTGGTCACCCGCTGGTCGGGGGAGGCGTGCCCGCCGACCGGCGGGTACCGGGGGAGAGACGGAGTGGAGCAGGGTGAGGCCATGACCGACACGCGCCTCACTCGTCGCTCCCTCGTCCTCGTCGCCGTTCTCGTGAGCGTCGCCCTGCCGGCCACCGCCTGCACCCCGTCCGCGGTGCAGGAACGACGCCCCTTGGCAGTGATCTACGACGGTCCGCAAGGCTGCTCCGACTGCGCGCCGACCGTGGCCAAGGTGCTGCGCGAGTCGCCGCAGCATTTTCGGACCAGGTTCGTGAAGGCGCCTCTGCGCGCTTCCGACCTCGCCGGGGCGAAGCTGTACGTGCAGCCGGGCGGCGGCGCTGACCTGGAGCGGACCTGGAAGGACCTGAAGGGTTCCGCAGATGTCCTTCGTACGTGGGTCAGGGAGGGCGGCAGCTATCTGGGACTGTGCTTCGGCGCCTACCTGGCGGGCAGCGATCCGGGCTTCGACCTGCTGCCCGGCGACACGGACGGCTATGCCGACTCCGAGGGCGCCGTGGTCGACGACGACCGCGACACCGTCCTGCGGGTGATGTGGCGGGGCAAGCCGCGCCACATGTACTTCCAGGACGGCCCGGCCTTCCACTTCAAGCAGGGCGACAGCGCCGACGATGCCGAAGTCCTGGCGACCTACCCCGGCAACGGTCTGCCCGCCGCTGCCGTCACCCGCTACGGCAAGGGCCGGGTCGGAGTGAGCGGGCCCCACCCGGAGGCCGATGCCTCCTGGTACGAGAACGCGGGGCTGGAGAACCCCGACGGCATCCGTCCTGACCTCGCGTACGACCTGATCGAGGCGACCGTCGGCTGATCCGCTGTCGCTGCCCAGTTCGCCGATGGCCGTCACTCTCCGGCCAGCCGGGCGTCACGGGCTGGTGGGTCGTGTCCCCCATGCCTGGAAGAGGGTGGCGTGCACGACCAGGGTCTCGGGATCGGCGAGGTGTCGAGAGAGCGCCGCGATGTGGTCGTCCAGTTCGGCGTCGGTGATGAGGCCGTGCTCGGTGAGGGCCGGCCGGCACAGTTCGGCTCGGTCGACGAGCAGGGTCTGGTAGGGGTCTGTGTGCTGGAAGACGTGTGTCGATGCCCGGACACGGACATCGCGGAGTCCGCGTCGGCGCAGCATGCCGGGCAGTCGGCGGCCCAGCATGACGTCCATGCCGTTGCGGGCCCAGAGCTCCGCGAGCGCCGTGACCAGGCGGTCCCAGGAGGGGTGGGGCGGTTCGCAGACGCGGGTCAGCCAGTCGACGTCCTGCACGGCTACGGTGCCGCCCGGCCTGGTCAGGGCGAGCATTTCGTCGAGGACCAGGTCGGTGTGGGGGACGTTCATGAGGACCAGGCGGGTGTGGACCAGGTCGAAGGAGGAGTGCGGCAGGCCGGTGTCCGCGGCGTCCGCGACGGTCAGCGAGACGTTGGACAGGCCGTGTTCGGCGATGGTGCGGCGGGCCATCTCGATCATGCGGGGTTCGGCGTCGACTCCGGTGACCTGACCTGTTTCCCCGACTCGTGCCGCCAGCGCGTCCATGATGCCGAGTGGTCCGCAGCCGACGTCGAGGGCCCGGTCGCCGTCGCGCAGGGGCACTCGGTCCAGTAGGGCTTGTGTGTCGGCCTTGAGCAACTCCCCTTGGAAGATCAGGCGTTGGCGCTCCTCGTCCTCGGCTCCGAGGAGGTACGGGGAAGGAGTGGAGGGTGTAATGGTCATGGGCCTTCCTTCTGGTCGGGCGGGGAGGAGGAGCAGGTCTGCCGCAGCCGGTCCCGGAGTTCCAGGAGTTCCCGGCTCAGGTCGGGCAGGTCCGCCGGACGGAAGACGGCCGGCAGATCGGCTCCGTACGCGCGGAGGGCGGCGTGTGTGCCGGGGGTGAGGCGCAGCAGGCCGTCCTCGCCGAGCCGCACGCCGTCGAGGTGTTCGCGCTCGCGGTGGAAGGCGACGGCCTCGGCGCGGGACATTCCCGGAGGCAGCCGCAGGGAGAGGACGGAGCCGTCGATGCGTACCGGGTAGCCGCCCGGCAGCCCATGGGGCGCGGGCAAGTGACCTGTGTAGGAGAGGGCGGGGTCGGTGAGGGCGTGCAGTGCCGGCACGGCGCTGTGGGCGCCGAGTTCATTGAGGAACGCGCGGGGCATGGTGCGGACCTCGTCCAGCACTTTCGGCAGTTCGGTGAGCGGCGCGCCGTCCAGCCATGCGGCCGCCTCGTCACGGAGGTCGTCCGGGGCGCTCAGGTGTGCGTGGTGTGCCAGGAGGGACAGCCGGGACTCGTCACGCAGGCCGAGCCGGGCGCAGGTCGCGGTGGCGAGGGTGGCGACGTTGCCCAGCCCGCACACGACGGGCAGACCCTCGGCGTGCAGCGCCGGATTGACGAGGTCGGGGAAGCAGGCGTTGACCACCTGGGTGCCGGGTGAGGCGTCGGCGCAGGCCAGGACGGAGTCGCGGACCAGCGCCGCCTGGAGGGGCAGCGTGGCGCCGAAACCGGCCCGGCGCAGCAGCCGGGCCCAGTCGGAGTCCCGGGTGCGTGCCTCGCTCGGCGACTGCGGCGACGCGCAGACGATCAGCAACGTCGGTCGCAGGGACCGCAGGAGCGGGCGCAGCCGCTCGGTGGGAGCGGGTCCGGCGTCGTGCGGCACGAACGACACCTGTGTGCCGGCCAGTGTTCCGTGGCCGGTCGCGAGCGCGGCCACGTCGCGGGCACGCTGACCGGTGCGGCCGATGACGTGCACGGTGGTGACGCGCTCCGGGCGATGGGCCAGGCCGCGCAGGAGGCACTGGGCGAACGCCCCGGTTCCCAGGACGGCCCAGGTACGGGCCGGGTCGCCGGTCACGACGCCACCGGTACGGGCGTCGGGACGGTGTCGTCGAAGAGTGAGGCGACGGGGACGGTGTGGGGGGCCGGCAGACCGGGGCAACGGGCGCTGAGGTCGAGCCGGGGCGGGCGCCGGTCGTCGGCGAAGTAGACCGGGATGAGTGAGCCGTCCGGTCCGTGGCACAGCAGCGGGTTCGCCACGAGGAAGTCGCGCAGGGCCGGGCTGTCGCGGCGTGCGTAGAGGCGGATGCGCTTGGTGGAGAAGTGGTTCGGCGGGAGGACGACGCGTGGGCCGAGGCGGCGCTTCCACTGGAAGATGCCCTTGCTGAGGAACGCCTCCGTGCCGAAGAAGTCGACGCGGGGGACGCCTTGCGCCTGGGCCCAGCGCAGCAGGTGGTGGTAGACCGCTTTGAAGGTGCCGTCGCGGTAGAGGTCCTCGTCGCCGTCCAGGACGCCCAGGAGGCGGGTGGTGAGCGTGGCCTTGTCGTCCGACCAGTGGCACAGGACGCCCGCCACGCGGTGACCCCGGTCGGTCAGGAAGAAGAGGCTGCCGCTGGGCAGGATGGCGTGCCGCGCCACCGGCCATGCCTCGGTCCGGCTCCGGTCGCCGTGCCGGGTCGCCATCGTCGGCAGATGCATACGCCGGTAGAAGAATTCGAGGGCGCCAGGAGTGGTCTCCTCCGTCCAGGCCCAGTCGTGTCGTGCCTGGTCGCGGCGGAACTGCCAGCGTTCCCGCTTGGAGATCTGCCGCTCAAGTTCGTCTAGTTGTGCCGGTACGTGGACGGTGAGATGGACCCGGAAGGGTGCGGTGACGCCGCGCTGTGCGGGCAGCTGGGCCAGTCGGTCCGCTTCCGCCCCGATGACGACCAGGTCGGCCGGGGGCAGGGCGCCGCGGGCGAGATCGCGCCACGCCACCAGTTCTTCTTCCCGGCCGCCGGTGGACATGCCGAGCGCGCTCCGCTGGTGTTCCAGCAACTGGAGGATGTTGGTGCGGCCGGCGGGCAGCCCCACGTAGGCGATGTCCAAGCGGCCGTGCCGCTCGCGGGAGACGACGGCCCGCACCCGTGCCGGTGCGTCGTCGACGAGACGACGGGTGGCCCGCCAGGCCGGGTGCCGGCTGTTGTTCCAGGTGTAGCGCAGGCGTGCCGGCAGTGAGGCGGCGAGATCGGATGCCGGGTGGGGGACGGGTGGACCGGTCGGCGTCGCCGGTTCGGACGAGCGGGGTGAGAGCAGCAAGAGGGCTCCGTGTCTGCGGGAGGGCTGGGGCGGGGGGCGGGGGCGGGGCGGGGGGCGCGGGGGCCGCCGCCGGGGGGGGGGGGGGGGGCTGGGC
>NZ_JBEYWV010000023.1:0-154726 GCF_040644575.1 Streptomyces sp. NPDC046939
CATCACGGCGAACGGTTCGCCGTCCTTGTACGCGGCCGGGCTCGGCGGCACCTCCTGGGCAGGGGACTGCGAGGGCGGGGCGGTGGCGGCCGGGCGCTCGGCCCACTGGTCGTGCAGGACGTCGATCTGGTGGTGCATGGCGCTGTCGGCCTTCACACCGGTCCAGAACAGCACGTACACCACGAACAGCACGATCACGGCGCCGACGGTGATGCAGAGCTCGCTCAGCGACCTGACGACGACGCGCACCGACACCGCCGGCCTCCTCGGCTCGGGTGTTCCGCGGCCGTGCGGGGCCCTGCCGGGCCTTACTCCACCGGCTTCGCGTAGTGGAGATCCACTGTGCCCGAGTACGCGGGAAGAGTCACCGCCCCGTCGTCCTCGACTTTCCAGCCGAGCCCGTAGGCGTTGACGTAGAGCATGTAGTTCTGGATCTCCGGGGAGGACGCGACCGCGTGCTTCATCTTCTCCGGGTCACCGACCGCGGTGATCTTGTACGGCGGCGAGTAGACCCGGCCCTGGAGGATCAGAGTGTTGCCCACGCAGCGGACGGCGGAGGTGGAGATGAGGCGCTGGTCCATCACCTTGATGCCCTTGGCGCCCCCGTGCCACAGCGCGTTCACCACGGCCTGGAGGTCCTGCTGGTGGATGACCAGGTCGTTCGGTTGCGGCTCGGGGTAGCCGGGGAGCTTGGCCGTCGCGTTCGGCGGGGCGTCGTCGAGCGTGACGGAGACCGCCTCACCCTTCAGCTCCTTCGTACCGGACGCCGTCTCCAGGCGGTCCAGCTTCTCGTCCTCGGCCTTGGTCGACCCGTCGTCGCGCTCGGCCAGCGACTCGACGTCGTCCCGTACGCCGCTGTTGCCCTCCTCCAGCTCCTTGTTCTTCCGGCTGCGCTCCTGGATGAGGTCGGACAGCTTCAGAAGGGAGGCGTCCGTACGGATATTGGTGCCCTTGGCCGTGTTGAAGCTGGTGAAGAAGATCAGCCCGGCGAGGGCGAAGACGCCCACAGTGAGCAGCCGCACGGGACGGAAGCGCCCGCGACCGGCACCGCTGCCGGGGACATCGGGGGCACCGGGCGTGCCCGAGACGTTGACAGGCCCTTTGTCAGGGTCGGCAGAATTGCTCAACGTACCCTTATCTCCTTCGACGCCGCGGAAGCACTACGCTAACGGACGCCCGGGGGAGCGCTCGGATTCCTTTGAACTTCCCCTTGTACGCTGCTCCGGAGCCAGCCCACGTCCCCTGCGCGGCCACGCAGCGCATCGACAGGAGAGACCCTCGTGCCGAAGTCACGTATCCGCAAGAAGGCCGACTACACGCCGCCCCCGGCGTCGAAGCAGGCAGCGAACATCAAGCTGACCAACCGCGGCTGGGTGGCCCCGGTGATGCTGGCGATGTTCATCATCGGGCTCGCCTGGATCGTGGTCTTCTACGTGACCAACGGTTCCCTGCCGATCGACGCCCTCGGCAACTGGAACATCGTCGTGGGCTTCGGCTTCATCGCGGCCGGCTTCGGCGTCTCCACCCAGTGGAAGTGACGCGCCGATCCACGCCTTTCCCCAAGGTTGTCCACTGAGTTATCCACAGGGCTTTTCCACAGTGTTGAAAAGGTCAGACGATCTGTGGATAACTCTCCGGAGATTGACGCCGGTGTGACCGGTCAGGTCACGCTCGTTCTCCTGTTCGCCCCTTGCCTCTCCTGGGAAAACCCAGCTCAGAGGCGAGGGGCGCGGTCGTTCCGCACAGCATGCACAAGATCCGGCACACGCTGTGGACAACGTGCGTACCGAGACGGTCACCATCGGTGGAGAAGCGGGCTCAGGTGAGCTGCGCGGTCCGGACGAGAACCACGCCGAGCACGATCGCGAGCACCAGTGCACAGGCCCCGTACTGGATGAGCGCGCGGCGTTCGCGCGGGGCGTGGATCATGGCGTACCCGATGACGAATCCGCCCACCAGGCCGCCGATGTGCGCCTGCCACGAAATGTCCCGCCACGTGAACGTGAAGAGCAGGTTCAGCGCGAGCAGACCGATGACGGGACGCAGGTCGTAGTCGAGCTCGCGCATCAGGACGGCGGTCGCCCCGAGCAGTCCGAAGATCGCGCCCGAGGCTCCGAGCGTCGCGACGCCCGGGGCGGCGAAGGCGTACGCGGTGGCGCTGCCGACCAGCCCGGACAGGAAGTACAGGGCCAGATAACGGACTCGGCCCAGGTGCGCTTCGAGGGGGCCGCCGAGCCACCAGAGGCCGAGCATGTTGAACCCGATGTGCCACACCGCGTTGTGCGTGAACATCGAGGTCACGAGCCGGTACCACTCCCCGGCCGCGACGCCCTGGTCCGGCGGGAGGGAGGCCGGCGGCCAGGCGGCGACCAGGACGAGCCGGTCGAGGAGGGCGTCGTCCACGTGGACCGCGATGAACACGGCCAGATTGATCACGACAAGGATCTTGGTCACCAGCCGCGGATCCGCGACGACGGTCCCCCCGGCGACGGTCCGCGGCCGGCTCGCGCCCGGCGGCTGCCCCGTACCCGCCCCACCGCGCACGCAGTCCGGGCACTGGAACCCGACCGAGGCACTGATCATGCACTGAGGGCAGATGGGCCGCTCGCACCGGACACAGCGGACACCGGTCCGCCGGTCCGGATGCCGGTAACAGGCGGGCAGGTCAGAGGTCTCCTGCGGGTCGTGCGGTTCCTGTGGGTCGTGTGGGTCCTGTGGGTGCGGACTGCCGGACGCCTGATCCATGACCGGCTCCTTCGCGTGACCGGCTCCCCAAGATGCTCGAGGGAGATGTCAGCGAGTCTCCACGACGACGGACTCGATGACCACGTCCCTCACCGGACGGTGCGTACGCGGATTCGTCGGCGTGGCGGCGATGGTGTCGACGACCTTCTGTCCGGCCGCGTCGACGACCTCGCCGAAGATCGTGTGCTTCCGGGTCAGCCAGGCCGTCGGGGCGACGGTGATGAAGAACTGCGATCCGTTCGTCCCCGGCCCCGCGTTGGCCATCGCGAGCAGATACGGCTTGGTGAACGCCAGATCGGGGTGGAACTCGTCCGCGAACTGGTAACCGGGGCCGCCCGTCCCGTTCCCCAGCGGGTCGCCCGCCTGAATCATGAAGCCGCTGATGACACGGTGGAAGACAGTGCCGTCATAGAGGGGTGCGGTCGTCTTCTCACCGGTCTCCGGGTGCGTCCACTCCCGCTCACCCTTGGCGAGCTCCACGAAGTTTCTGACCGTCTTCGGCGCGTGGTTCGGCAGGAGCCTGACCTCGATGTCGCCCTGGTTGGTCCTGAGGGTGGCGTAAAGCTGCTCGGCCACGGTCTGCCTTCCGTTGTCTTCGGTGCCCAGCCGATCCTCCCACGGCTCCGACCGGGCCCCGAGGTTTCAGCCACCCAAAACCGGTCTACTCGTAACCGTGGAGGCGCGCCCCGCCACGATCCGTGGCATTGTCGTCGCCAGGCCCCCTACCGCTCCGTTACAAGCCTTACCACCACATTGAACTTCCGGCAGGCATGATCCGCAAAAGGGTGGAAAGGTGAGATACCTGTACGCCACCGAGGAGGAGGATCCCGTGACCCGCATCGACAGCGTGCGCGCCGCGACCGGCTCGGCGAAGGACAGCGTGCTGCACGCCGCGGACGTGGTGGCGCCCTACGCCGGGACGGCCAAGGACCGTGCGACGCAGTACGCGCACGAGGCGCGCGTCGTGCTCGGCCCCAAGGTCGCGCAGGCCGCCCAGCAGGCGCGCGCCCAGTACGGCGCCCACCTGGCTCCGCGTCTTGAGCAGGCACGCACCCATGTCCCGCCGAAGGTCGACCATGCCGCGCATGAGGCGGCCGCCCGTACGCTCCAGGCGGCCAGGCAGGCCGCCGAGTTCTCGAAGCCCCGCATCGAGCAGGCCAGGGCGTCGGCCCAGCCGGTGGCCGAGGAGGCGACGGCACGCAGCATCGCCGCCCTCGCCGCACTACGCGGCCAGGTCTCCCCGCGGGAGATCCAGAAGATCGTCCGCAAGCACGAGCGCCGCGCCCGCGCGGGCCGCTTCGCCAAGGGGCTCGCGGTGCTGACCGTCGTGGCGGGCGGCGCGTACGTCGCGTGGAAGTGGTGGGACAAGCAGGCCAACCCGGACTGGCTGGTCGAGCCCCCGGCCGCCACCGAGGTCCCCGACGGCACCCCGCTGACCTCGGTCGACGGCGCCGGTGCCCAGGACGTCCTCGACCCGGAGGTCCAGGCCAAGCAGGCCGAGGCGGAGGCCAGCCCGGAGGAGCCTCGCTGAGCGCCGGGGTGCTTACGCACGACGAAGCCCCTCCGACCGCCAGGTGAACTGGCGGTCGGAGGGGCTTCGCTGTGGACCACTGTGGAGCCTAGGGGAGTCGAACCCCTGACATCTGCCATGCAAAGACAGCGCTCTACCAACTGAGCTAAGGCCCCGAAAAACGGTGCGTCCCACCAAGATCCAGGCCTTGGGCGAGCACCGCAGACCAGAGTACCGGGTCACCCCCCGGATCTAGCAAAAGGATTGGGGGTCCCGGCGGACGACCACTCTCCGTAAGATGCCCCACGTGCTTCGCGGCAGCGAAGCGCCGTATTGGGGAAAGCGATGGGGAGACGCAATGGACGCCGCACAGCAGGAAGCTACCGCAAGAGCCCGGGAGCTCCAGCGGAGCTGGTACGGAGAGCCGCTGGGGGCGCTCTTCCGTCGGCTGATCGAGGACCTCGGTCTGAACCAGGCCCGCCTGGCGGGCGTCCTTGGCCTGTCCGCACCGATGCTGTCGCAGCTCATGAGCGGTCAGCGCGCGAAGATCGGCAACCCCGCGGTCGTGCAGCGAGTCCAGCTCCTGCAGGATCTCGCGAGCCAGGTGGCCGACGGCAGCGTCAGCGCCGCCGAGGCCACCGAGCGCATGGACGAGGTCCGCAAGTCCCAGGGCGGATCCGTCCTCACCAACACCGGCCAGACGGCCTCCGGTTCGGGCGCCCCGACCGTGAAGCGTGTCGTGCGTGAGATCCAGTCCTTGCTCCGCTCCGTCTCGGCGGCCGGCGACATCATCGAGGCCGCCGACTCCCTCGCCCCCACCCACCCCGAACTGGCAGAGTTCCTCCGGGTCTACGGCGCGGGCCGCACATCCGACGCGGTTGCCCACTATCAGGCCCACCAGAACTGAGTTTTGCGGTTGGGTGGGGGCTGGATGGGGTGCCCGGGGTCGGGCGGGGTGTCCGGGGCCGGCCGGAGTGTGTCGGGTCCAGGGTGCTGCGATGGCTCTCGGGCTGGCTCGGCTCGGTCGCCCGGGTTGATTCGGTGGCTGGGGCGGCTCGGTGGCCTGGGTTGATTCGGAGGCTGGGGCGGCTCGGTGGCTGGGGCGGCTCGGTGGTCCGGGTTGGTTCTTCGGTTCGGTGAGCGTCATTGGTGCCGTTGTCAGCGGTGGGGCGGCGAGTGCCGGGGCGGTTGCCATGATCGGGCCCGCCGCGCACACGATGGCTGAGATCGTGGTGGCGGTGATGGCCGTGATCGGTCACGGGTACAGGGTTGGGTCTGACGGTCCGCGATAGCACGGTGGCGCGGTGGCGCAAGCGGGGTCGACGGGCTGCTGGGCCCTTCACATCGCCGGTCCGGGAGGGGAGCGACGCACGACCATGGGTGAGGTCTTCGCCGGCCGGTACGAACTGGCCGACCCGATCGGCCGCGGGGGAGTGGGCGCGGTATGGCGGGCTTGGGACCACCGGCGCCGCCGCTACGTCGCGGCCAAGGTCCTCCAGCAGAGCGACGCCCACACCCTGCTGCGCTTCGTGCGAGAACAAGCCCTGCGCATCGACCATCCCCATGTCCTGGCCCCCGCGAGCTGGGCCGCCGACGACGACAAGGTCCTCTTCACCATGGACCTCGTCTCGGGCGGGTCCCTGGTCCACCTCGTCGCTGACTACGGGCCCCTGCCGCCCTCTTTCGTCTGCATCCTCCTCGACCAACTCCTCTCGGGACTCTCCGCGGTGCACTCCGAGGGTGTAGTGCACCGTGACATCAAACCGGCCAACATCCTTCTGGAGCACACCGGTACGGGCCTGCCGCATCTGCGCGTCTCCGACTTCGGCATCGCCATGCGCAAGGGCGAGCCGCGCCTCACCGAGACCAACTACGTGGTGGGCACCCCCGGTTACTTCGCACCGGAGCAAGCGATGGGCGCCGAACCGGACTTCCCCGCCGACCTCTTCGCCGCCGGCCTCGTGGCGCTCTACCTCCTCGAAGGCGCCAAACCCGACGCCAAAGCCCTGATCGAGCACTTCGCCGAGCACGGCACGCCCGGCGCCCCGGTGGGCGTCCCCGGCCCGCTGTGGAGCGTCCTGGCGGGTCTCCTGCAGCCGGATCCCGAGGCCCGCTTCCGTACCGCCACGGGAGCGCGCAGGGCGCTTCTCGACGCCGCTGAGCTCCTGCCGGAGCCCGGCCCCGACGACGAGCTGATCGAGGTCTTCGATCAACTCGGCCCCCTCCCACCCGGCTTCGGCCCGAACGGCCCCGCCGTACGAGGACGCAGGGCCCGCCCCCTGAACGCCACGTCGCCGACTCCGGTGATGCCGGTACCCGAGTGGGAGCGGGAGGCTGAGCGCGGGGACCGCGAGCGGGGGTCTGGGGCGGGATCCGGGCGCGGGGAGCAAAGGTGGGGGGCTGGGGCGGAGCCCCGGTATGGGGCGGGAACCCCGAGTGGGGTGGAGTCCCGGTACGAGTCCGGAACTGGGAGCGGCCCGGAGCCCCAGTACGAGGCGGGAAGCGGTAGCACGGCGGGGCCTCAGTACGGTCCCGGAAGCGGTAGCGCGGCGGAGCCCCAGTACGGTCCCGGAAGCGGTAGTACGGCGGAGCCCCAGTACGGCTCCGGAAGCGGTAACACGGCGGAACCTCAGTACGGTCCGGGGAGCGTTAGCGCGGCGGGGCCTAAGTACGGCTCCGGAAGCGGTAGCACGGCGGGGTCTCAGCACGGCTCCGGAAGCGGTAGCACGGCGGAGCCCCAGTACGGTCCCGGAAGCAATAGCGCGGCGGAACCCCAGTATGGGACCGCCTCCAGGAGCGGGCCTGAGCCTGAGTACCGGACCGGGGCCGGAAGCGGGACCGAGCCCCAGCCCAGTTACCCGTCGGATCTTGAGTACGGCCAAGCCTCCGGCTACAGGCCAGCGCCCTCTTACGGCCCGGAACCTATGCCCGCGCCAAAGCAAGTCCCAAGCCCGGAATCCGCGTACCCCGCAAGCTCCCAGTACCACACGCCGCACCCCAGCACCTGGCCCGAGTCCGAGCCCAAGTCCCCCGCTGCCCTCACCCCCGCTGCGGAACCACCCACGCCACCGCACCCAGAGTCGACGCCGGAGCCACCCCTCCCCTCGATGTCGGAGACGGGAAGCTTCCACCTCCCGCCCCCGGCTACCACCGAACCCGCTCCCGGTACCCCGCTTCCGCCCCCACCTGCGGTCCCCCCGATGCCGACGGGCCAGCCAACCAGCGCAGTCCCGCTGCCCGAGCCACCCCGGCACCGCCCGTCCGTAGCCCAGCCGACACCCGACCCCACGCCGACCTCGACCCCCACCCCCACCCCAACTCCGACACCCACGCCGCACCCACAGCCCTACTCGCCTCAAGACAGCACCCATACCGTCTCCCCCTCCACACACCCGGCCCACGCAATGACCACCGTGGCCTCGCACCAAGAAAGCCGTCACTCTCTGTACACCGCTCGCACCCGAGAGGTTCCAGACAGCGACCGAGAAACTCCCCACCCCATCCCCGAGGCCTCACCCCGCGACGAGCGCCCCACCACCCACCGCCCTACCGACCACCGCCCGGGGCCACCCGCGAAGATCGCGATCCCGGTCCTCCTCATCGCCCTGGTCTGCTTCACCGTCGGCATCTGGGCCCTGACCCAGGCCTGAGCACAGCCAGCGCACCCGAAAACCCCTCATCCACCCAGACCCTCAGCTCGCCCCTCGAACCCGCCGCACCGCGACAACCCGCCAAACCCCCAACCACAACACCAACGCGCACCCCACCCCAATCCCCGCCACCCCCACCAGCAACATCCCCCCACTGCCCCCGGACCCGGACGATGACGAGGACATGGCGGAACCCGACGCACCAACAGACCCAGACGCCCCAGAAGCTCCAAGCCCACGCCCGCCCTCACCAACACCGTCATCCCCCAAGGCCGGGTTCTCCCAGACCGCACCCCCCTCCCCCTTCTCAGCAGCCTCCCGGTCCTCCTCCGTCACCTGGAACTCACCCGGGTCCCGCACATAGTCCGGCGGCCGTCGCGCCTCACCGTCGACCGTGATCCGCAGCGTCAGCCCGGACGCCTTGTCCCCGAACTTGGACGCCATCGCCGGATCGAGGCTGACCCGGAGGTAGTACCAGCCGGCCAGCCGCATCGCCGCCTGGTCGTCGCGCATCAAACGCCGGTTCTCGTAGGCCACCGGCGGCAACGGATCGAACGCGGCCGACGTCGGTTCCCCCGCGTACGACGCCTGTTTCGCTCTGATCGACGCCCGTGCCGGGTTGTACAGCTCCATGTCGAGCGCTCCCGTCACGACCGCCCGACGCGCCCCGTCCCCCGCCGAACTGCCCAGCTCCGCATCGACGAAGAGTTGCTGCCCCCAGTCCACAGGCACCCGGTAGAAGTGGCTCTGGCCAGGGCGGACGCCGTCCGTCCACACACCGCTCGTCAACGCCACCGCATCGTTGAACCCGGTCCCTCCCGCACGCCGGACGCCTGCCCTCGTCGGCGGCCGCACAGAGGCCGACGGCCACGTCTGCGGCCCTTGCTCGGGGGCAGGGGAGACGAGACCGGGTTCAGTGGCCACCTTCAGTTCGAGCCCCCAGGTCTCCCGCGTCGAGTCGGCACCCGTCTTCCGTTCCACCACCACGTAGTACGTCCCCGCTGTCTGGCAGCGCAGCGCCCCAGGCCGTACGAGTCGCTCGACGGTGGCCGTGACGGGTCGCGGATAGCCACCGGAGCGGAACGTCGCACGCTCCGAGTCACAGCGAGCGCCATTGCGGTCCTGCAGCGTCACGCTGATGCCGTCCGAGTAGGTCGCCCTCACGCCAGACCCGAGGGGCGGCACGGCGACCACAGACACATACGCGTTGGCGGCTCTGTCGAGTTCGACGCGGTAGTACGCGGCACCGCTCGTACCGGCGCCGAGTGAACTGCGGCTCGTCCCGCCCGTCCGCAGGCGCGGCGCGTCCGTGCTGTTCGACGCGCTCGGCACGTTCTCGGCGCCCTTGGCGTAGACGTACGGATTCACCGCGTCCGCCGCGTCTGCCGCCCCCGCCGCTGTCGTGGCGGGCAGTGCGAGCGCTCCGGACGATCCGGCGCACACCACCGCGCCGACGGCGACGGCCGTCCTCCCGCGGGCGCGCCATTCCCTCAACGGCCGCCTCATGAGTCTCCCCATGGGGGGCCATCCTGCCGTTCCGAAGCACGTACTGTCCGGCGTGCGCCGTAATCGCGCCACTCATTCACCGCTGTACGAAGTGCCACCCTCTACGTGGAGGACGTCACATTCCTGCATGACATTGCGTACGCGGATGAAGGCGGGCAGCACAAAGCCCCGGCCGCTCATGCGACCGGGGCCTGTGAAGAGACTGTTGTCGATACTCACGAACCCGTGGGCACGGAGTCAGTCGCCTCCGTCCACAGATCCTGCTCGGCGCGATCCGCCTGGATCTGGCGGTACACGAGGAGCCCGCCGATGGCGGCCAGTGCGACCAGGAGAAGCTTCTTCACCGCGCGACCTCGTCTTTCCTTGACGTAGGGGACTTCTGGCGCCCGACTATACACACCGGCCGATACCGATCGGTGACCTGGCCGCGGCTCAACTCCCGTCCGGAAAAGTGCAGTAGAACCGGATGGCTCCCCTCCGCGAATCACCCACACCTCAACGCAAAACATGCAATCTGACGCATCAACGGTTATTTCGGTGCTCTTGCGCCCATCCGTGTGATGTTCATCTGAAGATCGACGCGCCACGGGCGTCGGTCCCGCGCTTCGGGCACTGCATACACATCATGAGGAAAGTACGCAAATCGCCCAACCCGAAAGTGAGGGGCCATGACCAAGAACCGGGTCATGACGCTGTGGACCGCCGTCATCTCTGCCTTCATCGCGCTGTTCTCGGCGCTCGGACTCGTCTCCCCGGCCGCCGCGGCCACTCCCGTACAGCAGACGGAGGGAGCGCGCACCACGGCGGTGAGCGCGCCCGCGGCCACGACGGCCCGCCCGTTCTGGAGTCTCAAGCGGTCCCTGCCACCGACGATGAAGCAGCGCATCCGCGCCGAGGCCCACGGTTCCTCCCCGAGCTGCCGCCACCGCCCGCCGGCCGACGCCGAGCAGTCCGACGCCGACGAGGGACTGTCGACCGGCGCACTCACCGCGTAACAGTGGCCGGACCGTCAGCCCGAGACCCTGGCAAGCACCACAGAGCACCAGGCACGACAGACCAGACGAAGCAACAACGCACCACCGCATCACCGCACCACAGCTAGAACCGCACCACACCTCCAGCGGGCAGCACAAGGCCCTGCGGAGCAGCACAGCGCAGCACCGGGGCGTACGAGCCCCGACGCGGCCACGGTCCGCCACAGGACTCCGTCCCGCGCACCCCTCGTACGTACGCGACACCACTGGCGGGCGGCATCTCCTACGCCGCCCACGCCGAACCGCCAGAACACGCAAGACACACAGCACACAGCGGTACACAACACAGCGGCACAGCAGACAGCACACAGACGTACGAGGCCCCAGCCATCCCCACCGGCTGCGCGGGCCCTTTCGCCATGCCCGGACGCAATCCCTCAGCGAGCAAGGGCAAGCAAAAGACCCCCAGCCGTTTCCGACTGAGGGTCCTTCTCTGTTGTGGGGCTAACAGGATTTGAACCTGTGGCCTCATCCTTATCAGGGATGCGCTCTAACCAACTGAGCTATAGCCCCGCCGCGCTTTGCGGTGTGTGTCCCGCGCGCTGACCTCTGAAGATTAGCGCACCTGGGGGCCAGTCCCAAAATCGATAGTCCTGGCCCGCCCACCAGCGGCTCTAACCGACCCGCTGAGAGCCCGCGAAAGCCGCTACTCGTCCTCGGCGAGCGTGAGCTCGATGCCGCCGACGAAGCCCGCGGAGAGGTTGTAGATGAACGCGCCGAGCGTCGCGAGCGCCGTCGCGAGGACGACGTCGATGACCGCGATGACTGTCGTGAACATCAGCACGCGCGGCAGCGAGAGGAACGACTGGAGATCGAAGCCGTTGGACTCGTTGGAGCCCGTGGCCTCGGAGATCGTGCCACCGACAGTGGAGAAGACGCCCATGGCGTCCATGACCATCCACAGCACGGCGGCCGCGACGATGGTGCAGATGCCGAGCGCGATGGACAGCAGGAAGCTGACCTTCATCACCGACCACGGGTCCGCCTTGGCGACGCGCAATCGGGCCTTACGCGTGCGTGGCGTGGTGCTGGCGCCGGTGCGCGGCCTGCGCACGGCCCCGGCCGGCGCGTTCTGGTACGCCTGCGGCGGGTGGTACGGCTGAGCAGCCTGCTGCGGCTGTTGCCTTTCCCCGGGCAGGGCGCCGCCACCGTCCGCGTACTGCTGTGCCTGCGGACCTCGGGTGTCCGTCACAGTTCCCCCCTGGGATCCATGAGACTCGTGCGAGTCTTTCGAGCCATGAGCGGAGCCACGGCCGCTCTCGGTTTCCGTACCGGCCGATGTGCCGGTAGAGCCTGCGCCCGTGGCTCCGCTCACGATGACTCTCTCCTCGCGCTACTCGGCCGAGGACTGCTCGCCCTCGTCCGTTACGACGGCCGTGTCGTCCTGGGCCGTTGCGTCGGTGACGGTGCCGTCCGCTTCCGCGACGTCACCGTCGACCTCCTCGGCCTCACGACCGGCCTCGGCGTTACGAGCGATGCCGACGACGGCATCGCGCTTGCCGAGATTGATCAGTTGGACGCCCATGGTGTCACGGCCTGTCTCCCTGACCTCGTTGACGCGCGTACGGATCACACCGCCGGAGAGCGTGATGGCGAGGATCTCGTCGGTCTCCTCGACCACCAGCGCGCCGACGAGCGAGCCACGGTCCTCCACGATCTTGGCAGCCTTGATGCCCAGGCCGCCACGGCCCTGCACACGGTACTCGTCGACCGCGGTCCGCTTGGCGTACCCGCCATCGGTCGCGGTGAAGACGAACGTACCTGGCCGGACGACATTCATCGAGAGCAGTTCGTCGCTCTCGCGGAAACTCATCCCCTTGACGCCCGAAGTGGCGCGGCCCATGGGACGCAGTGCCTCGTCCGTGGCGGTGAACCGGATCGACTGCGCCTTCTTGCTGATGAGCAGCAGGTCGTCCTCGGCCGAGACCAGCTCGGCGCCGATCAGCTCGTCGTCCGAACCGTCCGCCGTCTCCCGCAGGTTGATGGCGATGACGCCGCCGGAGCGGGGCGAGTCGTAGTCCTTGAGCGGCGTCTTCTTCACGAGGCCCGCCTTGGTCGCGAGGACCAGGTACGGCGCCGCGTCGTAGTCACGGATCGCGAGGATCTCGGCGATCGACTCGTCGGGCTGGAAGGCGAGCAGGTTCGCGACGTGCTGCCCGCGCGCGTCCCGGCCGGCGTCGGGAAGCTCGTACGCCTTGGCGCGGTACACGCGGCCCTTGTTGGTGAAGAACAGCAGCCAGTGGTGCGTGGTGGAGACGAAGAAGTGGTCGACGATGTCGTCTTCCTTGAGCTTCGTGCCGCGCACGCCCTTGCCGCCACGCTTCTGGGAGCGGTAGTCGACCGTCTTGGTGCGCTTGACGTAGCCCCCGCGCGTGATGGTGACGACGATGTCCTCCTCGGCGATGAGGTCCTCGATGGACATGTCACCGTCGAAGGGCACGAGCTTGGAGCGCCGGTCCTCGCCGAACTTGTCGACGATCTGCTGGAGTTCCTCGCTGATGATCTGGCGCTGCCGCTCGGGCGAGGCCAGGATCGCGTTGTACTCGTTGATCTTCTGCTGCAGTTCGTCGTGCTCGGCGACGATCTTCTGGCGCTCCAGGGCGGCCAGGCGGCGCAACTGCATCTCGAGGATGGCGTTGGCCTGGATCTCGTCGATCTCCAGAAGGCCCATGAGGCCCTCTCGCGCCGTCTCCACGGTGTCGCTGCGCCGGATGAGAGCGATGACCTCGTCGATGGCGTCCAGGGCCTTCAGGAGGCCGCGCAGGATGTGTGCGCGCTCCTCGGCCTTGCGCAGCCGGAACTTGGTGCGCCGGACGATGACCTCGACCTGGTGGCCGACCCAGTGGCGGATGAACGCGTCGAGCGAGAGCGTGCGCGGCACACCGTCGACGAGGGCCAGCATGTTGGCGCCGAAGTTCGTCTGCAGGTCGGTGTGCTTGTACAGGTTGTTCAGGACGACCTTGGCGACCGCGTCCCGCTTCAGGACGATGACCAGGCGCTGACCGGTGCGGGAGCTCGTCTCGTCGCGGACGTCCGCGATGCCGCCGATCCTGCCGTCCTTGACGAGGTCGGCGATCTTCTGGGCGAGGTTGTCCGGGTTGACCTGGTACGGAAGCTCCGTGACCACCAGGCACTGGCGGTTCTGGATCTCCTCGACCTCGACGACCGCGCGCATCGTGATCGAGCCGCGGCCGGTGCGGTACGCCTCCTCGATGCCCTTGCGGCCCACGACGAGGGCGCCAGTCGGGAAGTCGGGGCCCTTGATGCGCTCGATGAGCGCGTCCAGGAGCTCCTCGTGCGAGGCCTCCGGGTTCTCCAGGCACCACTGGGCGCCGGCGGCGACCTCGCGCAGGTTGTGCGGCGGGATGTTGGTCGCCATGCCGACCGCGATGCCGGCCGAGCCGTTGATCAGCAGGTTCGGGAAGCGGGACGGCAGGACGGTCGGCTCCTGGGAGCGGCCGTCGTAGTTGTCCGTGAAGTCGACGGTCTCCTCGTCGATGTCGCGGACCATCTCCATGGACAGCGGCGCCATCTTGCACTCGGTGTACCGCATGGCGGCCGCCGGGTCGTTGCCGGGAGAACCGAAGTTGCCGTTGGAGTCCACCAGCGGCATCCGCATCGACCACGGCTGCGCCAGGCGGACCAGGGCGTCGTAGATCGAGGAGTCGCCGTGCGGGTGGTAGTTGCCCATGACGTCGCCGACGACGCGGGCGCACTTGTAGAAGCCCTTCTCGGGCCGGTAGCCGCCGTCGTACATGGCGTACAGGACACGGCGGTGCACGGGCTTGAGACCGTCGCGCACGTCGGGCAGCGCGCGGGACACGATGACGGACATCGCGTAGTCGAGGTACGAGCGCTGCATCTCCGTCTCGAGCCCGACGGGCTCGACACGAAGGGCGATCTCGCCCTCTTCAGGGGTGGTCGGGATGTTCTCGTCGGCCATTGCTGGTGACAATCCTTTCTGCGGCGGTCAGCAGGGACCGACTCAGATGTCGAGGAAACGGACGTCCTTGGCGTTGCGCTGGATGAACGAGCGGCGCGCCTCGACGTCCTCGCCCATGAGGACCGAGAACAGGTCGTCGGCCTGGGCGGCGTCGTCCAGGGTGACCTGGCCGAGCACGCGGTGCTCCTGGTCCATCGTGGTGATGCGCAGCTCCTCGGCGTTCATCTCACCGAGACCCTTGAAGCGCTGGATGGAGTCCTCGCGGATGCGCTTGCCCGCCTGGCGGCCGATCTCGATGAGAGCGTCGCGCTCGCGGTCCGAGTAGGCGTACTCGAAGTCCTCGCGGCCCCACTTGATCTTGTACAGGGGCGGCCGGGAGAGGAAGACGTGGCCGGCCTCGACCAGGGGCCGCATGAAGCGGAAGAGGAAGGTCAGCAGCAGGGTGTTGATGTGCTGGCCGTCGACGTCGGCGTCCGCCATCAAGATGATCTTGTGATAGCGGAGCTTCTCGATGTCGAAGTCCTCGTGGACCCCGGTGCCGAACGCGGAGATCAGCGCCTGGATCTCCTGGTTCTGCAGGATCTTGTCGATCCGCGCCTTCTCGACGTTGAGGATCTTGCCTCGGATCGGGAGGATTGCCTGGTACTGCGGGTTGCGGCCGGACTTGGCCGAGCCGCCGGCGGAGTCACCCTCGACGATGAAGATCTCGCACTTGGTGGGGTCGTTCGACTGGCAGTCGGAGAGCTTGCCCGGCAGGGACGCGGACTCCAGGAGCCCCTTGCGACGGGTCAGGTCGCGCGCCTTGCGGGCCGCCACGCGCGCGGTGGCCGCCTGGATCGACTTGCGGATGATGTCGGACGCCTCGACCGGGTTGCGGTCCAGCCAGTCCGTCAGGTGCTCGTGCACGACCTTCTGGACGAACGTCTTCGCCTCGGTGTTGCCCAGCTTGGTCTTGGTCTGGCCCTCGAACTGCGGCTCGCCCAGCTTGACCGAGAGAATCGCGGTCAGACCCTCGCGGATGTCGTCACCCGTGAGGTTGTCGTCCTTCTCGCGCAGCAGCTTCTTGTCGCGCGCGTACCGGTTGATGAGACCGGTCAGCGCGGCGCGGAAGCCCTCCTCGTGGGTGCCGCCCTCGTGCGTGTGGATCGTGTTCGCGAAGGAGTAGACGCCCTCGCTGTAGCTCGTGTTCCACTGCATCGCGACCTCGACGGAGAGCAGCCTCTCCTTGTCCTCGGCCTCGATGTCGATCACGGAGGGGTGGACGACCTCGCCCTTGCGGGAGTTGAGGTACTTCACGAAGTCGACGATGCCGCCCTCGTAGTGGTACGTCACCGAACGCGGCTCATTGTCGTCCGTGGCGTCGGCGGAGTCGGCGCCCACGACCGCCTTGGCGGAGTCGCGCTCGTCCGTGAGCTTGATCGTCAGGCCCTTGTTGAGGAAGGCCATCTCCTGGAAGCGCCGCGACAGCGTCTCGAAGGAGTACTCGGTGGTCTCGAAGATGTCGCCGTCGGCCCAGAAGGTGACCGACGTACCGGTCTCCTCGGTGGCCTCGTGCTTGGCGAGCGGCGCGGTCGGCACGCCCGCCTTGTAGTCCTGCGTCCAGCGGTGACCGTCGGTCTTGATCTCGACGGAGACCTTGGTGGACAGCGCGTTGACGACGGAGACGCCGACGCCGTGCAGACCACCGGAGACGGCGTAGCCGCCGCCGCCGAACTTGCCGCCCGCGTGCAGGACGGTCAGCACGACCTCGACGGCCGGTTTGCCCTCGGACGGGATGATGCCGACGGGGATGCCGCGGCCGTTGTCGACGACGCGGACGCCGCCGTCGGGCAGGATCGTCACGTCGATCGTGTCGGCGTGCCCGGCCAGGGCCTCGTCGACGGAGTTGTCCACAACCTCCTGCACCATGTGGTGCAGGCCACGCTCACCGGTCGAGCCGATGTACATGCCGGGTCGCTTGCGGACCGCGTCCAGCCCTTCGAGGACGGTGATCGCGCTCGCGTCGTAGGAGGCTTCTGTCGCCCCCACGTGCGCGCGCGCGTCTGCGTCGGTGGACGGGATGTTCTCGTTGGGGTTGCCGGAATCGGCCACGAAGCGCCCTTTCTGGCACAGCACAAGCCAAGCTCCCGGTTGGTGGCCGGTGCGGCTGCGGCGTGTTGGTTCGGTAAGCCCTGTCAGCGTTGCTCGGTGCGTCCCACAAGTGGGGCGGGATTAGCTTCCAGTCTACCGGTAGCGCCGACAGTGATGGGGGTTTGGCGGTACCTGAGTCCGCATGTGCCGCCCTCAACCGGTCTCGGCCGACTCCCCATATGCGGAACGGGGCTCCAAGAGGCTCACACCGGCACCCAGCGCTTCGAGGTGTCAACCCCCCGCTATCGGGCCTCCGCGCTCACCCGAAGGTGTCGTCGCGACCAGTGCTTCCGGGGGCGCGCAAGGGGCCGTAGCGGCGCGGGCCGCCCCCGGGGTTCCTGATGTCGATGCGGCGGACGGTGCCGTGCCCGAGGTCCTCGTTGAGCCGTTTGACCAGTTGCACGGCGAGCATGCGCACCTGCGTCGCCCAGGCCGTCGAATCGCACTGCACCACCAGGACGCGCTCGTCCTCGTCGTACTTCTGCGGCACACAGTGCCTGGCCAGCTCCTCGCCGACGATCTGCGGCCAGCGGCCCATGACGCCGCCGACCGCAGCCGGCGTCTCCCAGCCGCGCTCGGTGATCAGCCGGTTGATGGCGGGCCCGAGCCCCATCGGGTCCCGGCCGTCCGCGCGGGCACCCGAGCGCAGCGAGCCGCCGCGCCGGACCTGCTTCTTCTGCTGGGCCGCGGCGCCACGCGCGCGTGCGGCCTCTTTCGCGGCGCGCAGGGCGACGCGGGCGAGGTCGACGCCGGAGGGCTCCGGCGGCGGCCCTTGCGGCTTGTCGGCCGCTCCGCCGTCGTTGAATGTGCTGTCGCTCACAGTCGCTCCACCGTCCCCTCGGAGACCGCGTACCGGGTGCCGGTGAGCACGCCCGGCACGTCGTCGTCGACCGCCGCCGTCACCAGGACCTGCTCGCCCGGCGCCACGAGCTCCGCCAGCCGCTCCCTGCGGCGCGCGTCCAGCTCCGCGAAGACGTCGTCGAGGACGAGCACCGGCTCGTTCCCCTCGGCCTTCAGGAGGTCGTACGAGGCCAGGCGCAGCGCCAGCGCGTACGACCAGGACTCGCCGTGGCTCGCGTACCCCTTGGCGGGCATCTGCCCGAGCTTGAGGAGCAGCTCGTCGCGGTGCGGGCCGACCAGGGTGACGCCGCGCTCGATCTCCTGCTTGCGCGCCTCCTCCAGCGCGGCGAGGAGCTGCTCGTAGAGCTCCTCGCGCGCGTGCCCGGCGATCTGCGGCGAGGAGGGCTTGTAGTCGAGGGCGATGGGACCGCCGCCGGGCGCCAGTTGCTCGTACGCCTTGTCGGCCAGCGGCTGCAGCGTCGCGATGAGGTCGAGCCGCTGGGCGAGCAGTTCCGCGCCCACGCGCGCGAGGTGCTGGTCCCACACGTCGAGCGTGGACAGGTCCATGGTGCGGCCGCCGTGGCGCCGGGCGAGCGCCGCGGACTTCAGGAGGGTGTTGCGCTGCTTGAGGACGCGGTCGTAGTCGGAGCGGACGCCGGCCATGCGCGGGGAGCGGGCGGTGATCAGCTCGTCGAGGAAGCGGCGCCGCTCGCCGGGGTCACCCTTGACCAGGGCGAGATCCTCGGGCGCGAACAGCACGGTCCGTACGATACCGAGCACGTCACGGGGCCTGACCTGCGAGGACCTGTTGATGCGGGCACGGTTGGCCTTGCCGGGGTTCAGCTCGAGCTCGATGAGCTGCTGCCGCTCGCCCTGGCGCACCTGGGCGCGGATGACGGCGCGCTCGGCACCCATCCTGACCAGCGGGGCGTCGGAGGAGACGCGGTGGCTGCCGAGGGTGGCGAGGTAGCCGACGGCCTCGACGAGGTTGGTCTTGCCCTGCCCGTTGGGGCCCACGAACGCGGTGACCCCGGGGTCGAGGGCGACCTCGGCCCGGGGGTACGAGCGGAAGTCGGCCAGTGACAGATGCGTGACGTGCATGGTCGTGGGCCGACCTCCCCCAGTGGTTCGCGTAGTGCTGTGGTCTGGCTGCGGGTCAGCCGTGCACAGACTGTGGATCGATTCTTCTCGCCTGTGGACCAGGCCTCGTGGATCAGGCCTTCTCGACGGCGTGGCCGCCGAACTGGTTGCGCAGCGCCGCGATCATCTTCATCTGCGGCGAGTCCTCCTGCCGCGACGAGAAGCGCGCGAACAGCGACGCGGTGATCGCCGGCAGCGGGACGGCGTGGTCGATGGCGGCTTCCACGGTCCACCGGCCCTCGCCGGAGTCCTGTGCGTAACCACGCAGCTTGTCCAGGTGCTCGTCGTCGTCCAGGGCGTTGACGGCGAGGTCGAGCAGCCAGGAGCGGATGACCGTGCCCTCCTGCCAGGAGCGGAAGACCTCGCGCACGTCGGTCACCGAGTCCGCGGCTTCCAGGAGCTCCCAGCCCTCGGCGTAGGCCTGCATCATGGCGTACTCGATGCCGTTGTGGACCATTTTTGCGAAGTGGCCGGCGCCGACCTTGCCCGCGTGCACGGAACCGAAGTCGCCCTCAGGCTTCAGGGCATCGAAGATCGGCTGGACCTTCGCCACGTCCTCGGCCGCACCGCCGTACATCAGCGCGTAGCCGTTCTCCAGGCCCCAGACGCCGCCGGACACGCCGCAGTCAACGAAGCCGATGCCCTTCACACCCAGCTCGGCCGCGTGCTTCTCGTCGTCCGTCCACCGCGAGTTTCCGCCGTCCACGACGACGTCGCCCTCGGAGAGCAGCTCCTTCAGCTCGTCGACGGTCGACTGGGTCGCCGCCCCGGCGGGAACCATCACCCACACCACGCGCGGGCCCTTGAGGCTGCCCACAAGCTCTTCCAGGCTGTGGACATCGGCGAGGTCCGGATTGCGGTCGTAGCCGATGACGGTGTGGCCCGCGCGGCGAATGCGCTCGCGCATGTTGCCGCCCATCTTGCCGAGGCCGACGAGACCGAGCTCCATCAGTGGTTCCTTACGTTGCGACGAGGCGTGAGAGGCACGTGCCCGCATGTCACCGTGCGTGCGTACCCGCGTCCGAGCCTAAACCTGGGGGCGCCACCCACGCCTTTCGGGCGACGGGCGCCCCACAGGGGGCTCAGAAGCGCTCAGCGGGCAGGTCGCCCGGAGCGGGACCCCAGGCGAGCTGCCCTTTTCGAGACTCAGCCCGACAGCCGCACCGGCATGATCAGGTACTTGTAGGCGTCGTCCGCCTCGGCGTCCACCGCGGGCCTGCCGCTGAGCAGCGCCGGCTTGGTGGACGTCGTGAACGACAGCTGGGCGACCGGGGAGTCGATCGCGCTCAGGCCGTCGAGCAGAAACGTCGGGTTGAAGGCGATCGAGATGTCGTCGCCCTCCAGCTGGGCGTCGACCCTTTCCACAGCCTGTGCGTCGTCGCTGGAGCCTGCCTCCAGGATGAGCACGCCCTGCTCGAAGCTGAGCCGCACCGGCGTGTTGCGCTCGGCGACCAGGGCCACGCGCTTGACGGCCTCCACGAAGGGGGCGGTCTCGATGACGGCCACGGAGTTGAACTCCGTCGGGAACAGCGTGCGGTACTTCGGCAGGTCGCCCTCAAGGAGACGGGTGGTGGTGCGGCGGCCCGCGCCCTCGAAGCCGATGAGCCCCTCGCCCGCGCCGGAGCCGGAGAGCGCCAGGGTGACCGTGTCACCGCTCGTGAGGGCCTTGGCGGTGTCCAGGAGCGTCTTGGCGGGCACCAGGGCGACCGCGGACGCCTCGGGGTCCTCCGGCTTCCACAGGAACTCGCGGACCGCGAAGCGGTAGCGGTCGGTGGAGGCCAGCGTCACCGTGTCGCCCTCGATCTCGATGCGCACACCGGTGAGGACGGGCAGCGTGTCGTCGCGGCCGGCGGCGATGGCCACCTGCTGGGCGGCCGAGGCGAAGACCTCACCGGGGACGGTGCCCGTGGCGGTCGGCATCTGCGGCAGTGCCGGGTACTCCTCCACAGGGAGGGTGTGGAGGGTGAAGCGCGAGGAGCCGCAGACCACGGTCGCTCGTACACCGTCTGTGGAGATCTCCACCGGGCGGTTGGGAAGGGCGCGGCAGATGTCGGCGAGGAGGCGGCCGGAGACGAGCACCGTGCCCTCTTCGTCGATCTCCGCGTCCACGGAGACGCGTGCCGAGACCTCGTAGTCGAAGCTCGACAGGCTGAGTGCGCCTTCCTCGGCCTTCAGGAGAAGGCCAGCGAGGACAGGCGCAGGCGGTCGTGCCGGGAGGCTGCGCGCCGCCCAGGCCACTGCCTCCGCGAGTACGTCGCGTTCCACCCGGATCTTCACCGTAAGCCGCCTCCTGCTGTTGCTGGCTGCTCTCGCCCTGCGTTGGTCATCGGTCTCGTCGTCAGACGTGGTGTCGCTCGGCCCACCGATGGGGAGAACACCGGGGACCAGTCTGACGCACCGCACTGACAGTCGGTGCCTGTCGGGGTCAAGTCGTGCCGAGCAGCAGTCGGGCCGCCGGGAGCGAGTTGTGCACAGCCCCCACTTCGAAACGGATTCCCAGCTCTCTCTAGTCGGGAGTAGTAGTAGGGCCTGTGGAAACCGTGGATAACCGTGAGTTCGCAGGTCAGAGCCGGTTTTTTGTCCACGGGGCCTGTGGGCCGCAGCGGTGGACAACCGGGTTCTTCTGTGGACGGCGAAAAGTTCTGCACACCCGATGCACAGGAGGGGGCCACTTCTCCCCAGCGCCGTCCCCAGCTTTACCCACGTTCCCCACAGCCCAACCCACCCCCTCGGTGTGACGGCTTTCACTCGCCCCGGTGACGAAGCGCGTCGCGTTGCCGAACAGTGGACAGCGGTGTGGAGAAGCTTCCCCTCGCTGTGCACAAGAGCTGAGATCCTGTGGGTCACCGGTGGACAACGGCGTGCACAGCCTGTGGAGGAGATCTTTGTCCACAGGCTGTGGAGATCTTCTGTCCACCAATCCACACGCATCTGACCTGGCCTGATGGGATTTCACTACCGTGCGCTGTGGACATCGTCTGGACAACTTCGCGGTCCCCAGGCTGTGGAGCGAAAAAATCCGGCACATCTGTGGAGAACGGCCGTAACGTGCCAAGTAATCGAACAGAGAAGGTGCTTGGGCTCGCACGCGGCAGCGACAGCGCGCGTGTTCGGGCATGAAGAAAGGCGCTCCGGGAGGAGTCCCGGAGCGCCTCGTGGGCTGTGACAGGGGTGCTGTCAGCCGTTCTTGATGCGGTTCGTGAGCTCGGTGACCTGGTTGTAGATGGAGCGCCGCTCGGCCATGAGAGCGCGAATCTTGCGGTCGGCGTGCATCACCGTGGTGTGGTCGCGGCCGCCGAACTGGGCACCGATCTTCGGCAGGGAGAGGTCCGTCAGCTCGCGACAGAGGTACATGGCGATCTGGCGGGCCGTCACCAGGACGCGGCTGCGGGAGGATCCACAGAGGTCCTCCACCGTGAGCCCGAAGTAGTCGGCCGTCGCCGCCATGATGGCCGACGCCGTGATCTCGGGTGACGCGTCCTCGCCGCCGGGGATCAGGTCCTTGAGGACGATCTCGGTCAGACCCAGGTCCACAGGCTGTCGATTGAGCGACGCGAACGCCGTGACCCGGATCAACGCCCCTTCCAGCTCGCGGATGTTGCGCGAGATGCGGGACGCAATGAACTCGAGCACCTCCGGCGGCGCGTTGAGCTGCTCCTGCACCGCCTTCTTGCGAAGGATCGCGATACGGGTCTCCAGCTCGGGCGGCTGGACGTCCGTGATCAGACCCCACTCGAACCGGTTGCGTAGCCGGTCCTCGAGCGTGACCAGTTGCTTGGGCGGCCGGTCGCTGGAGAGCACGATCTGCTTGTTGGCGTTGTGGAGCGTGTTGAAGGTGTGGAAGAACTCCTCCTGCGTCGACTCCTTGTCCGCCAGGAACTGGATGTCGTCGACGAGCAGGATGTCCATCTCGCGGTAGCGCTTGCGGAAGCTGTCGCCCTTGCCGTCACGGATGGAGTTGATGAACTCGTTGGTGAACTCCTCGGAGCTCACATAGCGCACGCGCGTGCCCGGGTAGAGACTACGGGCGTAGTGCCCAATGGCGTGCAAGAGGTGCGTCTTCCCGAGCCCCGACTCCCCATAGATGAAGAGCGGGTTGTACGCCTTCGCCGGCGCCTCGGCGACAGCGACCGCGGCCGCGTGCGCGAACCGGTTGGAGGCGCCGATCACGAAGGTGTCGAAGAGGTACTTGGGGTTCAGGCGGGCGGTCGGCTCACCGGGGCCGGTCGCCGGCGCGGGCTGCGCGGCCAGCGGTCCGGGAGCGCCGCTCGGGACCCCGCGCCCGCCAGGGCCGGGCCCCGAGGGACCACCGTCCTGGCCGTGGCGGCCACCCATCGGCAGCTCACCGGGGTCACGCCGCTGCTGGCGCTCGCGCGGCGAGTCGTAGGAACCGCGCTCCTCATAAGAAGGACGCTCGTCGTACGAAGGCCGCTCTTCATAAGAGGACCGCTCGTCGTAGGAGGAACGCTCCTCATAAGGGGGGCGCTCTCCCTGGTTCTGCTCATAGGGCGAGCGTTCCGGCTGCTGGCCGTAGCGGCCGCGCTCGGACTCGTACGACTGCTGCTCGTAGGGCGAGCGGTCCTGCTGGCGGTAGTCGTGCTGGGGCTGGGGCGACGCGTACGGGTCCCGGTCCGGGAAGCCGAGGCGCGGCTGCTGCCAGCCGTAGTCGTCCTGCTGGGGGCGCGGCCAGGCGCCCGGCTCGGGGCGCTGGTAGTCCGGGTAGGCAGGGCGGGCGGTGGGGAGCTGGTCGGCGCGCGGCTGCTGGTCGCCGCGCTGGCCGTGGTCCTCCGCGCCGCGCCGCTCGTAGCCCTCGTAGGGGTCGCGGCCGTCATACGTATCACGGGGCTGACCGGTGGCGGACGGCTCAGCGTCCTCGTAGCGGTGCTGCTGGACCGGCGGCGCGGGAGGCGCGGGGGTCTCGCCGACCGAGTCGTCGACCGTGATCGCGATACGGATGGGGCGCCCGCACTCGCGGCTCAGCGTCTCGCTGACGACCGGGGCGAGGCGGCCTTCGAGGACGCCCTTGGCGAACTCGTTGGGCACCGCCAGGAGCGCGGTGTCGGCGACCAGCGCCAGCGGCTGGCAGCGCCGGATCCAGTGCTCGTCCTTCGTCTCGACGCCCTGTCCGCGCCCTTCCCCGAGGAGTTTCTCCAGCACTTGTGGCCACACTGCGGCAAGATCGGCAGGTACGTCAGCCACAGGGCACGCTCTCTCGCTGGTCCCACGAACGTGTGATTCCTGGGACGGGTCGGGAAGAAAATCGGGTGGGGTGGTGAGAAGGGAACGAATCGGAGTTCAGCCACGGTAGTCAGCGTGACCGCTGCGGTTCAAGTTGTTGTCCCCAGCCTGTGGACAGTGTCTCGCGCCTGAGGTCGGTTTGACCGGATGGCGTAGCCGCGCGTACCGTAACCAGGTCGAGTTGTCGATGGCTGCTGCCGCCTGCCTCCGATGGGCAAGATCGCGGTTTCCCCCCGGTTCCACGGGAGGGCCGTGTAGCGGTGCACTCGGGCGTATTGCGAGCTACTCGTGGGCGCACGGTGACAGCCAGGCGATGTCCCGCCACCACACGATTTTCTGGAGCCCCCGAGTGAGCAAGCGCACCTTCCAGCCGAACAACCGTCGTCGCGCCAAGACCCACGGTTTCCGCCTTCGCATGCGGACCCGCGCCGGTCGTGCGATCCTCGCGAACCGCCGTGCCAAGGGTCGCGCCAGCCTGTCCGCCTGATCTCGTAATCAGGTCATGACGTGCTGCCTACCGAGCATCGGCTGAGGCGGCGCGAGGACTTCGCGACCGCGGTACGCCGAGGACGCCGGGCCGGACGCCCGCTCCTCGTCGTCCATCTACGCAGCGGTTCAACGGACCCGCACGCGCTTGGGGAGAGCGTTACCCCAGCGCGTGCGGGTTTCGTCGTGAGCAAAGCAGTGGGTGGAGCCGTCGTACGGAACACGGTCAAGCGCAGACTCCGCCACCTCATGCGGGACCGAATGGCCTTGTTGCCCCCAGGTAGCCTGGTAGTCGTACGCGCGTTGCCCCCAGCGGGCGACGCCACCCACGCACAGTTGGCCCGAGACCTGGACGCCGCACTGCAGCGGCTGCTGGGAGGGGGCGCGCGATGAAGTACCCGCTGCTTGCGCTGATCAAGATCTACCAGTGGACCATCAGTCCGCTGCTCGGTCCCGTGTGCAAGTACTACCCGTCGTGTTCCCACTACGGCTTCACGGCCATCGACCGGCACGGTGCGATCAAGGGAACAGCCCTCACCGCCTGGCGCATCCTTCGGTGCAACCCATGGTCGCCCGGCGGCGTCGACCACGTTCCACCACGCAAGCGTCCGCGCTGGCACGAGATGCTCCGTGACGCCTTGCGCGGGGACAAGAAAGCGGCCCCCGTCGCCCCGGGCGAGGACCCCTCCGCCCAGGACAACCCGTCCGCAGCGACTTCGCCCCACGCCCAAGGAGCCTGATCAGGGACATGATTTCCGATATCGTCAACGCGATTTCTGGTGTCTTCGCGTTTCTCACGACCCCGGTGTCCTGGGTCATCGTCCAGTTCCACAAGGTCTTCGGGGCCATCTTCGGCCCGGACACTGGATGGGCCTGGGGTCTGTCGATCGTGTCCCTGGTGGTGCTGATCCGGATCTGCCTGATCCCGCTCTTCGTGAAGCAGATCAAGGCGACCCGGAACATGCAGTTGCTCCAGCCGCAGATGAAGGCGATCCAGGAGCGCTACAAGAACGACAAGCAGCGTCAGTCCGAAGAGATGATGAAGCTGTACAAGGAGACGGGCACCAACCCGCTCTCCTCGTGCCTGCCCATCCTCGTGCAGTCGCCGTTCTTCTTCGCGCTCTACCACACGCTCGCCGGTATCGCCGACAACAAGAAGATCGGCGTCATCGACCAGTCGCTGCTCGACAGCGCCCAGAAGGCCCACATCTTCGGTGCCCCGCTGGCCGCGAAGTTCACGGACAGCGCCGGCGAAGTCGCCAAGATGGGCGCCCATCTGACCGACGTCCGCGTGGTCACCGCGATCATGATCGTGCTGATGTCGGCGTCGCAGTTCTACACGCAGCGCCAGCTGATGACCAAGAACGTCGACCTCACGGTGAAGACGCCGTTCATGCAGCAGCAGAAGATGCTGATGTACGTCTTCCCCCTGATCTTCCTGTTCATGGGCATCAACTTCCCCGTCGGTGTCCTCGTGTACTGGCTGACCACCAACGTGTGGACCATGGGCCAGCAGATGTACGTGATCAACCGCAACCCCACGCCGGGCAGCAAGGCGCAGGCCAAGATGCTCGAGGGCCTGCAGAAGCACGTCATCGCGCACAGCGCGACCCGCACCAAGCGCGAGCGCAACATCGTCAAGGGCATCGTCGCCAAGGGCCGCGACCGCAACGAGCAGGAGCGGAAGTTCATCAACGGCCTGAGCAAGGCCGGTCTCGCCGCGCAGGCCGACGGCACCGTGGTGAAGAGCTCCGCCGCCACGGAGGTCCTGGACGAGGACGGCTCGCCCGCCGCCCCGAAGCGGCAGCAGCCCAAGCGGCAGTCCAAGTCGCAGCGCCAGACCGGGGTCACGGGCGGCCCCGCCAAGCCCGCGTCGCCGGCGAAGACCTCGCTGGAGAAGAAGGGCGAGCCGCAGGACGCCGCCCCGCAGGCCAAGCAGTCCGGCGCCAAGCCCGCCGGCGGCTCCACCGCCGCCGGTGCCAACGGTCGCAGCAGGGCCAAGTCCGGCCAGCGCAAGGGCCAGCCGCCGCGGTCCAAGTCCTCGTCCAAGAAGTAAATCCTCGACGTAAGTCCTCGACGTAAGAAGGAGTCCATCCCGTGACGGAAGGCACCACCTCCGCCGCTTCCGAGGGTGGCGACACCCTGACCCGCCTCGAGCAGGAGGGTGAGATCGCTGCGGACTACCTCGAGGGTCTGCTGGACATCGCCGACCTCGACGGTGACATCGACATGGACGTCGAGGCCGATCGTGCCGCCGTGTCCATCGTCAGCGACGCGGGCGGCCGCGACCTGCAGAAGCTCGTCGGCCGCGACGGGGAGGTCCTGGAGGCCCTTCAGGAGCTGACGCGTCTGGCGGTGCACCGTGAGACGGGCGACCGCAGCCGGCTCATGCTCGACATCGGCGGCTACCGCGCCAAGAAGCGGGCCGAGCTCACCGAGCAGGGCGCCAAGGCCGCGGCCGAGGTGAAGAGCACCGGCGAGCCGGTCAAGATGCAGCCGATGACGCCGTTTGAGCGCAAGGTCGTGCACGACGCGGTCAAGGCCGCCGGCCTGCGCAGCGAGTCCGAGGGCGAGGAGCCGCAGCGCTTCGTCGTCGTGCTTCCCGCCTGATCGGCACGTCGCTTTCCGGCCCCGTCTGTTCGCAGGCGGGGCCGATCTTTGTCAGCCTGTTAGTCAGCCACCCAGTGCGCTAGTGCGGTACGGAAGGACGGTCCCCGTGACGGAGGCAGCAGAACTCCCCCCGGCTCCTGAGCAGGCGCGGGCGGTATTCGGCGATCGCTTTCAGGACGCCGTCCGCTACGCGGAGCTGCTCGCCGACGCGGGAGTGCAGCGCGGTCTCATCGGCCCCCGCGAGGTGCCGCGCCTGTGGGAGCGGCACATCCTGAACTGCGCGGTGCTCTCCGAAGTGGTTCCGGAGGGTGTCACCGTGTGCGACGTCGGCTCGGGCGCCGGGTTGCCGGGCATCCCGCTGGCGCTGGTCCGCCCCGACCTCAAGATCACGCTCCTCGAACCGCTGCTGCGTCGTACGACGTTCCTGACCGAGGTGGTCGAGCTGCTTGGGCTCGATCATGTGACGGTCGTCCGCGGCCGCGCGGAGGAGGTCCTCGGCAAGCTGACGCCCGTCCACGTCGTCACGGCGCGTGCCGTGGCCCCGCTGGACCGCCTGGCCGCCTGGGGTGTTCCTCTTCTGCGGCCCTACGGGGAGATGCTGGCGCTCAAGGGCGACACGGCGGAGGAGGAGCTCAAGAATGCGGGTGCGGCGCTGAACAAGCTCGGCGCCGTGGAGACCTCGGTGCTGCACGTCGGCGAAGGAGTGGTCGACCCGCTCTCCACGGTGGTGCGTGTGGAGGTCGGTGAGAGCCCGGGCGGGGTGCGCTTCGCCGCCAAGCGCGCCAAGGCGGCCCGCACGGGCCGAGCTCGACGCAGGCGCTGACGCTCAGAGGCAGTCTGAGGACCAGCAGTACTCCACACAAGCTGCCAAACCTACGCATATCGGGGTGTCGCGCCGGAGTGCACCAGGGTGCGGTGCATCGTGTTTCACGTGAAACGTCGCTCCCTGCTGCATGGCATCATCAGTCGCGGCCGCACAGCGGCCCCTCCCCGCGACCGCAGACCCCTCGGATCCCTCGATTCGGGCACGGCGTTGTCCACAGAAGGGGATCTGTCCACAGAAGACCGGGCCTCGCTGGTTCTCGACCCCGACGGCATGGGAGGCTCTGTTCATTGCGAGCCTGAAGTCGAGGAGAGTGAATCCTTGCGGTCCGACGCCAACATCGCGGGACCGATGACCGATCCGGTCCCCGGTCCCCGCACCGAGTCGGCGGGGGAGGATGTTTCACGTGAAACACCGACCCCGATGGACGACACCCCCATGGGTCACGCTGCCCCACTGGCAGTAGAAGCTTTCGGCCGCGCAGGTGAAGGCCTGCCGCGTCCGGAGCAGACCCGCATCATGGTGGTGGCCAATCAGAAGGGCGGGGTCGGTAAGACCACGACGACGGTCAACCTCGCGGCGTCGCTCGCGCTGCATGGCGCACGTGTCCTGGTCGTCGACCTGGATCCGCAGGGCAATGCCTCCACGGCGCTGGGCATCGACCACCACGCCGATGTGCCCTCGATCTATGACGTGCTGGTCGACAGCAGACCGCTCTCGGAAGTGGTGCAGCCCGTCACGGATGTCGAAGGTCTCTTCTGTGCTCCGGCCACCATCGACCTCGCTGGTGCGGAGATCGAACTGGTCTCGCTGGTCGCGCGTGAGAGCCGACTGCAGCGAGCCATCCAGGCGTATGAGCAGCCGCTGGACTACATCCTCATCGACTGCCCACCGTCGCTCGGCCTCCTGACGGTCAACGCTCTGGTCGCCGGTGCCGAGGTGCTCATTCCTATCCAGTGCGAGTACTACGCACTGGAGGGACTGGGGCAACTGCTGAGGAACGTGGATCTCGTACGTGGCCATCTCAACCCCACGCTGCATGTCTCGACGATCCTGTTGACCATGTACGACGGACGGACGCGGCTGGCCTCCCAGGTCGCCGACGAGGTCCGGAACCACTTCGGCGACGAGGTGCTGCGGACGAGCATTCCCCGCTCGGTCCGTATTTCGGAGGCGCCGAGCTACGGCCAGACGGTGCTGACCTACGATCCAGGGTCGAGCGGTGCGCTCTCCTACCTCGAAGCGGCGCGGGAGATGGCGCTGCGCGGGGTCGGGATCCACTACGACGCCCAGCGTGCCCACGGGGGCACTCCACTTGACCAGCACAGCACGCCGGAGGGTATTCAGTGAGCGATCGACGGAGGGGACTGGGCCGTGGTCTCGGCGCACTGATCCCGGCGGCACCCGCACCGGAGAAGCCGGCGCCTGCGGGCCCGGCAGGAGGAGCATCGACTTCTCCCGCCTCGGTGCCCGTGCTGACGGCGGAGCGCGGGGTGGCTGCGGCCAAGGTGGCATCGTTGCCACCGGCGCAGGTTTCACGTGAAACAGAGGACGCGGCTGCCAGCGCGGCCGACACATTCGAGGCTCCTGCGGGTGCGTACTTCGCCGAGCTGCCGCTCGACGCCATCACGCCCAACCCGAGGCAGCCGCGTGACGTGTTCGACGAGGACGCCCTCGCCGAGCTCATCACGTCCATCAAGGAAGTCGGTCTCCTGCAGCCTGTCGTCGTACGACAGGCGGGACCGGGGCGCTACGAGCTCATCATGGGTGAGCGACGCTGGCGGGCTTGCCGTGAGGCGGGGCTGGAGCGGATCCCCGCGATCGTGCGGGCCACGGACGACGAAAAGCTTCTTCTCGACGCGCTCCTGGAAAACCTGCACCGCGCCCAGTTGAACCCGTTGGAAGAGGCTGCCGCCTACGACCAGCTGCTCAAGGACTTCAACTGCACGCACGACCAGTTGGCTGACCGGATCGGTCGGTCCCGGCCGCAGGTGTCGAACACGCTGCGTCTGCTGAAGCTCTCGCCGGCGGTTCAGCGGCGGGTAGCGGCAGGTGTCCTGTCCGCCGGTCATGCTCGGGCGCTGCTCTCCGTCGACGACTCGGAGGAGCAGGACCGGCTCGCCCATCGCATCGTCGCCGAAGGGCTCTCCGTGCGGGCGGTCGAGGAGATCGTGACGCTCATGGGCTCGCGGCCCACGAGCACGACGCGGGCCAAGGGGCCGAGGGCCGGTGCCCGTGTCTCGCCCGCGCTGAACGTCCTTGCCACGAGGCTGTCGGACCGTTTCGAGACGCGAGTGAAGGTCGACCTCGGCCAGAAGAAGGGCAAGATCGTCGTCGAGTTCGCGTCGATGGATGATCTGGAGCGCATTCTCGACACGCTGGCTCCGGGTGAGGGCCCGGTCCTCCAGAACGGCCTCTCGGAGCAGAGTGGCCTTCCCGAGGGAAGCGAGAGCGAGGAACAGGACTGACCGTCCTGACACGCGTGTTCCTGATACGTGTGTAAACGAAGAGCGGGTCGTGTCCGGTGTGTACCGGAACACGGCCCGCTCTTTGCTTTCTTACGGTATCGATGGAATCGCATCGTGGTTACGATGCGACGGGGAAAGAGCGCGTTCACCTGGCAGTACCTCACAGGGGAGGCGGGGTCATGCGATCGGTGCGTCGCACTCGACTGATGACCGCAGGTCTCGGACTGGGCGCAGTCGGCGGATTCGTCGGCAGTCTGCTCAGGGAGCGGGGCGCTCTGTCAGCCGCTCGCGTCGCCGCGGGCGAAGGAAGCGAGGATCAGCCTTCATGGGGCGTCGGCTCGTACCGCTCACGCTGGACAACCTTCCGGACCTTCCCAAGCGGTGCCGGTCGTGCGTCTTCTGGGAGCTGGACCCGGTCAGCGGCCAGGCCGCGGTAAAGGCGGGTACGCCGGACCTGGAGAAGGAAGCGTGGATCTCCGGCGTCCTCCTGGAGTGGGGATCCTGCGGCCGCGTCGTCTACGTCGATGATGTACCGGTCGGCTATGTGCTCTACGCGCCCCCCGCGTACGTGCCTCGTTCCACGGCGTTTCCCACGAGCCCGGTCTCCCCCGACGCCGTCCAGTTGATGACGGCCTGGATCACCCCCGGCTATCAGGGGCAGGGGCTGGGCCGCGTGATCGTGCAGACGGTGGCCAAGGATCTGCTGCGTCGCGGCTTCAAGGCGATCGAGGCGTTCGGCGACGCGCAGTGGAAGGAGCCCGCCTGTCTGCTGCCCGCCGACCATCTGTTGGCGGTGGGCTTCAAGACCGTACGGCCTCACCCCACGTACCCGCGTATGCGGCTGGATCTACGGACGACGCTGTCCTGGAAAGAGGACGTGGAAATGGCCTTGGACCGGCTTCTGGGCGCGGTGCAGAAGGAGCCGGCCCTGCGGCCGCTGTGAGAATCCCGGAACATGACGAAGGGCCAACCCGAGTGGGTTGGCCCTTCGTGTTTCACGTGAAACAGCGTCGGAGCTGTTACTCGCCGATGAAGTCCTCGAGGTCGCGCACGATGGCGGCCTTGGGCTTGGCACCGACGATGGTCTTCGCGACCTCGCCGCCCTGGTAGACGTTCAGGGTCGGGATCGACATGACGCCGTACTTGGCGGCCACGGCCGGGTTCTCGTCGATGTTGAGCTTGACGACCTCGATCTTGTCGCCGTACTCGGAGGCGATGGCCTCCAGCGACGGCGCGATCTGACGGCACGGACCGCACCAAGCGGCCCAGAAGTCGACCAGCACGGGCTTGCTGCTCTTCAGGACGTCCTCGTCGAAGGAAGCGTCCGTCACGTTCTTCAGGTTGCCGGCCACAGCGGGCTCCTCATTTTTCTCTGGGGTTGCGGGGTGGAAGTACGGGATCAGACGCTGGTCGGCGTCTTCTCGGGCTCAGGGGCCTCGCCGTCGGAGAGCGCGGCGAGGAAGCGCTCGGCGTCGAGAGCGGCGGAGCAGCCGGTGCCGGCCGCCGTGATCGCCTGGCGGTAGGTGTGGTCCACGACGTCACCGGCGGCGAAGACACCGGTCAGGTTGGTGCGCGTCGACGGGGACTGCACCCGCAGGTAACCCTCGTCGTCCAGGTCGAGCTGGCCCTTGAAGAGCTCCGTCCGCGGGTCGTGGCCGATGGCGATGAAGAGACCGGTCACGGGCAGCTCCGAGGTCTCGCCCGTCTTGAGGTTGCGCAGCGTCAGACCGGCGAGCTTCGGGTCACCCTTGATCTCGGCGACCTCGCTGTCCCAGACGAACTTGATCTTCGGGTCCGCGAAGGCGCGCTCCTGCATCGCCTTGGAGGCGCGCAGGGTGTCGCGGCGGTGGACGATCGTGACGGACTTGGCGAAGCGCGAGAGGAAGGTGGCCTCCTCCATCGCGGTGTCGCCACCACCGATCACGGCGATGTCCTGGTCCTTGAAGAAGAAGCCGTCGCAGGTGGCACACCAGGAGACACCGCGGCCGGACAGCGCGTCCTCGTTGGGCAGGCCGAGCTTGCGGTGCTGAGAGCCGGTGGTGACGATGACGGCCTTCGCGCGGTGCACGGTGCCCGCGGTGTCCGTCACGGTCTTGATCTCACCGGACAGGTCGACGGCCACGACATCGTCGGGCACGAGCTCAGCGCCGAAGCGCTCTGCCTGGGCGCGCATGTTGTCCATGAGCTCGGGGCCCATGATGCCGTCCTGGAAGCCGGGGAAGTTCTCCACCTCGGTCGTGTTCATCAGCGCGCCACCGGCGGTGACCGCGCCCTCGAACACGAGTGGCTTCAGCGACGCGCGCGCGGTGTAGAGCGCCGCCGTGTAGCCGGCGGGCCCGGAGCCGATGATGATCACGTTACGGACGTCGCTCACGGCTTGTTTCCTCGTCTCTGCGGGACTGCTGCGTACTGCCGGGGGAGTCTCTTCTCAGGACTCTCACCCCACCCAACGGATCCTACGGGGCATGCATTCCCGACGTGTCCGTGCGCATGTCGGGGTTGCGTTCGGGTGCCCGTCAGCCGCGGTCGTAGTCGTGGGTGAACAGCAGCTCGCCTTCGGACCGCGCCTGCTTCAGGCAGGCGGAGTCCACGATGAAGGCGGTCACGCGGTGAGCCGGATCGGTTTTGTGCGGCAGCACGACGAGATAGACGCTCTTCCCCTCGTACGTGCCCTGCTCCGCCGCGATCGGGTCCTCATTGCGGTGGGTTCCGAGCTGGACGCAGGCGGGCACAGTGGTGGCCTTCTTCGGCATCGGGACGCTCTGCGGCGACTCGGGGCCGCTGCTCTTCGTCCCGAAAGACGGCTTGTCCGTGGAGAGGGGCGCGACACTGCCACCGCTCGTACCGAGCAGCTCGGAGACCTTCGCGTCCAACGAGCTCTCGGCGAAGGTGTCGGCGCGGCCGCTTTCCTTCGCTGTCGGCTTCCCGTCCCCGTCCTGAAGGAGGAGCGCTCCTACGCCCAGCGCGGCGACGGCCAGGGCCGCGCCGAGAGCGGCACCTGTGCGGCGCCGCCTCGCGCGGGCCCTGCGTCCTGGGCCAGCGGTGGCATGAGGGTGTCCGGACGGGCGGTTCGTGGAGTGCGATGCGGCCGCAGTCGATGTTTCACGTGAAACGGGGCCGGTTGCAACGGGGGCCGTCGTGTCGCGGGCGTCGTCCTCCGTGTCGCGGTCGTCGCCTTCCGTTTCGCGGGTGCCGTCTTCGGTCTCGCTGGAGTCGTTGCCCGCCCTCGCGTCTGTGACGTCGGGGGCGACGTTGTCCAGGAGCGCTTCGGCCGCCAGCGCCGCGTCGATGCGTTCGGCCACGTCGTCAGGCATACGGGACGACCCCGGCAGCGGCGTACCGAGAAGGCTGCGGATCTCTTCCAGCGAGGCGTAGACATCGGCGCAGAGCGAGCAGCCGTCGAGGTGCCGTCGTAGCTCGGCGCTGCGGGACGCGGGCAGCAGGCCCTCGGCGAGATCGGAGATCTCGTCGATCTCCGGGTGCTCCGCCGTATCGGTCGTGGATGTCACCCTCGCCCACCTCCGCCCTTCATCGCAGCCGAATCGTGTGGTCCTGCTTCGTCCCGAGGCTCCGCTGAGGGTGGGACGGATGTCCCCCGCGTCCGGTTCCTTTCGGGAGGTGGATTCTCCTCGCCCTCTTCACCGTCGCCGTCCGTACGGAGGTGGGCCAGGAGGGGGACCAGTCTGGCTCTGCCGCGGGCGCAGCGACTCTTGACGGTACCGACGGGGACGTCGAGTACCTGGGCGGCCTCGGCCACCGGGTAGCCCTGCATGTCGACGAGGACGAGAGCGGCCCGCTGGTCGGCCGGCAGTGATCGCAGGGCGGCCAGGAGTTCGCGGTGGAGGTCGCCGCGCTCAGCCGGAGCGGCGGCGGACTCGTGCGGCTCCAGGAGCTGGTCGAGGCGCTCGGTGTCGTCCACGGGCGCGGTCTTGCGGGAAGCCGTCTTGCGGGCCCGGTCCAGGCAGGCGTTGACGGTGATGCGGTGCAGCCAGGTCGTCACGGCCGACTGGCCGCGGAAGGTGTGCGCGGCCCGGTAGGCGGAGACCAGGGCGTCCTGCACGGCGTCGGCGGCTTCCTCCCGGTCGCCCAGGGTCCGCAGGGCCACGGCCCAGAGCCGGTCCCGGTGGCGGCGCACGATCTCCGCGAAGGCGTCCTTGTCCCCCGCGACATGACGGGCGAGGAGCTCGGTGTCCGGGAGCTCGGAATGTGTCGACCGGCTTTCCATGCGTGTCCCCGAGGTCTGTAGGGGAGGCGACCATAACCCGATCGCGTAGAACGATCGTCACAATGCCACAGGACGGATCCGGCCCGAAGCGGTTCCGGAACGGGAGTGGGGCGATGTGACCGAAAGGCCGCAGGGGACCTGGCGAAAACCGAGACAAGATCAACCGGGGCTGCGGCTCGCGGTTGCGGTCGTGTTCCTCGCGGTTCTGCCGACAGCCGCGTAGGCGGCCCGCCCGGGCATGTTCGAGGGGATCGCGCCGGGCGCGATCCCCTCGGTTCCTTCTCGGGCGGTTCAGCTGGTGATCTTGATGTCCTTGACCCTGCCGCGGTACGTGCCGTCCTCGGTGAGAGGCAGCTTGGTCAGCCAGACCAGCAGGTACCGGGACTTGAGCGTCTTGTCCGGGCGGAGCGTGACGCTCGTGCCCGAACCCTTCGCTTGCTCCTGGAACGCGCTGAAGGACGTAGGACGCGTGCTCGCATCGGCTGAGGCCGCACGGAGTTCGACGGTGGTGTCCCCGACGAACGAGACGGTCACCTTCCCCACCCTCTGCGACTTCCCCAGGTCGAGCACTATGCCGAGACCCGGCTTCAGATTCCCGAACTCGGCGCCCTTGTAGAAGTCCGTCTGCCAGTACGAGTCCGGGTCGTTGTCGTAGGCCTTGCCTATGTCCGCCGGCTTCTCGGAGTTGTCGCCGAACGGATCGAAGTCCTGTGCCGCACTGATGCTGACAGGGCCGGTGGGCGGTTTCGTCGGCCCCTTGACGCTGTTGTCCGTCGTCTGGGTGTGCTCGGACTTGTCCGGGTTGTCGTTCCGGTTCATCAGGGCGTCCGCCAGCTGCCAGCTCCCGAGGCCCAGGGCGGCGATGAGCAGCGCCGAGACGGCCCACTTGAGGGCCTTGCCGGTGCGGCTCTGCAGCGGGGGCGGCGGGGTGGGCACGGCCTGGGTGACGCCGGGGCCTGCGGGGCGCCCGAACGGTCCCTGCTGGTACGTCGTCCGCTGGTAGTCGGGCGGCGCGGTGAACGCGGGCTCCGGCGGGCGGATCTTGGGCATCTCACCGATCGCCTTGACCAGGTCCTCCGGCGTGGTGCACGCCGGTTCCTGGCGGGACGCCGTCGCCCCGTCGTTGGCGAGCGCGCGCATGGCGAGCTCCGCGAGGCCGCGGTGGACGCCGGCGCGCACCTGGTCGGGGGCGATGAGGCCGACGCCCTTGGGCAGTCCGGACAGGCCGTACGCATCGTTCTCGTACGGCCAGCGCTGGGTGAGGGCGGCGTACAGGAGGGCGCCGATCGCCTCGGTGTCGGTGCGCTGCGGGGTGTCGGAGGTGATGCCGCGCAGCGCGGCGTTCACGGCGAGGCCGCGGATGCGCCACTGGCCCGTGGAGGTGCGCAGGACGGCGCTGGGGGTGAGCCGGAGATGGGCGAGGCCCTCGCGGTGGGCGGCGGCCATGGCGAAGGAGATCTGGCTGACCATCTGGTAGGCGTCGTGCGCCTCCAGGGAGCTGACCGCGAGCAGCGCCGTGAGCTCGGTGGCGTCGGGCAGCCATTCGTGGACGACGTAGACGAGGTCGTTCTCCTCGACCGCGTCCAGGACCTGGACGAAGCGCGGGTCGCCGAGCAGCGCCGAGGAGCGGGCCGCGGCGAGCACCGAGCGCGCTCTCGGGTGGTCGGCGGGCAGCAGGTGCACGCCGACGGCGCGGCGGAGCTTCTCGTCGACCGCGCGCCAACTGCTGAAACCGTCCAGACGAGTGACGCATTCTTCGAGTCGGTAGCGTCTGGCGAGCTTGTGGCCGCTGTGCAGCTCGGGCGGTGAGGACGTGCGAGGGCTCACGTGGGTCCCCGTCTCCGCGATGTCCGCGGGTTCCTCACGTGCCGTGGTGTCTCGCTTCGCGATGTCGGCCACCCCGTCGGCCGTGGCCTGCTCCGCCTTGTCCGCACTGGCGGTCAGCGGTTCGTCCCCGCCGTTGTCGGCCACGTCGACGGCAGCCGTGCTCCGTTCCGCCACCGTCGTTCCTGCCTCCCCATTCGTTGCGCTCACTCCGACGCCCAAGCCAATTGTGCCCACAGTCCGACGCTAAGCACGACACACGGTGGTCGCCGAAGGTTGTGCGCGATCCCGGTCCTCTCAGCGGCCGAGACGTCCACGGACCATACCGACCATCGAATTGAGCTCTTCGATCCGCATCTTCCTCGCGGCCACGTAGAAGGCGCCGAGCAGGGCCGCACCACCGACGACCAGCGCCGCGATCGATCCGAGCGCGCCATGGCCGAGGACCATGGTGAGCGCGTACCCGACTCCGCCACCGATGATCGCCGCGGGCACGGAGGCCAGGCAGAGGCGGGCGTACGTCCGCACGACGTTCGCGCCGTCCAGGTCGCCGCCGAGCCGCTTGCGCAGGCGCTGCCAGGCGACGCCGACGCCGATCGCGTACGCGAGTCCGTACGAGAAGGCCATGCCGACGACCGCCCAGCGGGCGGGCAGGATCACGTAGCACAGGGCCGACGCCGCGGCGTTGACCGCGGCGACGATGACCGTGTTGTAGAAGGGCGTGCGGGTGTCCTCGTACGCGTAGAAGCCACGCAGCACCACGTACTGCACGGAGAACGGGATGAGGCCGAGGCCGAACGCCATCAGGATGTAGCCCATCGACTTGGCGGCGTCGATGCCGCTGGAGCCGAAGAGCAGGGTGCACATCGGGACGCCGAGCGCGACGAACATGAAGGCCACCGGGACGATCGCCACGGCCGAGGTGCGCAGGCCGGAGGAGATGTCGTCGCGGACCGCGCCCGGGTCGCCGTCGTGGGCGGCGCGCGAGATGCGCGGCAGCATGGCGGCCATGACCGAGACGGTGATGATGGCCTGCGGCATGCCCCAGATCAACTGGGCGTTCGAGTAGCCCATGATGCCGCTGCCCGCAGCGTTCGAGGCCTCGCCGGCGGCGGTCGCCAACTGGGTGACGACGATGACGCCCGCCTGGTTGGCGAGGACGAAGAGCACGGTCCACTTGGCGAGCTTGACGGCCTTGCCGAGGCCGTGGCCCTTCCAGTCGAAGCGGAGGCGGAAGCGGAAACCGGTCTCGCGCAGGTACGGGACCATCGCGAGCGCCTGCACGGTCAGGCCGAGGAGGGTGCCGATGCCGAGGAGGCGGACACCGTCCGGCGGGATGGTGGTGACGCCCATGTGCGACTCGGCGGCGGTCCCGTAGACCCAGATGAACATGCCGAAGGTGAAGATCATGACGATGTTGTTGAGGACCGGGGTCCACATCATCGCGCCGAACTTCCCGCGGGCGTTCAGGATCTGGCCCATGACCACGTGCACACCCATGAAGAAGATCGTGGGCAGGCAGTAGCGGGCGAAGGTGACGCCGACGCTGTCGGCGGCAGGGTTGTCCGAGACCGTGCTCGACATCAGGTTGATCAGCAGTGGTGCGGCGATGACGACGACCGCCACGATCACCGCGAGAGCCATGATGACGAGGGTGAGCAGGCGGTTGGCGTACGCCTCGCCGCCGTCGTCGTCCTCCTTCATGGCGCGGACGAGCTGGGGGACGAAGACGGAGTTCAGGCCGCCGCCGACGGTCAGGATGTAGATCATCGTCGGCAGGGTGTAGGCGACGGTCCAGGTGTCGCCGAGGAGCCCCGCGCCCAGGGCCGCGGTGATGACCATGGTGCGGACGAAGCCGGTGAGGCGGGAGACGAGCGTGCCCGCCGCCATCACCGCGCTCGACTTCATCAGGCTCGCCGCGCGGCCACCCTTCTTCGCGGCGGGGGCGGAGGCCGGCGCCGCGGGCGGTGGCGGCGCCTGGAGGGGCGCCTGACCGAGGAACGTGGTCGGGTCGTCGACCGGCTGCTCGGCCGGGGCACGGCCGCCTCGGTAGCCGGGCTGCTGGTCGCGGAAGAGATGGGCGAAGGCGTCCGACTCGTGACGCTCCTCACCGGCCTGCGTCACGAGGTCGTCGACCCCGACGAACTGGGTCGTGCGCGCGTCGTCGCCGTACGGCAGGTACTGGGAGGGGCCCTCGGGCTCCGGTGCGGGCGTCTGCGCCCAGACACGCGGATCCGGCTGGTACTGGTTGGCGGGCGGCGGCGCGTACAGCGGCTGCGGCGCCTGGTAGGTGCCAGGGGGCGGCGGCGGGTGCGCGGAGCGGTCGTACAGCGCCTCGGTCACCGGGTCCTGGGCGGAGAGGTCCTGCGCCCGGTACGGGTCCTGGCTGTACGCGTCCTGGAGGTAGGCGTCCTGACCGTAGGCCTCGGGGGCGGGCTGGGGCGGCGGCACCTGGCCGCCGGACCCGTGGGGGTCGGCGTACGGGTGGCCATCGCCCGAGGCAGAGCCGCCCGAGCCCTGACCACGGTCACCGTTGTACGGCGCGTTCATGGATACCCCACCTCATCGTCCCCGGCCCACCGGCCACGACATCGCTCAACGGTCCACTCTCTCACCCGTGCCCGACGGGGCCGTGCTTTCCGGAGCGGTGTCAGCCGTCGGGTCACTCGGCTGCTGCGGGACGTCCGCCTGCGCGCCGGGGGCCGACTCGCTCTCCGCTTCACCCTCCGCATCACCCCGCACGGGCTCGGCGGTGTCGGCCGTGTCGACGGCCTCGTCCTGCGCCGCGCCCTCCTCCTGCTGGGCGGCGGCGGTGCGCTTGCGCTGGGTGTACATGCGGAATCCGGCCAGGACCAGGAGCAGGACGCCGCCACCGATGACGAGCATCACGGTGGGCGTGATCTCGGTGGCGTCCACCTTGAAGGCGATCTGCTTGCCGTAGGGCTGGTTGTCCTCGGTGTAGAGCTGGGCGTAGACCGTGATGGGGCCCGTGGCCTTGGCCGTGGTGGTGAACTTCACGGACTGGCTGTGCCCGCTGGCGATCTTGACGGCCTTCTCCTCGAAGGCGCCGTCGCCGATCCGCAGACGCGTGCCGTTGGCCGAGGTGAGCCGCAGCACCAGGTGGTCGACGTCCTGCCACAGGTTGTTCTGCACGGACACCGGGATGGTCGCGCTGCGTCCCGAGAGCCGTACGCGGGACTTCTCGATCAGGGCGACCTGGTTGGTGCTGTCGGAGAGGTACGTCGAGACGCCGTCACGGAAGGACGCGGAGGCCTTGGACCGGCCCCGCCACGACGTGGACATCTCCCGGTCCATCGAGCGGCCGAACGGGGTCACCACCCGGGACCGGTCGGTGAGGACGTGCTTGAAGTTCTCGAGGTCGTTCTGGGTGCTCTGGATCTGCTCGAACGCCGCCCGCGACAGCTCCTGCCGACGCAGGGACGACGGATAGGAGCGGGCGGAGGGCACACGGGTCCTCGCACCGGGGTCCGGCTTGGCCGTGGTCGCGGCCGCCAGGCTCTGGGGCTGGGACCACGTGCTGTCCTGGAGCGCGCGCAGCGCCTCGGCCATCGCCTGGGCCTGGCTCGTGGTGGGCATCCGCTGGGGGGCCACCACGACGGTGCGCTGCTTGTCCGTCTGCCGGTTCAGCATGAGGCTCTGGGCGAGGAACTCCTGGACGGCGAGCGTGGAGTTCTCGGCGCGTGACATGTCGCCCTGGAACGCGGTCGACAGTCGTGCGTCGGCGACCACGGCCGTCGCGCCGCCGCCGATGGGGCGCGCCGCGGACGGCGTGTACGACAGGCTGCCCGTCTCCTGGAACGTGTCGCTGCGCGCGATGATCTTGTTGGCGCCCGCGGACGTGGCGACCTTGACGATGTCCCGGTCGACAGCGCCCTCGGCAGGCCATGCGTACGACGTGTCGGCCTTCACGTGGAGGATGGTGTCCACGGTGGACACGGCCGCGTCCGTGGCGTCCTTGAGGTGCCCGAGCGATCCGCCGACCTTCGTGCCGGTGTGCGCCAAGGACGCGAGATCCGGATCGGCGAACGGCAGCGTGACCACCTTCTGGCCCTGGACGGCCGCCTGCAGGTCGCGCAGCCACGCCTTGGCGATCGCCTGGTCCTTGCCGGGGGTGAACTTCCCGTCCGGGCCCTTGATCGTGTACGTGTCCGTCATCGCGTCGACCGAGGCCAGCAGATCCGGGTCGATCACCCAGGTGACGTCGAGGCCGTCGCCGAGCGCCAGCATCTGCTGGAGGCGGCCACCCGGGCCGATCTGCCGCGCGAGGCTGTCATCACTGAAGACGGGCGTCTGCTGCTCGCTCGTACCCGTCTCGGCGGTCAGGTGCGTGTCGGAGATCAGCGGCCACAGAGCGGTGGTCCTGGTCTTGGTGTCGGCCCCGCCGGGCTGCCAGGGCAGGAAGGTCCGCTGGATGCCGAGCGTCTGCTGGTACGGCGCGGCGGCCGTCTCCCCCATCAGGGCGGCGCTGATCTGGTAGACGCCGTCGGCGCCGAGATGCAGCTCCTTGACCGGCACGGACAGCGTGAAGTCCTGGGTGGCGCCCGGCGCCAGCCTCGCGAGCTTCTGCGCGTACTTGCTCGCGACCTCCGTACCGTCCGGTGCGCCCCCGGTGTCGCTCTCCGCAGCGTCGTCGATCGCCGAGCGTCCGCCGTAGGAGGTGCCGACGCGCAGGCCCACATGGGCGTCGGTGACCGCCTGCTTGCCCTTGTTCGTGACTCTGCCGCGGATCGTGAGGGTGTCCTGCGCGGACGGTGCGACGGGCGAGAGCTCGTTGACGGCCACGTCGACCGTCTTGGTGCCGGTGGCCGCGGCGGCAGCGGACGTCGCCGTGTGCGCGGACGCGGGGGCGGCGCCGGGCAGCAGCGGCAGCGCGGCAAGGAGCGGCGCAGCGGCGAACAGAGCGCCGGTGCGCCGCAGCAGGCGACGGGCAGGTGAGGGACTCATCCCTGGGTAGTCTGCCGCCTCGGCCACGCGCTCGTCCGTCCCTCGTCGTCGTCAGTGGTCGCAGATGTGTCCACGCATCGTAACGAGGAGCCCTGTGGCTGGGTGCCACGGTCTGCTCCACAAGATCGTGGAGCCAGGGTAGGGGGCCGCTCCGGTGGTCCTGCGGCGGCCCCGCGAAACGGTTCGGTCCGGGCGCGGTGGGCCACGTACCCTGTCCTGTTGTGCCGAACGCCAATGAAGACAACCCCAGCGCCCTCAGCCAGGTGCAGCGCCTCGCGGTGAGCGAGCTGCTGCGGGTCTCGCCCGTCGCGGACGACCTTGCCCGCCGATTCCAGGAGGCCGGGTTCTCTCTCGCCCTGGTCGGCGGTTCGGTCCGGGACGCACTGCTCGGCCGGCTCGGCAACGACCTGGACTTCACCACCGACGCCCGCCCCGAGGACGTACTGAAGATCGTCCGGCCGTGGGCCGACGCGGTGTGGGAGGTCGGCATCGCCTTCGGCACCGTCGGCTGCCAGAAGGACGCGCGCGTCGGGGACGTCGAGCAGAGCTTCCAGATCGAGGTCACCACCTACCGCTCGGAGGCGTACGACCGCACCTCGCGCAAGCCCGAGGTCTCCTACGGCGATTCCATCGAGGAAGACCTCGTCCGCCGCGACTTCACCGTGAACGCGATGGCCGTCGCGCTGCCGGAGAAGGACTTCATCGACCCGCACGGCGGCCTCGAGGACCTGGCGGCGCGTGTCCTGCGCACGCCCGGCACACCCCAGGACTCCTTCTCCGACGACCCGCTGCGCATGATGCGCGCCGCCCGGTTCGCCGCCCAGCTCGACTTCGAGGTGGACCCCGACGTGGTCGCCGCGATGAAGGCGATGGCCGGCCGGATCGAGATCGTGTCGGCGGAGCGGGTCCGGGACGAGCTGAACAAGCTCCTCCTGTCGGCCCATCCGCGTAAGGGCCTCACGCTGCTCGTCGACACCGGCCTGGCCGACCACGTCCTCCCCGAACTGCCCGCTCTGCGCCTGGAGCGGGATGAGCACCACCGGCACAAGGACGTCTACGACCACTCGCTGATCGTCCTTGAGCAGGCCATGGCGCTGGAGACCGACGGCCCCGACCTGACCCTGCGCCTCGCGGCCCTGCTGCACGACATCGGCAAGCCGCGCACGCGTCGGTTCGAGCCGGACGGCCGCGTCTCCTTCCACCACCACGAGGTGGTCGGCGCCAAGATGACGAAGAAGCGCATGACCGCGCTCAAGTACTCCAACGAGCTCGTGAAGGACGTCACCCGCCTCGTGGAGCTGCACCTGCGCTTCCACGGCTACGGCACCGGCGAGTGGACGGACTCCGCCGTGCGCCGCTATGTGCGGGACGCGGGCCCGCTCCTGGAGCGCCTGCACAAGCTGACCCGGTCCGACTGCACGACGCGCAACAAGCGCAAGGCGAACGCCCTCTCCCGCGCCTACGACGGCCTGGAGGAGCGCATCGCCCGGCTGCAGGAGCAGGAGGAGCTGGACTCGATCCGCCCGGACCTCGACGGCAACCAGATCATGGAGATCTTGGGGGTGCGGCCCGGGCCGGTGATCGGCCAGGCGTACAAGTTCCTCCTCGAGCTGCGGCTGGAGAACGGTCCGATGGAGCATGACGCGGCGGTGGCGGCTCTGAAGGAGTGGTGGGCGGCTCAGCCGCAGGACTGAAGGGCTGAGGGACAAGCCATGCCTTGGGGCTCTGTTTCACGTGAAACAGAGCCCCAAGGCGCATCCGGGGTGAATCGGTGTTTCACGTGAAACACCGGCCGAGACCCTGAGCGTCGGGTCGGCCAGGTGTCAGGCGGGATCCTTCACATGCGCACGGGGCCGGGTCATGCCGAGCGCCACCGCTCCGTAGAGCGCCGCGATGAACACCACCAGAGGGACGGAGCGGCCGTCGGGTGGCAGCATGAGCGCCGCCACACCCGCCGCGCCGACGAAGGACATGTTGAAGAGGACGTCGTAGACGGAGAAGATCCGGCCGCGGAAGCCGTCGTCGACCGAGGACTGCACGACGGTGTCGGTGGCTATCTTCGCTCCCTGGGTGGTGAGTCCCAGCACGAAGGCCGCCACCAAGGTGGGGCCGGGCGCGAAGGGAAGCCCGAGTGTCAGCTCCAGGACGGACGCCACCCCGGCGCAGACCACGATCCAGCCGCTCGCCCCGAAATGTCTCGCGGCGGCAGGCGTGATGACAGCGGCGACGAAGAAGCCCGCTCCGGAGACGCCCATCGCGAGGCCCAGCAGGGCCAAGCCGTCGGACTCCGTGGTCGTCCAGGCGTAGCGGCACAGCATGAGCACCATGACCAGGAGAGCGCCGTAGCAGAACCGCATGGCCGTCATCGCGGCCAGAGCGCGCGCCGCGGGGCGCCGGGAGGTGAGATGCCGTACGCCTGCCAGCAGGTCGCGCGCGGTACCGGCCAGGGCGACCGCGAGGCGGGGCTGTATCAGGTCGCGGTCCGGTCCGAGGAGCTCTCTGCCCATGCGGAGGGAGGCGAGCGCGGCGCAGAGGTAGAGAGCCGCGCCGAGGAGGACGACCGACGCGTCCGAGTCCGGGCCCACCAGCCGCACGATGAAGGCGAGGCCGCCTCCCAGGGTCGCGGCGAGGGTGCCGGCCGTCGGGGAGAGCGAATTGGCTATGACGAGGCGGTCGGCGTCGACGACGCGCGGCAGCGCGGCCGACAGTCCGGCCAGGACGAAACGATTGACCGCGGTGACACAGAGCGCGGAGGCGTAGAAGAGCCAGTCGGGTGCGTGACTCAGCATGAGGGCGGCTGTCGCGGAGGCCAGAAGGACCCGCAGGAGGTTGCCGTAGAGGAAGACCTGACGGCGGCGCCAGCGGTCGAGGAGGACGCCCGCGAAAGGGCCGACCAGCGAGTACGGCAACAGCAGCACGGCCATGGCCGAGGCGATGGCGGTGGGCGTCGTCTGCTTCTCCGGGGAGAAGACGACGTACGTGGCGAGCGCGACCTGGTACACGCCGTCCGCGCCCTGGGAGAGCAGGCGCAGTGTGAGCAGACGCCGGAAATCGCGCAAGCGCAGCAGGACGCGCAGATCACGGACGACAGCCATGGGCACAGCCTCACACAGAGGAGACCCCCGGATGCACGATGGGTGCGATCCGGGGGTCTCGACAGGTGCGTCAGCCCTCAGACACGCGTTGTTTCACGTGAAACGACGCCGTGTGAGGAAGGTCAGCGCTCGACCTCACCCTTGATGAACTTCTCGACGTTCTCGTAGGCCTCGTCGTCGAAGTACTGCACCGGCGGGGACTTCATGAAGTACGAGGAGGCGGAGAGGATCGGGCCGCCGATGCCGCGGTCCTTGGCGATCTTCGCGGCGCGCAGCGCGTCGATGATGACACCCGCGGAGTTCGGGGAGTCCCAGACCTCGAGCTTGTACTCGAGGTTCAGCGGGACCTCACCGAAGGCGCGGCCCTCGAGACGCACGTACGCCCACTTGCGGTCGTCGAGCCACGCGACGTAGTCGGACGGGCCGATGTGGACGTTCTTCTCGCCCAGCTCGCGGTCGCGGATCTGCGAGGTCACGGCCTGCGTCTTCGAGATCTTCTTCGACTCGAGGCGGTCGCGCTCGAGCATGTTCTTGAAGTCCATGTTGCCGCCGACGTTGAGCTGCATGGTGCGCTCGAGACGGACACCGCGGTCCTCGAACAGCTTCGCCATCACACGGTGGGTGATGGTGGCGCCGACCTGCGACTTGATGTCGTCACCGACGATCGGGACGCCCGCCTCGGTGAACTTGTCCGCCCACTCCTTGGTGCCGGCGATAAAGACCGGGAGGGCGTTGACGAAGGCGACCTTGGCGTCGATGGCGCACTGGGCGTAGAACTTCGCCGCGTCCTCGGAGCCCACGGGCAGGTAGCAGACGAGCACGTCGACCTGCTTGTCCTTGAGGACCTGAACGACGTCGACCGGGGCCTCGGAGGACTCCTCGATCGTCTCGCGGTAGTACTTGCCCAGACCGTCGAGGGTGTGGCCACGCTGGACCTGGACGCCGGTGTTCGGCACGTCGCAGATCTTGATGGTGTTGTTCTCGGAGGCGCCGATGGCGTCCGCGAGGTCCAGGCCGACCTTCTTCGCGTCGACGTCGAACGCGGCGACGAACTCGACGTCGCCGACGTGGTAGTCGCCGAACTGGACGTGCATGAGGCCGGGGACCTTGGTCTCCGGGTCAGCGTCCTTGTAGAACTCGACGCCCTGCACCAGCGAGGCGGCGCAGTTGCCCACGCCGACGATGGCTACGCGAACCGAACCCATTCCGGTTGCTCCCTGTGTGTACTGGTGAAGTCCTGAGCGGACTTCACGTGGCGGTGTCGTCGGACGGATCCGGCCGGGTGCTGTCCCGGTGCCGGGGCAGGCCGCCCGTCTCTCCAGAAATGTCCTGCTGAGCTGCGCCCCCCGGGCCGGACCTTCGCTGGTCCCGGCCCGCGCGCTCGCTCTCGATGAGCTCGTTGAGCCAGCGCACTTCGCGCTCCACGGACTCCATTCCGTGTCGCTGCAGCTCGAGTGTGTAGTCGTCCAGGCGCTCCCGGGTGCGGGCGAAGGAGAGGCGCATCTTTTCGAGACGCTCCTCCAGACGGCTTCGACGGCCCTCGAGGACGCGCATGCGCACATCGCGTGACGTCTGCCCGAAGAAGGCGAATCGCGCGGCGAAGTGCTCGTCCTCGTAGGCGTCGGGGCCGGTCTGCGAGAGCAGCTCCTCGAAGTGCTCCTTACCTTCCGCCGTCAACCGGTAGACGATCTTGGCGCGACGTCCCGTGAGTGAGGCGGGAGCGTCGGCGGGACCGGCGCCCGGTTCCTCTATCAACCAGCCGTTCGCGACCAGCGTCTTGAGGCAGGGGTACAGCGTTCCGTAGCTGAAGGCGCGGAAGACCCCCAGCGACGTATTGAGTCGTTTGCGCAGCTCATAGCCGTGCATCGGGGATTCGCGGAGCAGTCCGAGTACGGCGAACTCAAGGATGCCGGAGCGCCGGCTCATCGTCGCCTCCTCACTGTCGCGGGCCCGTGTATCGACTCTTTATGTCGTGCTGATGTATCGACTCGATACATCAGCACGATAGAACGAGCCTACGACTGCGACAAGAGGGATCACGGTGAACGGCGTCACATCAATGATTCATAGGAGCAACTTGCCTGTTTTGGGGTGAACTTCGGCCCTCGGAGGGTTTTGACGGTGCGTAGTCTGTCCGCCATGCAGACCACCGGGAACCATGTGACGCCTGGGGGCGTCGTTGTCCCGGGTGCAGTGCGGGTGAGTGCCGGGAGCGGCACATCCGTACGTCGGGGGGACCGGACACCAGACGCCGTTTCCAGGCGCGCGAGGCCGCGCCTGCCCGAGGAGTAATCGTTCGATGAGCGAGCACCGTCGCAAACCGCCGCAGCCGCAGGGCGGGCGCGCCGCGGCCCGTCGCGGAGCGTCAGGAGAACCGTCGGGCCGCCGCGCGGCACCGCGCGGCAGCACCGCGTCGCCTTCCGGTTCCTACGATCCCCCGAGTTCCTCGGGTTCGTACGGCAGCCAGGGTGACGATCAACCTTGGGGAGGACGCGCGGAGGCGCGCCGCGCCGCGCAGCGCGGTGGTGGGCGGCGCAGGGCCGCCGAGGGCGGCGCCGGACGCGGTGGCGCCGGTGGAGGCGGGCGCCGCGGTGGCGGTGGCCCTGGCGGTCCGAGCGGCCCCGGGCGCGGCAAGGGGCGTGGTCCGCAGAAGAAGCGGTTCATCGACTACCCGCGCGCGAACAAGTGGGGCTGGCGGCGCTGGGTGCCGTCCTGGCGGCTCGTGACCGGGACGGGCTTCGGCTTCCTGGGCGGCATGATGCTGGTCGCGGGAATCGCGTACGCGATGGTGGGCGTGCCCAAGATGGCCGACACGGCCAAGGCGCAGAACAACGTCTACTACTGGGCGGACGGCACGCAGATGGTCGCCACCGGTGGTGAGACCAACCGCCAGATCATCAAGTACGAGGACATCCCCAAGTCCATGCGGGATGCGGTCATGTCGGCGGAGAACAAGACGTTCGAGACCGACAAGGGCGTCGACCCCATGGGTATCGCGCGCGCCGTGTTCAACATGGCGAAGGGCGGCCAGACCCAGGGTGGCTCGACCATCACCCAGCAGTACGTGAAGAACGCGATGCTGGACGACCAGTCGCAGACGGTCAGCCGGAAGCTGAAGGAACTCCTCGTCTCGATCAAGGTCGGCCGCACGGTCGACAAGGACGACGTGATGGCCGGTTACCTGAACTCGGCGTACTACGGCCGCGGCGCCTACGGAATCCAGGCCGCCGCCCGCACGTACTTCGGCAAGGACGCGGCGAAGCTCCAGCCGAACCAGACCGCCTTCCTCGCCGCCGTCCTCAAGGGCGCCACGTACTACGACCCGGCCGGCTCCCCCGAGATCGACCCGGTGAACGCCACGCAGGAGAAGAACACCGAGCGCGCCACGGCCCGCTGGAAGTGGATCCTGGACGAGGAGGTCAAGGACGGCCACCTGTCCGCCGCGGATCGCGCCAAGTACACCGAGTTCCCGAAGCTTCAGAACCCGCGCTCGAATGCCCAGCTCAGCGGTCAGATCGGCTACCTCGTCGACCTCGCCAGGGCGTCTGTGATCAAGAACAGCGAAGGGAAGATCACCGAGAACGCCTTGCGGCTCGGTGGCTACGAGATCCACACGACCTTCGACCGCAAGAAGGTGGACCAGCTCGAAGCCGCGGTCAAGAAGGTCCGCAAGGAGAACCTCGACGAGAAGCGCAAGGTCAACGGGGTGTACGTCGACAAGTACGTCCAGTTCGGCGGCGCATCCGTCTCGCCCAAGGACGGCGCCATCGAGGCGATCTACGGCGGTGAGGACGCGACGAAGCACTTCACCAACAACGCGGACGTGACCGGTGCCCAGGTCGGCTCGACGTTCAAGCCGTTCGTTCTGGCAGCGGCCTTTGAGTGGGGTGTCAGGAACCCGCAGGGGCCGCCGGACCAGGACGAGTCGCAGCGCACCGTCGTCTCGCCGAAGAGCCTCTACAGCGGCCAGAACGGCCTGAAGATCCACGACTACAACGGCGAGGTCTGGATGAACGAGAAGGGCGAGCAGTGGAACCAGAAGAACGACGGCAAGAAGTCGTACAACCCGCCGAGCTACCAGATCGACCTGCGTGAGGCGATGCGTGAGTCCGTGAACTCGGCTTACGTGCAGCTCGGCATGGACGTGGGGCTGAACAAGGTGAAGGAGGCCGCGCAGAAGGCCGGCATCCTGGACAACAGCTTCGCCAGCGCCAGGTACCCGTCGTTCTCGCTCGGCACGTCCGACCCGAGCGCGATCCGTATGGCCGGTGCCTATGCGACCTTCGCGGCCAGCGGCCAGCAGAACGACCCCTACTCGGTGACGTCCGTGAAGCACGAGGGCGAGACCGTGTACCGGCACGAGGCGACGCCGGAGCGCGCCTTCGCCTCCAAGGTCGCCGACAACGTGACCGACGTGCTGAAGACGGTCGTCGAGAAGGGCACCGGTACCAACGCCGCGCTGCCGGGCCGCGACGTGGCCGGCAAGACGGGTACCACCGACGGCAACAAGTCCGCCTGGTTCGTGGGCTACACCAAGCAGCTGTCCACGGCGATCACGATGTACCGGATGGACGACAACGAGAAGTCCAAGAACCGCAAGTTCCTGGAGATGTACGGGACGGGCGGCCAGCAGAAGATCCACGGTGCCTCGTTCCCGTCGGAGATCTGGCACGACTACATGGCCCAGGCCATGAAGGGCCTGCCGAACGAGTCGTTCCCGGAGCCCGAGCCCATCGGCAAGGTCGTCGGCGCGACGCCCACTCCCACTCCGACGCCGACGACCCCCAAGCCCACGCCGACGACCCCCAAGCCCACGCCGACCAAGACGACGCCGAGCCCGACCACATCCGCCCCGTCGTCTCCGACCCCCACGGAGACCTGCAACAAGTGGACGGACTGGAACTGCGGCAAGGACGGGGGGACGACGGACGGCGGGACCGACAACGGCGGAACCACGGACGGCGGCACGGCCGACGGTGGGACGACCGGAGGCCAGACCACGGACGGCGGGACGACCGAAGGCACGACCGGCGGCGCGAACAGCGGCAATACCAATGGTCAGACCGGAGGGGGCTTCATCGGAGGCAAGGACGGCCAATAGGTCCCAGTGCTAGCGCTGCGTGTTTCACGTGAAACGCTGCGCGTTCTCCAGGTGGCGAGGGCCGTCGCACCGAACCGGGTGCGGCGGCCCTCGCCCCGTTCTCAACCACGTACGGCAGGATGTGCGGCATGCCCAGTGCAGAGACGACGCGTATGAGCCAACCCGAACCGGAGCCGGTGCGGCCCACCAGGGAGGACGAGGTCGCGGCCGCCGGAGTTGAGTTCATCGGCGGCCCCCTCGGCGTACGGGCGCTGGTCGGCCGGTCGTGGTGGACACCGGTACGCGTCATCGCGCTGGTGATGCTCGGCATGTTCGCGCTCGGGATGGTCCAGAAGTTCCCCTGCTACGACGGAGGCTGGTTCTTCGGGGCGAGCTCGCAGTACACGCACGCCTGCTACTCGGACATCCCGCACCTGTACCAGGGGCGGGGCTTCGCGGACGGTCTCGTGCCGTACTTCGACAAGCTGCCCGGCGACATGGACTACCTCGAGTACCCGGTCCTCACCGGTGTGTTCATGGAGGTCGCCTCGTGGCTGACCCCCGGCAGCGGCTCCATCCAGCACCAGGAGCAGGTGTACTGGATGGTCAATGCCGGGATGCTGATGATCTGCGCCGTGGTCATCGCCGTCTGCGTCACCCGGACCCACCGGCGACGGCCCTGGGACGGCCTCCTGGTCGCCCTTGCGCCCGCGTTCGCGCTGACCGCCACCATCAACTGGGATCTCTTCGCAGTGGCGCTCACAGCGGCCGCGATGCTGATGTGGTCCCGGGGGCGCGCTCTCGCCTTCGGTGTGCTCCTCGGCCTCGCCACCGCCGCCAAGCTCTATCCCGTCCTGCTGCTGGGTCCGCTGTTCGTGCTGTGCTGGCGGGCCGGTAAATGGCGGCCGTTCATCGCCGCGACGGGCGGCGCGCTCGTGGCCTGGCTCGTCGTGAACGTCCCGGTGATGCTGCTCGCGCCCGAGGGCTGGTCGAAGTTCTACACGTTCAGCCAGGAGCGCGGCGTCGACTTCGGATCCTTCTGGCTGGTCATCTCCCAGCACATGGACACGCCGCTCGACACCGACGTCGTCAACACGCTCGCCACGGCCCTGATGGTGCTGGCGTGCCTCGGCATCGGGGGACTCACGCTGACCGCGCCGCGCCGTCCGCGCTTCGCGCAGTTGGCCTTCCTCGTCGTCGCGGCCTTCATCCTCACCAACAAGGTCTACTCACCGCAGTACGTACTGTGGCTGATCCCGCTCGCCGCTCTGGCGCGGCCCAAGTGGCGGGACTTCCTGGTCTGGCAGGCCTGCGAGATCGCGTACTTCCTCGGGATCTGGCTGTACCTCGCGTACACGACCAGCGGAGACAAGCACCAGGGCCTGCCGACCGAGGGCTACCAGTTGGCGATCACCGCGCACCTCCTGGGCACGCTGTACCTGTGCGCCGTCGTCGTGCGCGACATCTGGCTGCCCGAACGGGACGTGGTGCGCCGTGGCGGTGGGGACGATCCCTCGGGTGGCGTGCTGGACGGCGCGGAGGACGTCTTCGTGCTCGGCCACGCGGCCCGTCCCCCGCGCCATGCGGACCTTGACGGGGAGCAGCCGCCGTCGGTGAGCTGGGGCAAGGAAGCCGACAGTTCGCTGTGAGCGAACAAGAGGCTTGAGGGCAACGGGAGCGGGGCCGGACATTTGGTGGTGTCCGGCCCCGCTCTCACATCCGTGCTGGACGTGGCCTCAGCGGTCCACGAGCCGGTCGAACTGCGTGGTGGTGTGGCGCAGGTGGGCCACCAGCTCCTCGCCCACCCTCGGCTCGGCGGCGTCCGAGGGCACGAAGAGGATCGACACCTGCATGTGCGGCGGCTCGGCGAACCAGCGCTGCTTGCCGGACCAGACGAACGGCGCGAGGTTGCGGTTCACGGTCGCCAGGCCGGCGCGGGCGACGCCCTTGGCACGCGGCATGACGCCGTGCAGCGCCTTGGGGGCCTCCAGGCCCACCCCGTGCGACGTGCCGCCCGCGACGACCACGAGCCAGCCGTCGGAGGCCGCCTTCTGCTGCCGGTAGCCGAACCGGTCGCCCTTGGCGACGCGCGTGACGTCCAGGATCGCACCGCGGTACTCGGTCGCCTCGTGGTCGCCCAGCCACAACCGGGTGCCGATCCGCGCGCGGAAGCGGGTCTGCGGGAACTGCTGCTGCAGCCGCGCCAGCTCCTCGGCCTTCAGATGGCTGACGAACATGGTGTGCAGCGGCAGCCTGGCCGCGCGCAGCCGGTCCATCCACCCGATGACCTCCTCGACGGCGTCCGAGCCGTCGGTGCGGTCCAGCGGGAGGTGGATCGCGAAGCCCTCCAGGCGCACGTCCTGGATGGCGTGCGCGAGAAGCGGCAGGTCCTGCTCGGTCACGCCGTGCCGCTTCATCGAGGACATGACCTCGATGACGACGCGGGCGCCCACGAGGCCGTGCACGCCGTCCACGGAGGAGACGGAGCGGATGACGCGGTCGGGCAGCGGAACCGGTTCTTCACCGCGCCGGAACGGCGTCAGGACCAGCAGGTCACCGCTGAACCAGTCCTTGATCCGAGCGGCTTCGTAGGTGGTCCCGACGGCGAGGATGTCGGCGCCCAGACGGGTGGCCTCCTCCGCGAGTCGTTCGTGGCCGAAGCCGTATCCGTTTCCCTTGCAGACGGGTACGAGTCCCGGAAACTGCTCGAGCACGTGCTTGTGGTGCGCCCGCCAGCGCGCGGTGTCGACGTAGAGCGTGAGCGCCATGGCCCGGTCCCGGAACCTTTCTCGTGGCTGCGGTGTATCAGAGGTATGAAAGAACTTTGGAGCTACGTGAATTGTGCCGGGTCCGCGGCGAAAGCGGATCGGGGTGTGCCGGGACGGGCCACTGGGGGCGCCGTGCCCGGCTCACGGGTGCCGATGTCAGCGCCGGGACATGTACATGTCGAGCGCCTTGTGCAGCAGCTTGTTGAGCGGGAAGTCCCACTCGCCGAGGTACTCGGCGGCCTCGCCGCCCGTGCCGACCTTGAACTGGATCAGGCCGAAGAGGTGGTCCGTCTCGTCGAGCGAGTCGCTGATCCCGCGCAGGTCGTAGACGGTGGCGCCAAGCGCGTAGGCGTCGCGGAGCATCCGCCACTGCATCGCGTTCGAGGGCCGGACCTCGCGCCCGATGTTGTCGGAGGCGCCGTAGGAGTACCAGACGTGGCCGCCGACGACGAGCATCGTGGCCGCCGAGAGGTTCACCCCGTTGTGGCGCGCGAAGTACAGCCGCATGCGATTGGGGTCCTCGGAGTTGAGGGCCGTCCACATGCGCTGGAAGTACGAGAGCGGGCGCGGGCGGAAGCGGTCGCGCACGGCCGTGATCTCGTACAGCCGCTGCCACTCGGCGAGGTCCTGGTAGCCGCCCTGGACGACCTCGACACCGGCCTTCTCGGCCTTCTTGATGTTGCGGCGCCAAAGCTGGTTGAAGTTCTTGTGGACCTCTTCCAGGGAGCGGTTGGCGAGCGGCACCTGGAAGACGTAGCGCGGCTGGACGTCACCGAAGCCGGCGCCGCCGTCCTCGCCCTGCTGCCAGCCCATGCGGCGCAGCTTGTCGGCGACCTCGAAGGCGCGGGGCTCGATGAAGTCCGCCTCGATGTCGCGCAGGCGCTTCACGTCCGGGTCCTGGATGCCCTTCTTGATGGAGGTGGCCTCCCAGCGCCGGATGACGACCGGCGGCCCCATCTTCACCGAGAAGGCACCCTGCTGCTTCAGGTGCGCCAGCATCGGGCGCAGCCAGTCGTCGAGGTTGGGCGCGTACCAGTTGATGACCGGGCCCTCGGGGAGGTACGCCAGATACCGCTTGATCTTGGGGAGCTGGCGGTACAGCACCAGGCCCGCGCCGACCATCTCGCCCGTGCGGTCGTCGAACCAGCCCATGCTCTCGGAGCGCCATTCGGCCTTCACATCAGCCCAGGCCGGGACCTGCATGTGGCTCGCCGCGGGCAGGCTCTGGATATAGGCCAGATGCTGCTCTCGGCTGATGGTCCTCAGGGTCAGGCTCATTCGGGGCGCTCCTCGGGCTGGTGTGGCTCCCTGGGTACAGGGGCTCCGGCTCTCGCGCCGAAGCCTACTGCGCCCGGTGAGCGCCCCGGTTGGCTGTATGGGGGGTCGACCTCCGATGGGGCGCTGACCTCACCCGATGACGCCGCCGAAGAGGCCGCCGTGGGCCATGCCGATGAAGAAGCCGACCGCCGAGGCGCCGAGGCCGAGGATCAGGGCGAAGCGTTCGCGTGTCGTCTCCGAGACGAACTGGCCGTACGCCCCGGTCAGGATCCCGATGAGGCCGGTCCAGGAGCTCACGAGGTGGAGGTTGTGCCAGATCGAGGTGATGATCGCGATCAGTCCGAGCACCGCGGTCACCGCGACCAGGGTGTCGGGCACCGGATGGGGCTTGCCGTCCGAGGCGAAGAGACCGCCGGCGTGAGAGCTGTTGGTTCGCATTGCTTGTGCCATGAGGGCACCTCCTGCGGAAGGCGGCGCATCGTAGCGCCGTTCACACCCGTCGTATACAGAGTGGGGGCCTCTTCCGCCGGATTTCAACCGGAAGCCGGGGTGCGGGTAGTCTGTACCGTCTGCATTGGTGTCTGCCCACGTCCCGACATGGGACTAGTACCCGCTGATCTGCATGGTCGTCCTTCGCGACGACCGATTGTCAGTGGCGGCCGATACCGTTGCTCACGCATAACAACCCTCCTGCCACGGAACGACCGTGGCCGCTGAGTCCAAAGGAGGTGGGTTCCACATGCGTCACTACGAGGTGATGGTCATCCTCGACCCCGATCTCGAGGAGCGTGCTGTCTCCCCGCTGATCGAGAACTTCCTCTCCGTGGTCCGTGAGGCCAACGGAAAGGTCGAGAAGGTCGACACCTGGGGCCGTCGTCGTCTCTCGTACGAGATCAAGAAGAAGCCCGAGGGCATCTACTCGGTCATCGACCTGCAGGCCGAGCCTGCGGTCGTCAAGGAGCTCGACCGGCAGATGAACCTGAACGAGTCGGTCCTCCGGACCAAGGTCCTCCGTCCCGAGACCCACTGAACCTCCGGTTCAGCGGTTCTGGGATCCGAGTAGCAGCAAGCAGTCCGCAGCAAACCCGCCGAGAGGTACCCCATGGCAGGCGAGACCGTCATCACGGTCGTCGGCAATCTTGTCGACGACCCCGAGCTGCGCTTCACCCCCTCCGGTGCGGCGGTCGCGAAGTTCCGCGTCGCGTCCACTCCCCGCACCTTCGACCGGCAGACCAATGAGTGGAAGGACGGCGAGAGCCTGTTCCTGACGTGCTCGGTCTGGCGTCAGGCGGCGGAGAACGTCGCGGAGTCGCTCCAGCGAGGCATGCGCGTCATCGTGCAGGGCCGGCTGAAGCAGCGGTCCTACGAGGACCGTGAGGGCGTCAAGCGCACGGTCTACGAGCTGGACGTCGAGGAGGTCGGCGCCAGCCTGCGCAACGCCACGGCCAAGGTCACCAAGACCAGCGGTCGCGGTGGCCAGGGCGGTTACGGCGGCGGTGGCGGCCAGCAGGGCGGCGGCTGGGGCGGTGGCCCCGGTGGCGGTCAGCAGGGTGGCGGCGGTGCTCCCGCCGACGACCCCTGGGCGACCGGCGCGCCGGCCGGCGGCGGCCAGCAGCAGGGCGGCGGCGGTGGCGGCTGGGGCGGAAGCTCCGGCGGCTCCGGCGGCGGCTACTCGGACGAGCCCCCCTTCTAGGCCCCCGGGCCGAGGGTGGGCCGTACCCCCACTTCTTGATCACACAGGAGATACACCATGGCGAAGCCGCCTGTGCGCAAGCCGAAGAAGAAGGTCTGCGCTTTCTGCAAGGACAAGGTCACGTACGTGGACTACAAGGACACGAACATGCTGCGGAAGTTCATTTCCGACCGCGGCAAGATCCGTGCCCGCCGCGTGACCGGCAACTGCACGCAGCACCAGCGTGACGTCGCCACGGCCGTCAAGAACAGCCGTGAGATGGCGCTGCTGCCCTACACGTCCACCGCGCGATAAGGAAAGGGTGACCGAATCATGAAGATCATCCTTACCCACGAGGTCTCCGGCCTCGGCGCCGCCGGCGAGGTCGTCGACGTCAAGGACGGGTACGCCCGTAACTACCTGATCCCGCGGAACTTCGCGATCCGCTGGACCAAGGGTGGCGAGAAGGACGTCGCGCAGATCCGTCGTGCGCGCAAGATCCACGAGATCGCGACGATCGAGCAGGCCAACGAGATCAAGGCCAAGCTCGAGGCCGTGAACGTGCGTCTGGCCGTCCGCTCCGGCGACGCCGGTCGTCTCTTCGGCTCCGTCACCCCGGCCGACGTCGCTTCGGCGATCGAGGCTGCCGGTGGCCCGAAGATCGACAAGCGTCGCGTCGAGCTGGGCTCGCCGATCAAGACGCTGGGCGCCCACGAGACGTCCGTGCGTCTGCACCCCGAGGTTGCCGCCAAGGTCAACGTCGAGGTCGTCGCTGCCTGAGCCCTGCCCTGAGCAGAGCGCATAGCGCAGATGGGGCCGCACCCTTCGGGGTGCGGCCCCATCCGTTTGTGGGCATCGCGCCGTTTCACGTGAAACTTGCGCCGTTTCACGTGAAACGGGACCCGGTGTCACCCCCCGGTCAGCGGGTGGCGCCTGTGACAGCCCAGCGGCCGGAGCGGTAGCGCAGCCAGAGCGTCGCCATACGTACGGCCATCATCAGCGCCATCGCTCCCCATACGGCGGTGAGACCGCCGCCGAGCACTGGCACCAGCAGAGCCACCGGGGTGAAGATCGCCAGGGTGATCAGCATCGCCCAGGCCAGGTAGGAGCCGTCGCCCGCGCCCATCAGGACACCGTCGAGTACGTAGACGATGCCGCAGACGGGCTGGGAGACGGCGACCACGATCAGGGCGAGCAGCGCCGCGTCCTGGACGGTCTGATCGCTGGTGAACAGCGGAACGTAGAGTGGTCGGCCCGCGATGACCAGGACGCCGAGAGCGATACCCGCGGCGACGCCCCACTGCACCATGCGGCGGCATACGTCGCGTGCGCCCTGGGCGTCGTCGGCACCCAGGTAGCGGCCGATGATGGCCTGTCCGGCGATGGCGATGGCGTCGAGTGCGAAGGCCAGCAGGTTCCACAGGGACAGGATGATCTGGTGTGCGGCGACATCGGCGTCGCCGAGCCGGGCCGCGACCGCGGTGGCGATCATCAGAATCGCCCGCAGCGAGAGCGTGCGGACGAGCAGGGGCGCACCGGCCTGGGCGCAGGCCCGGATGCCTGCCGCGTCAGGTCGCAGCGATGCGCCGTGGCGTCGGGCGCCCCGGACGACGACGACCAGGTAGACCACTGCCATGCCCACCTGGGCGATGACGGTCCCCCAGGCAGATCCGGCGATGCCGAGGTCGGCGCCGTAGACCAGGCCGAGGTTGAGCGCGGCGTTGGCGACGAAACCGGCGACGGCCACGTACAGCGGGGTCTTCGCGTTCTGCAGGCCCCGCAGGACGCCGGTGGCGGCGAGGACCACGAGCATGGCGGGGATGCCCAGTGCCGAGATGCGGAGATAGGTGACGGCGTAGGGCGCGGCGGTGTCGGAGGCGCCGAGGAGTTCAACGATGGCGGGGGCGGTGGGCAGCACGACGGCGATGACGGCGGCGCCCAGGAGGAGGGCGAGCCAGATGCCGTCCATCCCCTGCTGGATCGCTGCCCGCAGATCGCCGGCGCCGACCCGGCGTGCGACGGCCGCCGTGGTCGCGTAGGCGAGGAAGACGAAGACGCTGACCGCGGTCGTGAGGAGGGCCGAGGCGACGGCGAGTCCGGCCAATTGAGCGGTACCGAGGTGGCCGACGATGGCGCTGTCGGCCATGAGGAAAAGAGGCTCTGCGACGAGCGCGCCGAAGGCCGGGACGGCCAGAGCCACGATCTCTCGGTCGTGCCGTCGCCGGGCGGCCTTGGGGGTCACGGAAGCCTGTGTCATGGGCACCAATCTAATCTTCCACAGGTAAGAGATGCAACGCCATATGAACCCTTACTTGAGGCGTGCTCATATGGGCGGTCCGGTGCCGTCGTGAGAGAACCCGCGCCGACTGGGAAAGTTTTTCTTCTGCACAGCCGGTGGATGGGATAAGTGCAGGTCAGGCCCTGTGTGTGGAAGAGGCTGAGGGCTTGTTCACAGGGCTGTCCACCGGGTCGTGCACAGGATTTACCGAGTTCTCCACAGGTAGAGGGCCGTCATCCACACCGCCTGTGGATAACCAGATTGGCTGACGGTGCCGACACGCCTAACGTGGGGCGGCGCCCACCGTGTCGGCCGGCCCCGAAAACCTCGGGAAAACCCCGCGTCACAACCGGAATCGGGCGCCTTATTTGTCAGTGTCGTGCCGTAGGAATGAGAGGCACGGCGAGGTCCGCTCGGCGGACGGGAGGAGGTGGCCCGGTGAGTATCTCCGAGCCCTTGGACGACCCCTGGGCCGACAGCGGTCCCAGCGACCGTCTGCCCTCTTCCCGGCAGAGCCGCCAGGGCGGCCGCGGGCGAAGCGACGAGCACGAGCGCGGCAGGGAGGGCGGGGCCTGGGACGACGGCCCGGCCACCTTCGAGCGCGTACCGCCCCAGGACCTGGATGCCGAGCAGTCGGTGCTCGGTGGCATGCTCCTGTCGAAGGACGCCATCGCCGACGTCGTCGAGGTCCTCAAGGGCGCCGACTTCTACAAGCCGGCGCACGAGACGATCTTCCAGGCGATCCTCGACGTCTACGCCAAGGGCGAGCCGGCCGACCCGATCACCATCGCCGCCGAGCTGACCAAGCGCGGCGAGATCAACAAGGTCGGTGGCCCCGCCTATCTTCACACCCTCGTCCAGACCGTCCCCACCGCGGCGAACGCCGAGTACTACGCGGAGATCGTCCACGAGCGGGCCGTGCTGCGGCGCCTCGTCGAGGCGGGCACGCGGATCACGCAGATGGGGTACGCGGCGGACGACGACGTCGACGAGATCGTTAACAAGGCGCAGGCCGAGATCTACGCGGTCACCGAGCAGCGCACCAGCGAGGACTACCTCCCGCTCGGCGACATCATGGAGAGCGCGCTCGACGAGATCGAGGCGATCGGCTCACGCAGCGGTGAGATGACCGGCGTGCCGACGGGGTTCACGGACTTCGACTCCCTGACCAACGGCCTGCACCCGGGCCAGATGATCGTCATCGCGGCCCGCCCCGCCATGGGTAAGTCGACGCTCGCCCTCGACTTCGCGCGCGCCGCGTCGATCAAGCACAACCTGCCCAGCGTCATCTTCTCCCTCGAGATGGGGCGCAACGAGATCGCGATGCGTCTGCTGTCGGCCGAGGCGCGCGTCGCCCTGCACCACATGCGGTCCGGCACGATGACCGACGAGGACTGGACGCGGCTCGCGCGCCGCATGCCCGAGGTCTCGGCCGCGCCGCTCTACATCGACGACTCCCCGAACCTGTCGATGATGGAGATCCGCGCGAAGTGCCGCCGCCTCAAGCAGCGCCAGGACATCAAGCTCGTGATCATCGACTATCTGCAACTGATGCAGGCCGGCGGGTCCAAGCGCTCCGAGAGCCGTCAGCAGGAGGTGTCGGACATGTCCCGTAACCTCAAGCTGCTGGCCAAGGAGCTCGAAGTCCCTGTCATCGCGCTCTCGCAGCTCAACCGTGGCCCCGAGCAGCGCACGGACAAGAAGCCGATGGTGTCCGACCTGCGTGAGTCCGGCTCCATCGAGCAGGACGCCGACATGGTCATCCTGCTCCACCGCGAGGACGCCTACGAGAAGGAGTCGCCCCGCGCGGGCGAGGCCGACATCATCGTCGGCAAGCACCGAAACGGCCCGACGGCCACGATCACGGTCGCCTTCCAGGGCCACTACTCGCGCTTCGTGGACATGGCGCAGACCTGATTCCTTCGCGGACCGCGGCGACGGGCGTACCGCATCCTTGATCAGCCTCCGGTGAAATCGGCTCGACGCCGGGCGGCACCCACGGTGGACTGGGCGCATGACGACACCCGCAGAACTGCTCCCCGCCACTCGCCGCGCCCTCCTGCACCGCATCGCCGTCGCGCAGAGGGACGGGCGCGCGCCGTCTCTCTGCGCGGCGGTCGGCCGTGACGGGAAGCTGGTGTGGACCGGTTCGCGTACCTCGGTGGATGGGCGCGGCCCCGATGAGGACGTCCAGTACCGGATCGGCTCGATCACGAAGACCTTCACCGCTGTGCTGGTGCTGCGCCTGCGCGACGAGGGGCTGCTCGATCTGGCCGACCCGTTGGAGAAGCACCTCCCGGGAACCGGTGCGGGAGACGTCACGATCGCCCAACTGCTCGCCCACACCGGTGGGTTGGCGGCGGAGACACCGGGCGAGTGGTGGGAGCGTTCGTCGGCCACGCTCCGCCCGACCCTCGCCGAAGTCCTGGGGGAGCAGCCTTTCCGGCATCCGGTCGGGCGGCGCCATCACTACTCCAACCCGGGTTACACATTGCTCGGCTCGCTGGTGGAGGCGGTGCGCGGTGTCCCGTGGGAGGAGGCGCTGCGCGGTGAGATTCTGGAGCCGCTCGGGCTGAGCCGCACGAGTGTCTCGGCGCAGGCGCCGCACGCCGGGGGCTGGGCCGTGCACCCGTATGCCGATGTACTGCTGCCCGAGCCCAGCGAGGACCTCGGGCTGATGGCGCCCGCCGGTCAGTTGTGGTCCACCGCCCGGGACCTCACCGCCTTCGCGGCGTTCCTGACCACGGGGGACGACCGCGTCCTGAGCGCGGAGTCCGTACGGGAGATGCGTACGCCCGCGGCGCCGACGCTGCCCGGCGACTGGGAGGCGTCCTACGGCCTCGGAATGCAGGTGGTCCGAGGGGGCGGGCGCACGCTGGCGGGCCACACCGGTTCGCTGCCGGGGTTCGTGGCGGGCCTGTGGCTGAGCGAGGAGGACGGGCTCACCGCCGTCGCCCTGGCCAACTGCACGTCGGGTCTGCCCGCGGCGACCGTGGCAGCCGACCTCCTGCGGATCGTCGCCGAGGCCGAGCCGCGGATCCCCGAGCCGTGGCGGCCGCTGCCCGAGGTCGACCCGGCGGTTCTGGAGCTGACGGGACCCTGGTACTGGGGCACGCAGGTCGTGGCTCTGCGCCTGACCGCCGACGGCGGGGTGGATCTGGGCCCGGCGGCCGGTGCAGGGCGGCGCTCCCGGTTCCGCGCCAACGGTGACGGCACCTGGACGGGTCTCGACGGTTACTACGCGGGGGAGGTGCTTCGGGCGGTGCGGCGACAGGACGGTTCGGTGAGCCACCTGGATCTCGGATCGTTCGTCTTCACCCGGGAGCCGTACGGGCCGGACGCGCCCGTGCCCGGCGGGGTGGACGCGGAGGGATGGCGAGGACTGCCGCAGTAGCTAGAGACGGCGCCAGGAAGGACGGGGTACTCACCGGACCCGTTTCACGTGAAACAGGACCCGGGTGTTTCACGTGAAACCCGGGTCAGAGCTGTAGCTTGAACCCCACGTGCGATGCCGTGAACCCGAGCCGTTCATAGAAGCGGTGAGCGTCGGTACGGGTCGCGTCCGACGTCAACTGCACGAGCCGGCACCCCTCGCGCCGAGAGGTGTCGACGGCCCACTCGATGAGCCGCGTGCCCAGACCGCTGCCGCGCTCCCCGGCGTGGATGCGTACGCCCTCGATGATGGACCGGGTCGCTCCCCGACGGGAGAGGCCCGGCACCAAGGTGAGCTGCAGCGTGCCGACGATCTGGTCCCCGCGCAAGGCGACGACGAGATGCTGGTTCGGGTCGGAGGACAGGCGCGCGTGAGCGGCGAGGTACGGCGTGAGGTCCTCGGGCGACTCACGCTGAGCGCCGAGCGGGTCGTCGGCCAGCATCGCGACGATCGCCGGAACGTCATCCACCGTGGCCGCTCGTATTTCAAGATCTTCCATGGCGGCAGCCTAGGGCGCCGCCCGCCGATCCGGATCAGGCAGGAACCTGGAGTCCTTCGACGGCTCGGACGAACGGGGCCAGTTCGGGGTTCTCGGCCGCGGCGTCCAGGGCCTCGCGCAGGGCCCTCTCGTTCGTCGGGCGGGCTTCCCGCAGGAGGGCCAGGCCCGCCTCGGAGACGTTCGTGTAGATGCCGCGCCGGTCGGTGGGGCACAGGTAGCGCGACAGCAGGCCGCGGTCCTCGAGACGGGTCACGAGGCGCGTGGTGGCGCTCTGGCTGAGGACGACGGCGTCGGCGACCTGCTTCATCTGCAGGTGGCCGCCCTCTCCGTCGTGCTGGCGGCTGAGGACGTCGAGCAGGGAGTACTCGCGCACGCTCAGGTCGTGCTTGGCCTGGAGGGCACGCTCGATGTGCGCCTCGATCCTCCCGTGCAGCAGGGAAAGGGCGCACCAGCCCTGGGAGAGGGCGGTGAGTGCGGGGTCTGTCGCGGTCATGGCTCGTGGATCCTCCGTCCGGAGCGACTGCATACCAGGGTAATCGATCCGTGAAATTGCCCGCGCTTGCAATTAGCGCGCGTCTGCAATTATTGTGTTGACTCGTAAGGCGCACCTGCAACTGTCTGAAGGGTCAACCCCCATGCCTCTCGCGCTTCTCGCCCTCGCGATCGGGGCGTTCGGGATCGGAACCACCGAATTCGTGATCATGGGACTGCTTCCCGAGGTCGCGGGCGACTTCGGCGTCTCCATCCCCACGGCCGGATTCCTGGTGACCGGCTACGCCCTCGGCGTCATGTTCGGCGCCCCACTCATGACGGTCCTGGGCACGCGCGTCCCGCGCAAACGCATGCTGATGCTGCTCATGGGCCTCTTCATCGTCGGCAACCTGCTCTCCGCCGTCGCGCCCGTCTTCGCCGTGATGCTGATCGGCCGTGTGGTGGCCTCGCTCGCGCACGGCGCCTTCTTCGGCATCGGCTCGGTCGTCGCCGCCGAACTGGTCGCCCCGCAGAAGAAGGCCGGCGCGATCGCCATGATGTTCACCGGCCTGACCGTGGCCAACGTCGTCGGTGTGCCGCTCGGCACGTTCGTCGGCCAGGCCGCCGGCTGGCGCGTCACGTTCACGATCGTGGCCGCGCTCGGTGTCGTCGGGCTCCTCGGCATCGCCAAGCTGGTCCCGGACCTGCCCAAGCCCGAGGGTGTCCGCCTGCGCCACGAGATGGCGGCCTTCAAGAACGTCCAGGTGCTGCTGGCCATGGCCATGACCGTGCTCGGCTTCGGCGGCGTCTTCGCTGCCATCACCTACATCGCGCCGATGATGACCCACGTCACCGGCTTCGCCGACGGATCGGTGACCTGGCTGCTCGTTCTCTTCGGCCTCGGCATGGTCGGCGGCAACCTCGTCGGCGGCAGGTTCGCCGACCGCGCCCTGATGCCCCTGCTGTACGTCTCGCTCGGCGCCCTCGCGCTCGTGCTCGGCCTCTTCACGGTGACCGCCCACAACAAGGTCCTCGCCGCGGTCACCGTCGTACTGATCGGCGCCCTCGGCTTCGCGACCGTGCCGCCGCTGCAGAAGCGGGTCCTCGACCAGGCGTCCGGCGCCCCCACGCTCGCCTCGGCGGTCAACATCGGCGCCTTCAACCTCGGCAACGCCCTCTCCGCCTGGCTCGGCGGCATGGTGATCTCCGCGGGTCTCGGCTACACCGCCCCGAACTGGGTCGGCGCGGTGCTCGCCGCGAGCGCCTTGGTCCTGGCCGTCGTGTCGGCCGCGCTGGAGCGCCGCGCCCCTGAGCCGAGCGTGGTCGTCACCGGCTCCGAACAGCGGCAGGCCGAGCCGGTCCGCCACTGACCCGGCTGATCACCGCCCCGGCCCACCGCAGGTCTGGTCAGCCCGCCGCCACCGTCAACGGTGCGAAGCGGCGGGTCCAGTCCCCCGGCAGGTCCGGGGCGCCGTGGTTCATCACGGCGTTCTGGCTCACGCCCTCGAGACCCCGCTCCTTAAGCCAGGTCAGCAACTCCTCGTGGCGGACGTCGATATCGGTCCGCAGCGGCCGGTCCGTACCGGCCGCGAGGGAGGTGACCAGCGCCTTCGCCGTCTCGGTGTCGCGGGCGACCAGCGGCCCGACGACGTGCGTGTCCATGTTCGGCCAGGCGGCGGCGTACCCGATGAGCCGTCCGCCCTCCTCGGCCACGCGCAACTGGTCCGCGAAAGCGGGGAGCCGCGCCAGGACGTGCGTGCGGTCGGCGCCGAACACCTCGGCGTCCAGACGCAGGATCGCGGTCAGGTCCTCGGCTGTGGCCGCACGCGTGGCCACGGTCGGCGCCGGGCCCCCGGCGACGAAGCGGCCGCGCACCATCTCGGCCCGTCCGGTCACCTTGAAGCCCAGCTCCTCGTAGAGCGGGCGCCCGTACGGTGTCGCGTACAGCGTCAGCGGGGTCGTGCCGGCCTGCTCGACGATGTGGCGCATCAGGCGCCGTCCGACTCCTCGGCGTGCGTACCGCTCGGCGACCAGGACCATGCCGACAGCGGCCAGTTCGGGCCGTCCGTGTGGCCCGTACTCGGTCACGACGCAGGCGGTGAGGAGCCCGCCGTCGGGGGCGTCGATGCCGTAGCCGGTACCGGCGGCGAGCAGCAGCCCCCATTTGTGTTCCTCGCGGGGCCAGCCCCGGTCCTCGGAGAGGTCGGCGCAGGCGCGCACGTCGCGCGGGGTGAGACGGCGGATGGGCAGGTCGGGGAGGGAAGGTGTCGACACGCTGGTCAGGCTGTCGGACGGAGCCCGGTGGCGTCCACCGCTTTGCGTGCAGTGGCCCGATACTTTCGGCCACCGGCATCGGGCCCGGCCGTCCCCAGTGGCGGACACGGTGCCCGCGCGAGCCGTTCAAGGCCAACCAGGCGAAAGATCAACAACCTGTACTTTTCGGTTTCCCCTCAACAGGAGGGAAAGGAGTGGCACTCTGCGATGTGGACCTCTCCGTAGCGGCGTGCGGCCCATGCGGAAGTGTGCAGCGAGACGGACGTACGCAGACCGACCCGAGATGTTCGAGGCGAGGCATCGCATGGACGCTCCGAGCGCTACGCCGGCCGATTCCGGTCCGGGCGGCGGGGACGGCTGGTCCAGATCGCGCGCCGACCCGGCCCAGCGCGTACCGCCGCCCCGCTCCCTCGCCGAGAGGGCCTCTCCCGACGCGGTGCTCGTGCGGCGCACGATGGACGAGATCGGGCCCGTCGCCTCCCAGCTCACCTCGTACTTCTACGCACTGCTCTTCGTCCGCCACCCGGAGCTGCGTCCGCTGTTCCCCGTCGCGATGGACGCCCAGCGGGACCGCCTGCTCAAGGCGCTGCTGACGGCCGCTGACCACGTCGACAACAAGCTCGTGCTCGTCCCGTACCTGAAGAACCTGGGCCGCGGCCACCGCAAGTACGGCACGCGGTCGGAGCACTACCCGGCCGTCGGCGAGTGCCTCATCGCCGCGCTCGCCCGCTACGCCACGAGCACCTGGGACGAGGCGGCCGAGGCCGCGTGGGTCCGCACGTACACGACGATCTCCCAGGTGATGATCGACGCGGCCGCCGAGGACGAGGAGAAGGCGCCCGCCTGGTGGCTGGCCGAGGTCGTCGCGCACGAGCCGCGCACCTCCGACATCGCGGTCGTCACCGTCCGACCCGACCAGCCGTACCCCTTTCTGGCCGGTCAGTACACGACGCTCGAGACGCCGTGGTGGCCGCGGATCTGGCGGAACTACTCCTTCGCGTCGGCGCCCCGCGCCGACGGGCTGCTGTCGTTCCACGTGAAGGCCGTCCCGGCGGGCTGGGTGTCCAACGCCCTGGTCCACCGCGCCCGACCCGGCGACGTGCTGCGGCTCGGGCCGCCCGCCGGTTCCATGACCGTCGACCACAGCACCGACAGCGGCCTGCTCTGCCTGGGCGGCGGCACCGGCATAGCGCCCATCAAGGCGCTGGTGGAGGACGTCGCCGAGCACGGGGAGCGGCGGCCGGTCGAGGTGTTCTACGGGGCCCGCACCGACCACGACCTGTACGACATCGACACCATGCTGCGGCTCCAGCGCAGCCATCCGTGGCTCGCGGTCCGGCCCGTCGTCGACCGGCGGGCCCATCGGCACCTGCCGGACGCCGTGCGCGAGTACGGCCCGTGGAACGAGTACGACGCCTATCTCTCCGGCCCACCCGGCATGATCCGCACCGGGGTCGACACCCTGCGCGCCCTTGGCGTCCCGCACCACCGCATCCGCCACGACGCGGTGGAGGAACTGGTCGCGGCCGCGGACTGAATCCCGTGTCGGCTCAGGATCAGCCCAGGTCAGGCGCGTGCAGCGCCCGTACGCCCTCGATGTTGCCGTCCAGGTAGTGGCGCAGGGAGAGCGGCACCAGATGGACCGAGGCGATGCCGACGCGGGTGAACGGGACCCGTACGACCTCGTACTCGCCGCACGGCTCCTCGATCTCCGGGCCGTGGCGCTGGGACAGGTCCATCGACTCCAGCCTGCAGACGAAGAAGTGCTGGACCTTCACGCCGGTCGTCGCGGCGTCCTCACCGATGTGCTCGACGGTGTCCACGAAGCACGGCACCACGTCGGTGACCTTCGCGCCGAGCTCCTCGTGCACCTCGCGGTGCAGGGCGTCGACGACGGTCGTATCCTCCGGTTCGACGCCCCCGCCAGGAGTCACCCAGTACGGATCGACGCCCGGCTTGGTCCGCTTGATGAGGATGAGGTGGTCGCCGTCGAGCAGAACGGCGCGTGCGGTGCGCTTGACCACGGGTCGGACGGTCATGGGAGAAATGTGGCCCGGCTGGTTCCACGTGAAACATCGCGCACCGCGCCCCGTGCCGCTCACGACCAGTCGACCGCAGCGCGCAGCAGCCACTCGTGCGCCCGCGCGATGTGCGGCGAGGCGAGCGTGCCGGTGCGTACGACGAGGAAGTAGGTGCGCAGCGGCGGTACCGGCGGATCGAGCAGCGCCACGACCTCACCCTGCTCCAGGGCGGAAGCGCAGAGATAGCGCGGCAGGACGGCAAGACCTGCGCCGGTGATCACGCAGGCGAGGACCGCGCGGAGGTCCGGCACGACGACGGTGCCGGAGACGGCGGGGCGGGAGTCGAAGACAGTGGCCCAGTACCGCTGGATCAGCGGCAGCGACTCATGGACCTCGACCATGGGGAGCTTCTCGAGGGAGGGCGCCGCAGCGCGGTGCAGCGCCCCGGAGCCGATCCGGGCGGCCCAGCGGGGTGAGGCGACCAGAACGTGCTCCTCGTCGCAGAGCGGAGTCGCCGTGAGCAGAGGGCCGCGCGGACGGGCCGTCGTGATGGCCAGATCATGATGTCCGGCGGCGAGCCCCTCCACGGATTCCTCGGCGGTGCCGAAGGAGGCACGTAAGGCGATGCTCTGGCCATCGTCCCTGGTCAGCTCCGTGAGCGCGGGCAGCGCGCGTTCCGCGGTGAACTCCGGCGGCCCCGCGATGTGCAGCGTGCGGACGGACGACTCCTCGTCGAGCCCGATCTCGGTGATCTCCATGAGGGCGTCGAGGTGCGGAGCCACCTTGTGCGCCAGCTCGTCGCCGATGGGCGTGGGGGTCACACCGCGCGCCTGGCGCAGGAACAACGGGCGGCCCAACTGCCGCTCCAGCGTGCGTATCTGCGAGGTGACCGCCGGCTGGGAGAGACCGAGCAGGGCGGCGGCGCGGGTGAAGGAACCGGCGCGGTGGACCGTGACGAAGGTGCGCAGCAAAGCGAGGTCCATGGTGACGCGCCTCCCTCCCGACCCTGGGGACGCGCTCAACTATAAATATGCGGATGAGTCCCTGTCGCTACGGTGATTGGACACTGACAGAGAGTCAACTAGCCTTGTGGGCGCGGTTCTTCGCGCGCAGAACCGGGACGGTCCGAGCCACGAGGGGGGAGGCTCGGGCCGTCTGTTGTGCGTAGCCCCCGTACTGGCTCAGGCCGCCCGCTCCTCCACCGCCTCGCGCACGGCGTCGAGCAGCCCGTCGCTCGCCGTCTCCACCATCCGCAGGCACTCCTCGAAGCCGGCCGGGCCGCCGTAGTACGGGTCGGGGACGTCCAGGTCGTCGCCCGCCCCGGGGTCGTAGGACCGCAGCAGGCGGATCTTCTCCGCGTCCTGCGGGCTCGGCGCCAGGCGGCGCAGGGTGCGCAGATGGCTCGCGTCGAGGGCGATCACGAGGTCGAGGCGGGCGAACCAGTCGGCGTCGAACTGGCGGGCCGTGTGCGCGGTGGCGTAGCCGTGCTCATCGAGGACGTGGATGGTGCGCGGGTCGGCGCCCTCCCCGACGTGCCAGCCGTCGGTGCCCGCGCTGTCGATCTCGACGGCGCCGGACAGTCCGGCCTCCTCGACGCGGGTGCGGAAGACATGCTCGGCCATGGGTGAGCGGCAGATGTTGCCCGTGCACACGAAGCAGACGCGGTAGGTCATGGCGGTCAGTCCTTCTCGGGCAGGACGACGTTCAGCGCCCAGGAGACGATCGAGATGATGAGGCCGCCGAGGACGGCGGTCCAGAAGCCCTCGACGTGGAAGCTCAGGTCGAGCTTGTCGGCCAGCCACGACGTGAGGAGCAGCATCAGGGCGTTCACGACCAGTGTGATCAGGCCGAGGGTGAGGATGAAGAGCGGGAAGGTGAGGACCTTCACGACGGGCTTCACCAGCCAGTTGACCAGGCCGAAGAGGAGCGCCACCAGGATCAGGGTGCCGATCTTCTTGCCGGTGCCGTCCCCGGTCAGCGTGATCTTGTCGACGAGCAGCACCGCGACGGCCAGGGCCCCTGCGTTGGCGATCGTCTTGACTAGGAAATTCAACATGTGTCTGATCGTGGCAGACGGGACCGGCGGTGTTGCCGGTGACGAGTGTGACGAGCGCGAACAGCGAGGACGACAAAGGCGATGAAGGCATTCCGGCTGGACGAACTGGAGGCGGAGCGCGCCGCCAACGACGGCGCCTATCTGCAGTTCCTGCGTGAGCGGAACATGTCGGTCGGGCTGTACGCGCTGAACGCGGGGGCGCAGGACCCGCAGCAGCCGCACCAGCAGGACGAGGTCTACCTCGTGGTCAGCGGCCGGGCGTCGATCACGGTCGGCATGGAGACCACCCAGGTCGGGCGCGGCAGCGTGGTGTACGTGCCGGCGGGTGTGGCCCACAAGTTCCACCACATCAGCGAGGACCTGCGGGTCCTGGTCGTCTTCTCTCCCCCGGAGAGCTGACTCCGGACCCCGGGATTCCCTAGGGGGCGGGTCAGGGGAGGACAGGGGATCGCGGCGCCCCGCGCGCGCTCCCGACGTGTCAGCATCGAGTACAGGAAATCGGAAGAGTCCCGACAAGGGCCTCGGGAGCGAAGGAGCGAGGGCAGTGCGAGAGATTTTCGCGGGCATGCCGTGGTGGGTGAAGTGGGTCGCGGTGCCGGTCATCGCTCTGGTCGTGTTCGGCGGGCTGATCGCCAGCGTCGTCGGGTTCGTGATCGGCCTGCTCTTCAAGGTGCTGGTGTTCGCCGCCCTGGTGGGTGGAGTCGTCTACCTCGTGCGGAGGTTCATGGCGGGCTCGTCCTCGCGCAGCGACTGGTGAACAACGGCGGGGCGCGGGGCCCCGTTCGTTGTGGGGTGCGACGGTTCGCTGAAACGGGGGGAGTTTCCGCTCCGGGCGGGCACCCAGCGGTGGCCAACGGTTAGGGTCCGGATTCCGATGCCCCCGATCCCCGCCAGTCCGGGAAGCGCGGGGGACGCACGCGTACCGGGAGTGAACCGTGGCCGATCCCGCATCCGCAGCCCCGCAGACGCTCATCGGCTCCGTCCAGCGCGCCATGCGGCTGCTCGAGGCGGTCGCCTCCCACGGCGAGGGGGCTCCCGCCAAGCAGCTCGCCCGAGAGGCCGGGGTCGCCCTCCCCACGGCCTACCACCTGTTGCGCACGCTGGCCCACGAGGGCTACCTCCGCAAGGACAGGGGTGTCTTCCTGTTCGGGGACGCGATCGAGCGGCTGAGCAGCGGCGCAGCTCAGCAGAATCGTCGCGGCATGATCACTGACGCGCTGCGCCACTGGCGGGACACGCTCGGCGTGCCCGTCTACTTCGCGATCTACCGCGACGGCGAGATCGAGATCGTCTCCGTCGCCGACACCCCGGCCAGCCCCGCCGTCGCCGAGTGGGCCGACTTCGCCGCGACCGGCCACGCGCACGCGATCGGCCAGTGCCTGCTCTCCCAGCTCAGCGAGGAGGCCCGCCGCGACCACCTCGACCGCTACCCGGCCCATGCCCTCACCCCGTACTCGGTTCCGGACAACGAGACCCTGCTGCGCAAGCTGCGGACGGTGGGACGCATGGAACCGCTCATCGAACGCCAGGAGTACGCGCTGGGCACGGCCTGCGCCGCGTTCCCCGTCACCATCGGCTCGACCGCAGCGGCGGTGGCCGTCTCCCTCCCCGCCCATCAGGCGGACAGACTGCTGCCCCTCGCACATCGTTTGCAGGACGAGATCGGCCGTCTCGTAGGGACACTCGCCTTCTCTATCAGCATGTGAAAACTCACTCCTTGTAATCCCCCGTGTACGTTGAGCAAGATGCCAGCAGCGTCAGGATGGTCATTCCTGGCCAATCGACGTCACATTGACGGGGTAGGCGATGCGCGAGTCGGTAGAAGCAGTGCAAGCAGAGGTCATGATGAGCTTCCTCGTCTCCGAGGAGCTCTCGTTCCGCATCCCGGTGGAGCTGCGGTACGAGTCGGCTGATCCGTACGCCGTGCGCCTCACCTTCCATCTCCCCGGCGACGCGCCTGTGACCTGGGCGTTCGGCCGTGAACTCCTGGTCGACGGGGTCAACGGGGCCACGGGCGACGGTGATGTGCGGATCCTGCCCGTGGAGAGCGCGGGAGGCGGCGGCGCCGACGAGCTGCCGACGGAGGTGCACATCCGGCTGCAAGTGGGCGGTGACCACGCCCTGTTCCGGGCCGGGGTCGCCCCGCTGGTGGCGTTCCTCGACCGTACGGACAAGCTCGTCCCCCTCGGTCAGGAGCAGTCCCTGGCCGACTACGAGGCCGAACTCGACGAGGCGCTCGACCGGATCCTCGCCGAGGAGCAGAACGCGGGTTGATCAACCAGCAGTTGACGATGTGACGTTTGTGCGGCGCGGTGCACCCGAGCCGTTCCGCGCCGCTCAGCGCTTGCGTCGTCGACCGCCGCCACCACGTCCAGGAGCGGTCCGCGCGGGCCGCCCGCCGGACGTCGGACGGTCGGCGGAGACCACCAGTGCGGCCAGCGCGGTCGTCACCGGCACCGCCGCCACCAAGCCGATCGAACCGACCAGCGTGCGCACGATCTCCTCGGCCACCAGCTCACTGGTGGCCACGTCGACGACGCTGCTCTGCGCGATCGAGAAGAGCAGGAGCAGCGGCAGCGCCGCGCCCGCGTACGCGAGGACCAGGGTGTTGACGACGGACGCGATGTGGTCGCGGCCGATCCTGATGCCCGCCCGGTACAGGCCGCGCCAGCCCATCGTCGGGTTGGCCTCGTGCAGCTCCCACACCGCCGACGTCTGCGTGACCGTCACGTCGTCCAGCACGCCCAGCGACCCGATGATGACGCCGGCGAGCAGCAGGCCGCTCATGTCGATGTCCGGGTACAGGCCGTGGATCAGGCCGGTGTTGTCGTCCGTGTTGCCCGTCAGGGCGGCCCAGCCGATGAAGAGCGATCCCAGCACGCCGATGAGCAGCAGTGACACGAGGGTGCCGAGGACGGCGACCGATGTACGGGCCGTCAGCCCGTGGCACATGTAGAGCGCGATCAGCATGATGGCGCTCGCCCCGACGACGGCCACGACCAGCGGGTTCGAGCCCTGGAGGATCGCCGGGAGGATGAACAGCGTCAGCACCAGGAAGCTGACCGCGAGCGCGACCAGCGCCATGACGCCGCGCATGCGGCCCACCACGACGACCACCAGGGCGAAGATCCCGGCGAGCAGCGCCATGGGGATCTTGCGGTCCACATCGGTGACCGAGTACTGCAACTCCCTGGGCGCGTCCGGCGCGTAGGCGACGATCACCTTCTGGCCCTCGCGCAGTTGCCGTGGCGAGTCCGGCTGGATGATCTCCGTGAACGTACGACCCGTGTCCTTGCCGGTGGCGACCCGGATCGTCGCCTTCTCGCAGGTACCGGAGGCCCGGCCCTGCGTCGGCGCACCCGACGGGTCCTGGGTGGCGGAGCCCGCCGCGTTCACGGACTTGCAGTCCACCTTCTCGACCCGGGCGACGGTGGCCTGCTGCGTCTGGCGGTCGAAGCCGACACCGGTGCGCTCGTGGTCGGGGGCCCCGCCCGGCCACAGCACCACGAGGCCGACGACGACGGCGACGGAGAACGGCACCAGGATCGCCGCGATGACCTTGCGCAGGTGCTGTGAGACGGGCGTGGCGGGCCCATGACTGTGCGAGTGGCCGTGTCCGCCCGGGCCGTGCCCTGACCCTGAGGGGCCGGGCCCATGCGGCGGTTGGGGCGGCGGAGGCGGGGGCTGCTGCGTCGTGGTCACCGCCCGATCATCGCAAGAGCGACAGGGGCCCTCTGTTCAACGCGTCCGAACTGCCGCTAGCGTGGAGGCACCTTTGCACACGCGGGAGCTCGGAGCACCGGGCTGAGAGGGCGCTGACCTTCGTCCATGCGTGTTTCACGTGAAACAGCGTGAAACACCGCCGACGAACACCGCTGCGTCGACCGCCGAACCTGTTACCGGGTAATGCCGGCGTAGGGAGTAGGTCTCATGACCACAACGGACACACGCACGCCTGCCTCCAACGGCTCTGAGCCGGAGGCCGGGAAGTCCATCGGCTGGCACAAGGGGTACATCCAGGGCTCACGCCCGGACCTCAAGGTGCCGGTCCGACAGGTGCATCTCACCAACGGCCAGGCCGTCACGCTGTACGACACCTCCGGCCCGTACACCGATCCGACCGTCGACACCGATGTGCGCAGGGGGCTCGCACCGCTCCGGGAGAACTGGATCATCGCCCGCGGCGACACCGAGGAGTACGCGGGCCGCCCCGCCCGCCCCGAGGACGACGGCATCAAGCACACCTCGCCACGCGGCGGTCTGCGCAACCTCGACGCGGTCTTCCCCGGCCGCCCCCGCCAGCCGCGCCGCAGCAGGACCGGCGAGCCCGTGACCCAGCTCGCGTACGCCAGGCGGGGCGAGATCACCCCGGAGATGGAGTACGTGGCCATCCGGGAGAACGTCGCACCCGAGACCGTCCGCGAGGAGATCGCGGCGGGCCGCGCGGTGCTGCCCGCCAACGTGAACCACCCGGAGATCGAGCCGATGATCATCGGCAAGCGGTTCCTGGTGAAGGTCAACGCCAACATCGGCAACTCCGCCGTCACCTCGTCCATCGAGGAGGAGGTGGAGAAGATGACGTGGGCGACCCGCTGGGGCGCCGACACCGTCATGGACCTCTCCACCGGCCGCAACATCCACACCACCCGCGAATGGGTCCTGCGCAACTCCCCCGTCCCCATCGGCACGGTGCCGCTCTACCAGGCCCTCGAAAAGGTCGACGGCAAGGCCGAGGAGCTGACCTGGGAGATCTACAAGGACACCGTCATCGAGCAGGCCGAGCAGGGCGTGGACTACATGACGGTGCACGCCGGCGTCCGGCTCCCGTACGTCCCGCTGACCGCCAACCGCAAGACCGGCATCGTCTCGCGCGGCGGTTCGATCATGGCGGCCTGGTGCCTCGCCCACCACAAGGAGAGCTTCCTCTACGAGCACTTCGAGGAGCTCTGCGAGATCCTCGCGGCGTACGACGTCACGTACTCGCTCGGCGACGGGCTGCGCCCCGGCTCCATCGCGGACGCCAACGACGAGGCCCAGTTCGCGGAGCTCAGGACGCTCGGGGAGCTCAACTCGATCGCCAAGCGGCACGGCGTCCAGACCATGATCGAAGGCCCGGGCCATGTCCCGATGCACAAGATCAAGGAGAACATCGACCTCCAGCAGGAGATCTGCGAGGAGGCCCCGTTCTACACGCTCGGTCCGCTGACCACGGACGTGGCGCCCGCGTACGACCACATCACGTCCGGGATCGGGGCCGCGATGATCGCCTGGTGGGGCACGGCGATGCTCTGCTACGTCACGCCCAAGGAGCACCTCGGCCTGCCCAACCGCGACGACGTGAAGACCGGCGTCATCACGTACAAGATCGCGGCGCACGCGGCGGACCTCGCCAAGGGGCACCCGGGCGCGCAGGACTGGGACGACGCGCTCTCGGACGCCCGCTTCGAGTTCCGCTGGGAGGACCAGTTCAACCTGGCGCTCGACCCGGACACGGCACGGGAGTTCCACGACGAGACACTCCCCGCCGAACCGGCGAAGACGGCGCACTTCTGCTCCATGTGCGGCCCGAAGTTCTGCTCGATGAAGATCTCGCAGGACATCCGCCGCGAGCACGGCACCACGCGGGCCGAGGTCGAGGCCGGCATGGAACAGAAGTCGAAGGAGTTCGCCGAGGCGGGCAACCGCGTCTATCTGCCGCTCGCCGACTGACCGGCGTCCGCGCATGACGACGGGCTCGGGGCCGCCACCGTGCGCCCCGAGCCCTGTACCCCGGTCTCAGTCCGGCTGGTGCTCGGGGCCCCCGAAGTCCGGGCTCGAGAAATCCGGGCTGGAGAACCCGGCACGCTGCCCCGTGGCGGTGCCGCCGCCGTCGGGGCTGCTGAACCCGGGCCTGTTGTAGCCGAGCTGCGGCATGCGGCCGGTGGAGCCGCCGCCACCGCTCAGCGAACCGCCGCCGAGGGCGGTCCGTTCCTGCGCGTCCCGCAGGAACGGCAGGATGCCCCGCTCGAGGAGCGCCTCGCCCCAGGCTTCCCTGGCGCGCCTCACCTCTTCGCTGGCCTCGCCGTACGCGCCTGCGTGGAGCGACGTCGATCCGTTGCGCAGGGCCGTCAGGAGCAGGCAGACCGCGGCGACGAGGATGCCCGCCGCGGTGAGCGCGCCGAAGACCCAGCCGACGGACAGCAGGGTGTCGGCGAAGTCCGGTGGCGGGTTGAGCATCTTCAGGATGTAGCCGACCAGCAGGAAGATGGCGGCCGCCGTCCCGGCGAGGACCGGGGCGAGCACGACGGCGACCGCGGCGACACCGGGCCCCGTGGTCTCCGCGACCTCACCCACCGTGGCGGCGAAGCCGAGGGAGCTGCCGCCGGACTCGGACGAGCTGGAGGTGCCTCCTTCACGTAGCGGACGGACGGGCTGCGGAGCGGAGCGCAGCTCGTCACGGACCTTGGTGTAGTGCTCGTACTCGGTGGCCGCCGCCGTGCTGATCAGTGCGGCGGCGTTCAACGCCATGGTGCGCAGTTGTTCGGGGTTGAGCCGCTGGCCCACGGCGGCGAGTTCAGGCCGGTTGGGTGCGGTACGCAGCGCCTCATCGAGGATCCGCTCGAACTCGGGGCGGTCCTCGTTCAGCAAATGCGGAGCGCTGTTCATGTGCATCCCCCGATGCTCCGTAGGGCTTGGTGGCCCGCATGGTTACGAGCCGTCGGGCAGAAACGGAGGGGAGCCTGCTACGGATACGCCGATGGTAGAGCGGTCACAGCACGCCGTGACAGGGAGTTTTCGAAATTCGCCCCCGCGCGCGCGACGCTCCGTCCACGGCGCCTGCCCAGAGAACTAGCGGTCAAGCATGGGGAGTTGCTGGACCAGCAGCTTTCCGGCCATGGTGACGCCACCGTCCATGGCGATGGCGAGCCCACCCGCGTAGACATGAGGCCCTTCGACCACGGGACCGCTCTCCTCGCCGTCGGCGTCCTCGGTGCCGACCTCGCCGAGGAGGTACGGGATGGGGCTGTGGCCGTGCACGACGCGCGAGCCGCCGTAGGTGCCGAGGAGTTCGCGTACGGCACCGGGGCCCGACTCCTCGTCGCGGAACGCGAAGCGCTTGGTCAGCTTGCGGAACACGTCCCAGCACTCGTCCGCGTCATTGCGCGTGAGGGTCTCGCGGACCGTGTCGTTGACCGCCTCGATGGAGTCGCCGTAGTCCAGGTACGCGGTGGTGTCCGAGTGCATGAGCAGGTGGTCGTCCTCGATCTCGATCGCGTCGAGCCGGGACATCCACTGCAGATGCACGTCCTGGAGGCGGTCCATGTCCGACTTCTGCCCGCCGTTGAGCAGCCAGGCCGCCTGGAAGGTGGCGGTGCCCGCGCCGGAGTTGACCGGCGTGTCGCCGAACCGCTTCGCGCCGAGGAGCAGGAGCTCGTGGTTGCCCATCAGCGCCTTGCAGTAGCCGCCCGCGGCGGCCGCCTCGGCGCTGAGCCGCATCACGAGGTCGATGACGCCGATGCCGTCGGGTCCCCGGTCGGTGAAGTCGCCGAGGAACCACAGGCGCGCGTTGCCCGCGATCCAGGCGCCGTCCGCGTCGACCAGGCCCTTCTCGCGGAGCGCCGCGAGCAGCTCGTCGAGGTAGCCGTGCACGTCACCGACGACGTACAGCGGCCCCTTCTCGTCACCGGCCCTGGGCGCCGGTGCGGCGGTCGCGGCGGTGTCCATCTGCACGGTGTCTCCCCGGTTGATGACGGGCAGGTCGCGCTCGGTCGGCGTGTAACCGTCGGGGTACTGCGCCGGCTCGGGGGAGTCGGGGACGGGGGTGGTCGGCTGCACGTTCGCCGGTACGTCATGGACGTACGCGGGCACGCGGAAGTCACGCAGCGTCTCCGTGCGCGCTGCGGGTCCCTGACCGGCCCCCTGAGTCATCGACCCCTCCACCATTGCGCCGCCTGTGCACCGGATCGGACTGCCTGGTCGCAGCGGCCCGCGGTGTCGTCCGCCCATCATAGGAATGCGGCTCGTGCTGTGTGATGCACCAGGGGTGGTGAATCGGTGACGGGCGGCTGTTCGCCACACTTTTCTCCCGAATTGGTGTGGACTTTTCCTCTCGTCCGTGGCGGCTGCAACGGGTCGGGAGGGCGAGTGGGGCCGGTCAGCCCTGCCCCGGGGAGCGGGGCGGGCTGACCGTGGTGCGCTGCGGGCGGCGCTGCGAGGAGGTCCGCACGATGAGTTCTGTCGGTATGACCTGTTCGACCGGTTGGTCCGAATCGACGCCTTCGATGGCGTCGATCAGGAGCTGGATGACGGCTGTGCCGATGCGGCGCGGTTTCAGGGACAGGGTCGTGATGGGCGGCTCGGTCGTCGCGTACACGGTCGACTCGCTGCAGCACACCAGCAGCAGGTCCTCCGGTACGCGCAGCCCGTAGCGGCGGGCCGCGGCGAGCAGGTCGGTGCCGTTGGGGTCGAAGAGGCCGTAGACCGCGTCGGGCCGGTCGGGGCGGGCGAGCAGCCGGTCGGCCGCGACGGCGCCCGCGCACGGGTCGTGCGCCGGGTAGGACTCGTAGACCGGCTCCTGCCCGATCCGCTCGCACCAATGCAGATAGGCGGAGGTGGACAGGTGGGTGTAGGTGTCGGTGGTGGTGCCGGTGAGCAGGCCGATGCGGCGCGCGCCGGCCTCGGCGAGGTGGTCGAGGATGCCGAGGACGGCGGCCTCGTGGTCGTTGTCCACCCAGGCGGTCACGGGCAGGGTGCCCGCGGGACGTCCGTCCGAGACGACGGGCAGGCCCTGGCGGACCAGCTCGCTGACGACCGGGTCGTGGTCGGAGGGGTCGATGACGACGGTGCCGTCGAGGGCGACGTTCGACCACACGTCGTGGCGTGAGGTGGCGGGCAGGATGACGAGGGCGTAGCCCCGGGCCAGCGCGGCGGAGGTCGCGGCTCTCGCCATCTCCGCGAAATACGCGAATTCGGTGAAGGTGAAAGGTTCATCCCCGTAGGTCGTCACTGTCAGGCCGATGAGGCCCGACTTGCCGGTACGGAGCGTGCGGGCGGCCGCGGAAGGGCGATAGCCCAGCCGGTCGGCGACCTCGCGGACATGGCGTCGGGTGGCGTCCGGGAGCCGGCCCTTGCCGTTGAGCGCGTCCGAGACAGTCGTGATCGAGACCCCGGCGGCGGCGGCAACGTCTCTGATGCCTGCCCGGCCCGGCCGGGTGCCTCTGCGGGTCGTCTCTGCCCGGCTCACCTGGTGCTTCCCTGCTGCTGTCATGGCGAGCCGATAGTAGGGCTCATGCGGCCGCATGGCGGGGGTGCATATGCACGCGTTGACAGGCACGTTTCTGCAAGGTGACGACCCGTCAATGACCATGGAACAGCAGGAAGTTAGCGGTTTCGACGCGGTTACGTCACCTGTCGGCACCGACGGGCCTGCCGCCTCCGCGATGTTGCGAGTCGGTCTCAACTCACCTGCACGGGTGATGCGCGCCACGGCGCGAGCCACCGGCGCGCGCCAGGCCGCGGAGCGCTCCCCCCTCGCCGTACGCCTGCTCGTCCCCCTTCTTCAGGGCGGTCAGGCCCGGACCATTGGGGTGGACGGCCAATCCTCATAAGGTAAGCAGTATTCGAACGGTGGCCACGAGGAGGACTGCGGTGAGCGAGACGAACCCCAAGCTGCGCGCGGAGCTGGCGGGGATCCCCACCTACAAGCCGGGCAAGCCCGCGGCCGCCGGGGGCCCGGCGGCGTACAAGCTGTCCTCCAACGAGAACCCCTATCCCCCGCTGCCCGGGGTGATGGAGCGGGCGATCGCCGCGGCGGGCACCTTCAACCGCTACCCGGACATGGCCTGCTCGGGCCTGATGGACGAGCTGGCGGACCGTTTCGGCGTGCCGGTCACGCACCTGGCCACCGGCACGGGCTCGGTCGGCGTCGCCCAGCAATTGCTCCAGGCGACCAGCGGCCCGGGCGACGAGGTGATCTACGCGTGGCGCTCCTTCGAGGCGTACCCGATCATCACGCAGATCAGCGGGGCGACGTCGGTGCAGGTGCCGCTCACGGCGGGTGAGGACCACGACCTCGACGCCATGGCGGACGCGATCACCGACCGCACGCGCCTCATCTTCGTCTGCAACCCCAACAACCCCACGGGTAACGCCATCCGCCGGCCCGAGCTGGAGCGTTTCCTCGACCGGGTGCCCTCCGACGTCCTGGTCGTGCTCGACGAGGCGTACCGGGAGTTCATCCGCGACCCCGATGTGCCGGACGGCGTGGAGATCTACCGCGAGCGGCCGAACGTGGCGGTGCTGCGGACCTTCTCCAAGGCGTACGGCCTCGCGGGCCTGCGGGTCGGGTTCGCCATCGCGCACGAGCCGGTGGCGGCGGCGCTGCGCAAGACGGCCGTCCCCTTCGGTGTCAGCCAGCTCGCGCAGGACGCGGCGGTGGCCTCGCTGCGCGCGGAGGACGAGCTGCTCGGCCGCGTCGGCTTGCTGGTCGAGGAGCGCACCCGGGTCCTCGAGACGCTGCGGGCCCAGGGCTGGACCGTGCCGGAGACGCAGGCCAACTTCGTGTGGCTGCGCCTGGGCGAGCGGACGCTGGACTTCGCCGCGGCGTGCGAGCGGGCGGGGGTCGTCGTGCGGCCGTTCGCCGGTGAGGGCGTCCGCGTCACGGTCGCGGAGACCGAGGCCAACGACATCTTCCTGCACACGGCGGAGGCGTTCCGCAAGGAGCTCTGAGCCGCGGCGGACGGCGTGTGAGAGACGCGAGGTGGCAGCAGCCGCCTCGCGTCTTCTTTTGCGCCTCTGACGCCGCACTGTGGCGTTGCTCGCAGTAGGGGACCCCGGCTTCGGTTTCCGACAGCCGGTACGACATAATGCTTGTGAATGTGAACGCGTTCACAAGCGTGTCCCGTTTCCTCCGGAGAAGTCCGTGATTTAAGGGGCAAACCGCTGCGTGGCCGCGGCGATGTAAGGAGATGACGCAGTGGACCTGGCTCTGGCGCCGGAGACCCTGGCGCGATGGCAGTTCGGCATCACCACCGTCTACCACTTCCTCTTCGTGCCGCTGACGATCTCGCTGGCGGCGCTGACCGCCGGGCTGCAGACCGCCTGGGTGCGGACCGAGAAGGAGAAGTACCTCAGGGCCACGAAGTTCTGGGGGAAGCTCTTCCTGATCAACATCGCGATGGGCGTCGTGACGGGCATCGTGCAGGAGTTCCAGTTCGGCATGAACTGGTCCGACTACTCGCGCTTCGTCGGTGACATCTTCGGTGCGCCGCTGGCCTTCGAGGCACTCATCGCGTTCTTCTTCGAGTCGACCTTCATCGGCCTGTGGATCTTCGGCTGGGACAAACTGCCGAAGAAGATCCACCTGGCCTGCATCTGGATGGTGTCCATCGGCACGATCCTGTCCGCGTACTTCATCCTCGCGGCCAACTCCTGGATGCAGCACCCGGTCGGCTACAAGTACAACAAGGCCACCGGCCGCGCCGAGCTGACCGACTTCTGGCAGGTGCTGACGCAGAACACCGCGCTCACCCAGTTCTTCCACACCATCACCGCCTCGTTCCTGACCGGCGGCGCTTTCATGGTCGGCATCGCCGCCTTCCACCTGGCGCGCAAGAAGCGGACGAACATCGCGACGATGAGGACCTCGCTGCGGCTCGGCCTCATCACCGTCGTCATCGCCGGAATGCTCACCGCGATCAGCGGCGACCAGCTCGGCAAGGTCATGTTCAAGCAGCAGCCGATGAAGATGGCGGCGGCCGAGGCGCTGTGGGACGGCCAGGACGCGGCACCGTTCTCGATCTTCGCCTACGGGGACGTGAGCAAAGGCCACAACAGCGTCGAACTCTCCATCCCCGGCGTGCTGTCCTTCCTCGCCGACGACAACTTCACCTCGCACATCCCCGGCATCAACGACACCAACAAGGCCGAGCAGGAGAAGTACGGGCCCGGCGACTACCGGCCGATCATCCCCGTCACCTTCTGGGCCTTCCGCTGGATGATCGGGTTCGGGATGGCGTCCTTCGCCCTCGGCCTCCTCGGACTCTGGCTCACCCGCAAGAAGTTCATGCTGCCGAAGCACCTGCGGACGGGCGAGGACGAGGTACCGAACCTGGTGCTCTTCAAGAACAAGGTCCTCAGCCCGAAGTTCGCCCGGCTCTACTGGATCGCCGCCCTGTGGACCATGGGATTCCCGCTCATCGCCAACTCCTGGGGCTGGATCTTCACCGAGATGGGCCGCCAGCCGTGGGTCGTCTACGGCGTCCTGCAGACCCGCGACGCCGTCTCCCCCAGCGTCTCGCAGGCCGAGGTCATCACCTCGATGACCGTCTTCACCCTGCTCTACGCGGTGCTCGCCGTCATCGAGGTCAAGCTGCTCGTCAAGTACGTCAAGGCCGGGCCGCCCGAGCTCTCGGACGACGACCTCAACCCGCCCACCAGGATCGGCGGCGACCGTGACGCCGACAAGCCGATGGCCTTCTCCTACTAGGGCCAAGGGAGCGCACAAGTCATGGAACTCCACGACGTCTGGTTCGTCCTCATCGCGGTCCTCTGGATCGGCTACTTCTTCCTCGAGGGCTTCGACTTCGGCATCGGCATCCTCACCAAGCTGCTCGCGCGCGACCGTGCCGAGCGGCGGGTGCTGATCAACACGATCGGTCCCGTCTGGGACGGCAACGAGGTGTGGCTGCTCACGGCCGGCGGAGCGACCTTCGCCGCGTTCCCCGAGTGGTACGCGACGCTCTTCTCCGGCTTCTACCTGCCGCTGCTGATCATCCTAGTCTGCCTCATCGTGCGCGGTGTCGCCTTCGAGTACCGCGCGAAGCGGCCCGAGGAGAAGTGGCAGACCAACTGGGAGCACGCGATCTTCTGGACCTCGCTGATCCCGGCGCTGCTGTGGGGCGTCGCCTTCGGCAACATCGTGCGCGGGGTCAAGCTCGACCGGCACTTCGAGTACGTCGGCACCTTCTGGGACCTCCTCAACCCGTACGCGCTCCTGGGCGGCCTGGTCACCCTGACCCTGTTCACCTTCCACGGAGCGGTGTTCGCCTCGCTCAAGACGCTGGGCGACATCCGGGCGCGGGCGCGGAGGTTCGCGCTGCGGCTCGGGCTGGTGACCCTGGTCCTCGCGCTCGGGTTCCTTCTGTGGACCCAGGCCGACAAGGGGGACGGCGGTTCGCTCATCGCGATGATCGTGGCCCTGGTCGCCTTCATCGGGGCGATCGGCGCCATCAAGGCGGGGCGCGAGGGATGGTCGTTCGCCCTGTCCGGCATCACCATCGCGGCGGCGTTCGCGACGCTCTTCCTCACGCTGTTCCCGAACGTCATGCCGTCGTCGCTCGACCCGGCCTGGAGCCTCACGGTCACCAACGCCTCGTCGAGCCCCTACACCCTGAAGATCATGACCTGGCTCGCGGCGATCGCGACCCCGCTCGTGCTGCTCTACCAGTCGTGGACGTACTGGGTGTTCCGCAAGCGCATCGGGACGAAGCACATCGCCGATGCCGCGCACTGAACGCACTGAATACCGCGCAGTGAACCCTGAGGGGGCGTGTTTCACGTGAAACCGATCGACCAGCGCCTGCTCCGGTACGCCCGGGCCACCCGTCTCTTCCTCCTTGCGGTGATCGTCCTGGGTGCCGCCGGGGCGGGCCTGGTCATCGCGCAGGCGATGCTCATCGCCGAGGTGGTGGTGGGCGCCTTCCAGCACGGCTTCGATGTCGCGCAGGTGCGGACCCCGTTGTTGCTGCTGGTGGCCGTCGCCGCCGGCCGGGGCCTGGTCGCGTGGCTGACCGAACTCGCCGCGCACCGTGCGAGCGCGGCGGTCAAGTCCGAGCTGCGGGGGCGTCTGCTCGAACGCGCGGCACAGCTCGGCCCCGGGTGGCTGAGCGGGCAGCGGACCGGTTCGCTGGTCGCGCTCGCCACGCGTGGCGTGGACGCGCTGGACGACTACTTTTCGCGCTATCTGCCGCAGCTCGGGCTCGCGGTGGTGGTTCCGGTGGCGGTCCTCGCCCGTGTCGTCACCGAGGACTGGGTGTCGGCGGCGATCATCGTCGGCACACTGCCCCTCATCCCGATCTTCATGATGCTCATCGGCTGGGCCACCCAGTCCCGCATGGACCGGCAATGGCGGCTGCTGTCGCGCCTGTCGGGCCACTTCCTGGACGTGGTCGCGGGCCTGCCGACCCTGAAGGTGTTCGGTCGCGCCAAGGCGCAGGCCGAGTCCATCCGCACGATCACCGGCCAGTACCGCAGGGCGACCATGCGCACCCTGCGCATCGCCTTCCTCTCCTCCTTCGCCCTGGAACTCCTCGCGACGCTGTCGGTCGCCCTGGTCGCGGTCACCATCGGCATGCGGCTCGTGCACGGCACGATGGACCTCTACATCGGCCTCGTGATTCTGGTGCTCGCGCCCGAGGCATATCTGCCGCTGCGGCAGGTCGGGACGCAGTTCCACGCGGCCGCCGAGGGGCTCGCGGCGGCGGAGGAGATCTTCGCCGTCCTGGAGACGCCGCTGCCGGAGTCCGGCAGCGAGCCCGTCCCCGCGACCACGGGCATCGAGTTCGACGACGTCTCCGTGCGCTACGAGGGACGTACGGAAGACGCCGTCTCCCATGCCTCCTTCGCCGTCGCACCCGGCGAGACCGTCGCCCTCGTGGGCCCCAGCGGCGCGGGCAAGTCGACCCTGCTGAGCACCTTGCTGGGGTTCGTACGTCCCCGTGGCGGGCGTGTGCTCGTCGGGGGCGCCGACCTCTCCACCGTGGAGCGGGACGCGTGGCACGCGCGCGTGGCGTGGGTTCCGCAGCGACCGCAGTTGTACGCCGGGTCGATCGCGGACAACGTACGGCTCGCCCGGCCCGACGCCGACGACGCGGCGGTGCTGGCTGCCCTGCGCGAGGCGGGCGCGCTGGAGTTCGTCCAGGCGCTGCCCGACGGGGTGCGCACCGAGCTCGGTGAGGACGGGGCTGGCCTGTCGGCCGGGCAGCGGCAACGCCTGGCGCTGGCCCGCGCGTTCCTCGCCGACCGGCCCGTCGTCCTGCTCGACGAGCCGACCGCCGCGCTCGACGGCGAGACCGAGGCCGGGATCGTCGAGGCGGTGCGCAGGCTGGCCGTCGGCCGGACCGTGCTCCTGGTCGTGCACCGGCCGGCGCTGCTCGCTGTCGCCGACCGGGTGGTCCGCCTGGACACACCCGGCGCGGGCCGGCCGTCCGGGCAGCGCGCGGCCGTGACGGCGGGCTCGCCCGAGCGCGCCCAGCTCGCCGCCGCGCCGGTGGACCGGCGGACGCGGGACACACCCTGGGACGGGCGCCACGTCCTCACCCGGCTGCGGGCCGCCGCGCGTCCGCGCCGCTCGCGGCTGGCGCTCGCCCTGCTGCTCGGCGCGCTCGCCCTCGGCAGCTCGGTGGGGCTCATGGGGACCAGCGGGTGGCTGATCTCGCGGGCCTCGCAGCAGCCGCCGGTGCTGTACCTGATGGTCGCGGTGACGGCCACGCGCGCGTTCGGCATCGGCCGGGCCTGCTTCCGGTACGCGGAGCGGCTCGTGTCGCACGACGCCGTGCTGCGGATGCTGGCCGACACCCGGGTCGCCGTCTACCGCCGTCTGGAGCGGCTGGCGCCCGCCGGACTGCGGACGACACGACGCGGTGACCTGCTCTCCCGGCTCGTCGCCGATGTGGACGCGCTCCAGGACTACTGGCTGCGCTGGCTGCTGCCCGCCTCGGTCGCGGCGCTCGTGGGCGTGGCGTCGGTGGCGTTCACCACCTGGATGCTGCCCGCGGCCGGTGCCGTCCTCGCCGTCGGACTGCTGCTCGCGGGGGTCGGCGTACCCCTCCTGTCCGGTGCGGTGGCCCGCAGGGCGGAGCGGAGGCTCGCCCCCGCGCGCGGGACGCTCGCCACCAAGGTCGCCGAACTGCTCACCGGCACCGCCGAACTGACCGTCGCCGGTGCGCTGCCCCGCCGGACGAAGGAGACCGCCGACGCCGACTCGGCGCTGACCCGGATCGCTTCCCGCGCGGCCACCGCGACCGCGCTCGGCGATGGGCTCACCGCGCTGATCACCGGCCTGACCGTGGCCGCCGCCGCGCTGGCCGGCGTGCAGGGAGTGCGTTCCGGGCAGCTCGACGGCGTGGCGATGGCGGTGGTCGTCCTGACCCCGCTGGCCGCGTTCGAGGCGGTGCTCGGGCTGCCCCTCGCCGTCCAGTACCGCCAGCGCGTCCACAAGAGCGCCGAGCGCGTCTACGAGGTGCTCGACGCCCCCGAACCCGTACGGGAGCCCGAGCGGCCCGCACAGGCGCCGGAGGAGCCCTTCCCGCTCGTCGTACGGGGTCTCACCGCCCGGTACGAGGGGCAGGCGCGGGACGCGCTCACCGGGGTCGACCTGACGCTGGAGCGCGGCCGCCGGATCGCCGTCGTCGGCCCGTCCGGATCGGGCAAGTCGACGCTCGCCCAGGTCCTGGTGCGCTTCCTCGACGCGGACGCCGGTACCTACACGCTCGGCGGTACCGACGCGTACGCGCTCGACGGCGACGACGTACGGCGGCTCGTCGGACTGTGTGCCCAGGACGCCCACCTCTTCGACAGCAGCGTCCGCGAGAACCTGCTGCTCGCCAAGAAGGACGCCACCGAGGACGAACTGCGGGCCGCGCTCGGCCGCGTACGCCTTCTGGAGTGGGCGGACGCGCTGCCGGACGGGCTCGACACCCTGGTCGGCGAGCACGCCGCGCGGCTGTCCGGCGGGCAGCGGCAGCGGCTGGCGCTCGCCCGGGCGCTCCTCGCCGAGTTCCCGGTCCTCGTCCTGGACGAGCCGGCCGAACATCTCGACCTGGAGACGGCGGACGCGCTCACCGCGGACCTGCTGGACGCGACCCAGGGCCGGACGACCGTGCTGATCACGCACAGGCTCGCCGGTCTCGACGCCGTCGACGAGGTGATCGTGCTCGACGGCGGACGGGTCGTGCAGCGCGGTGCGTACGCCGAGCTGGCCGCTGTCGAGGGGCCGCTGCGGGAGCTTCGGGCGCGGGAGCGGGCGGTTGAGCTGCTGGTCGGCGCCGGTCGGTGAGCGTGGGGGCGGTGTCATAGGGCCTGGGGCTGAGGCGTACGAGATTCCGGCTTTCCTTGCCAAATGGGACTTATTAGTCTCGGGGCATGGCAGCCCCCATGGAGTCGTCCGCCTCGTCCGTCCCGTCCCCGCCTTCTGGTGTCCAAGGACCGTCGACGGAGCTCCACGCGCGCGTGCCGCAGCTTCTGGAGGCGATGCGGTCCGTCGGCACCGGCCTGGAGCTGCACTCCACGCTCGACCGCATCTGCGAGACCGCCGCCGAGCTGGCGGACGCGCGCTATGCGGCGATCGGTGTCGTCGCCGAGGACGGTGAGGGCCTCGCGGACTTCGTCCATCACGGCGTGGACGAGGAGACAGCGCGGCGCATCGGGCGGTTTCCCGACGGGCACCGGGGCCTGCTCGGCGCGCTCCTCCACGACCCCGACCCCATGCGCCTCGTGGACGTTTCCGGTGACCCGCGCGCGTGCGGCTTCCCCGCGCACCATCCGCCGATGCGCACATTCCTGGGCGTCCCCATCCGCGTACAGGAGGAGATCTTCGGCAACCTCTACCTCGCGGAGAAGCGCGGAGGGCGGGCGTTCACCGACCACGACCTGACCATGGTGCGGGTGCTCGCCACCGAGGCGGGCATCGCGATCGGCAACGCGCGTCTGTACGAAGCGGCCAGGCAGCGGGAGCGGTGGATCGACGGCTCCGTGGCCGTGACCACGGCGCTGCTGTCGGGCGGGGACGCCGACGACGCGTTGCAGGTGGTCGCCGAGCAGGCCCGCAGGCTGTCGGAGTCGGCGGCGGGCCTGGTGCTGTTGCCGACCGGTGAGGGCGGTATGGAGATCGTCGCCGTCGCCTCGGACGCACCCTCCGCCGCGCTCGGCCTGATCCTGCCGCCGGAGAGCGGTATCGCCGCCGAACTCCTCGCCGGGCGACCGGTGTTCATGGAGGACGTGGCCTCCGATCCCCGCGTGCTCACCGACCTTGCGCGGGGCTACGGACCGGCCATGCTGCTGCCCCTGCGGAGCGACGGACGCGTCCTGGGGGCGCTGGTGACGCCCCGCGCGCGCGGGGCGCGTCCTTTCACGGAGGGCGAGCGCGTGCTCGCCACCCAGTTCGCCTCGCAGGCCGCGCTCGCGCTGATGATGGCCGAGGCGCAACGCGACCGGGAGCGTCTCGCCGTGTTCGAGGACCGCGACCGCATCGCGCGTGACCTGCACGATCTCGTCATCCAACGGCTGTTCGCCACCGGGATGATGCTGGAGACGGCCCAGCGCGGGTCAGCGGTGCCGGAGGTGCGCTCGGGCATCGGCAAGTCCGTCGATGAACTGGACGTCACCATCCAGGAGATCCGGACAGCCATCTTCGCGCTGCAACAGGGCCCGGCGGAGGCGCCTTCCGGGCTGTGCACGCGCGTGCTGCGGGAGATCAACATGGCCGCCGTGCCGCTCGGGTTCAAGCCCTCGCACCGCTTCGTCGGACCGGTCGACACCGTCGTCGGCGAACTCACGGCCAAGAACCTCATCGCGGCGCTGCGTGAGGCACTCTCGAACGCCTTCCGGCACGCGCGGGCCACCCGGATCGACGTGGTCGTGGACGCCACCGTCCGGCTGCCCGACGGCCGCGAGGGCGTACGTCTCACGGTCGCCGACGACGGTGTGGGCATCCCGGCGGGCGGGCGGCGCAGTGGCCTGAAGAACCTCAAGAGGCGCGCGGAGTCGCTCGGCGGTGACAGTTGGTACGGGCCGGGCCTCGGGGACGAGGAGGGGGGTTCGGGTGCGGCGGGCGGTACGACGGTGGTGTGGGAGGCGCCGCACTGAGACAGCGCGGTGTACCGAGCCGCCGTGGCGGTACGTTTCTGCGCGGCAGCGGCAGCGGCAGCGGCAGCGGCAGGGGCAGCGGCTCGGGCAGGCGCGGACCACGGGCAACCCGACCGGGCCGCACCCGCCCTGCGAGATACGGCTCAGCGCGCGGCCAGGATGTCCTCGATGACGCGGGCCACGCCGTCCTCGTTGTTGGTCGCCGTGACGCCGCTCGCCGCGGCAAGGACGTCGGGGTGCGCGTTGCCCATGGCGTAGGAGGCGCCCGCCCAGGTGAGCATCTCCATATCGTTGGGCATGTCCCCGAAGGCGACCACCTCGGCGGGGGAGATGCCGCGCTCGGCGCAGCACAGTTCGAGCGTGCTCGCCTTGGAGACGGTCCGCCCGCTGATCTCCAGGAGGGCGCTCGGACTGGAGCGGGTGATCGCGGCCAGCTCGCCGACCGCGTCGCGCGCCAGGGCCAGGAAGGCGTCGGGGTCGAGCTCCGGGTGGAACGCCAGGACCTTCAGCACCGGCTGCTCCGCCACCGTGGACCCGGCGAAGTCCGCCGCCAGCAGCTTCTCGGCGGGCGCGACGCTCTCGCCCGGGTCGAGGTGGAGCGGCGGGTACGTCGGCTCGTGGTGCAGGCCGCCCGTCCGCTCGACGGCGAACGAGGTGCCCGGCGCCGCCTCACGAAGGACGCGTACGACGTCCAGCGCGTCCGGGACGGCCAGCTCGCGGATCTTGACGAAGCGGTGGTTGCCGGGGCCGCCGTGCAGGTCCACGACGGCGGCGCCGTTGCCGCAGATCGCCAGGCCGTGACCGTGGAGGTGGTCGCTGACGACGTCCATCCAGCGGGCCGGGCGGCCCGTCACGAAGAAGACCTCGATGCCGGCCTCCTCAGCGGCGGCCAACGCGGCGACCGTCCGTGGAGAAACGGTTTTGTCGTCGCGCAGCAACGTCCCGTCGAGATCCGTGGCGATCAGCCGGGGCGCGGGAGCGGTGGGGGCCGGGGTCCGAGGCCCAGGAGTCGGTGAGGTCACCGCTCTATGGTCGCTCATTTGCGTGCACGGGCGTGCGGCGGGGCGCGCAGATGAGAGCGCTCCTGGCGCATGCGCCCCGTGCGCCCGGTGCTGTCGCGCCCCTGACGTGTGCTGTACGGGTCCCGGATCAGTCGAGCTGCGACAGCGCCTGGGTCGCGATGGCCTCGAAGGTCTTCTGGTCGGCCGCGAAGTCGGTGTCAGGGATCGGCCAGTGCACCACGATCTCGGTGAACCCCAGCTCACGGTGGGTGCCCGCGAAGTCCACGAACGCGTCGACGGACTCCATGGGGCGCGTGCGGTCCGGAGTGAAACCGGTGAGCAGGACCTTGTCGAGCTCGGCCACGTCACGGCCGGTCGCGTCGCAGGCCGCGGCCAGCCTCTCGACCTGACCACGAATGGCTTGAACTGACTCCTCCGGGGTGCCCGTCTCGTACAGCTTCGGGTCGCCGGTGGTCACCCACGCCTGCCCGTACCGAGCCGCCAGCCTGAGCCCGCGGGGCCCCGTCGCGGCCACCGCGAAGGGCAGCCGGGGGCGCTGCACACAGCCCGGGATGTTCTGGGCACCACCCGCCGAGTAGTGGGTGCCGTCGTACGAGACCGTGTCCTCGGTGAGCAACCGGTCGAGCAGCTCGACGAACTCCGCGAACCGGTCCGCCCTCTCCCGCGGCGTCCACGGCTCCTGGTCGCTGCGGGTCAGCGCGTGGGCGTCGAAACCGGTGCCGCCCGCGCCGATGCCGAGCGTGATCCGGCCGTCCGAGATGTCGTCGAGCGAGATCAGCTCCTTGGCGAGGGTGACCGGGTGCCGGAAGTTCGGCGAGGTCACCAAGGTGCCGAGACGCATCCTCGTGGTCACGCCGGCGGCGGCGGTCAGCGTCGGCACCGCGCCGAACCACGGCCCGTCGCGGAACGGCACGCGCCAGGACAGATGGTCGTACGTGTACGCGGTGTGGAACCCCAGCTCCTCAGCGCGCTGCCAGGCATCCCGGGCCCCGTCGCGCCACCGACGGTGGGGCAGGATCACGGTGCTCAGGCGGAGCGGGGGCTTGGGGGCGGAGGGCTTAACGGTCATGGGGTGAGCGTAAAGGGGAGAGGGAGGAGAAAGGGGCGGGGGTTGCTGTGGGTGTGGGGGCCCTGGGGACAGGGGCCGGGGTGGCGGGATGGCCGGGCCGCCTCAGTCACGGAGACGCAGGTACTCCGGCGGCACGGCGGCCGTCAGCCAGACCCCGTTCGCGCTCACCCGGAACGTATGGCCGTCACGGTGCATCGCCCCCGCGTCGACGCTCAGCACGACCGGCCGCCCGCGCCGGGCACCGACCCGCGTGGCCGTCTCGCGGTCCACGGAGAGGTGCACGTCGTGTCTGCCCATGGGTATGAGCCCCTCGGCCCGGATCGCGTCGAGGAAGCGGCCGACCGTGCCGTGATAGAGGTACGCGGGCGGCTCCGCCGCTGCCAGGCCCAGGTCGACGTCGACGGTGTGGCCCTGGTTGGCCCGGATACGGGTGCCCTCGACGGAGAAGCGCCGCTTGTCGTTCTCCTCGACCGCGCGGTCCAGTTCCGCCCGGCTGATGCGAAAGCCGTGCGCGGCCGCTGCCGCGAGCAGCTCGTCGATCTCGACCCAGCCCGCGTCGTCGAGGGCCAGCCCGATGCGGTCGGGTTGGTGCCGCAAATGCCGTGAAAGGTATTTGGACACCTTGATGGTGCGGTGCTCATTCATGACGGCAGCGTGCCTGTAAGGGGGTCGCGGTGCACGCCGATTTCGTCCTCCCGTCTGAGTGGGCTGGACGGGCAGACTCTCAACTGACCTGCATAGCACAGCACTTGCTCAACCGCCCGACCAGAGCCAGGCGTTGAGCAAATAGTTACTCATCAGCGCCCCTTGAAGTCAGCGCATCCAACCTGCGCGCCTGCACCTCACGTTCAGCAGCAGCCGCAACAAAATCCGAAACCGCTCCCGGCCCAACCAGATCCCGTACAGCCCGCATTGTGTTCCGAGGCAGCGCGACAAAATCCCGCTCACCCGCGTCCACCTCCACAGGCCCCTCCACAAGCCGCCGCTGCAAGTGCCGGGTCGCGAACATCCGCATGGCCCGCGCCAGTTCCGCGTCGACCGACTGCTGCGCGAGCGGTCTCAGGCGGCGTACGAGCGACGCGGCCTCGGCGGCTTCCGCGTCGGTCGGCGGGTGCGGGCCCAAATAGCGGCCGAAGACGTGCTCGGTCGTGAACTCCAGGAAACGGGCGGCAATGTGCTCGACGCTGACCCTCAACTCCCTTAGGTGCCCGCTTATGGCGGGCAACGGAACACCGGCCGCATACAACTCCACCGCCACGGCCAGCTCTTGCGGGCTCGGGACAATGAACTCGTCGTCGCTGCCCGGCACTCGCTCCAGTACACCAAGCTCCACCGCTTCCCTCACCGCGGCCTCACTGTGCTCGCCGCCGAACCTCTCGGTCAGCTCCGCGCGTGTGATGCGGCCCGCGCGCTCGTCCGTCCAGGGGCCGTCCACCTCGGCGACGAGACCGAGTACGCCGCCCAGCCCGCGCCCCGCGTCCCAGGCTTCCAGGAGTTCCTTGATAGAGGCCAGGGTGTAGCCGCGGTCCAGCAGGTCGGCGATCTGGCGCAACCGGGACAGGTGCGCGGAGGTGTACACGTTGGCGCGGCCGCGCCGCTCGGGGCGTGGCAGCAGACCCCGGTCCTGGTAGGCGCGGATCGTGCGGACCGTGGCGCCGCTGTGGTGCGCGAGGTCCTCGATCCGGTACTCGGCCGGGTGCTCGGCGCCTGATCGCTGGTCTGTCACAGCGCACTCCCCTCGGCTCCGCGCCCGGCGCTCACAGCGGTGGCTCCAGACGGGCGATCGCCCGCAGCGTCCTGGGCGCGACACGTGACAGGAGACGCGCCCCGCGGGCCTCCGCGGTGACGGGCACGACCGCCTTGTTCCGGGCGACGGCCTCCAGGATCGCGTCGGCGACCTTCTCCGGCGGGTAGTTGCGCAGGCCGTACAGGCGGGCGGTCTTCTTCCGGCGGCGCTTCTCCTCCTCGGCGTCGACCCCGGTGAAGTGGGCCGTCGCCGTGATGTTCGTGTTCACGAAGCCGGGGCAGATGGCGGAGACCCCGATGCCCTGTCCGGCCAGCTCGGCGCGCAGGCACTCGCTGAGCATGAGCACGGCGGCCTTCGAGGTGGCGTAGGCGGGCAGTGCCTTGGAGGGCTGGTAGGCGGCCGCGGACGCGGTGTTCACGATGTGGCCGCCCTGCCCGCGATCGGCCATCTGCTTGCCGAAGAGGCGGCAGCCGTGGATGACGCCCCACAGGTTGACGTCGAGGACGTTCTTCCAGTCCTGCGGTGTCGTGTCGAAGAAGGACCCCGACAGCCCTATCCCCGCGTTGTTCACCAGTACGTCCACCACGCCGTACTCGGCCGCGACCTTCTCGGCGAACTTCTCCATGGCCGGCTCGTCGGTCACGTCGACGGTCTCGGCCCACGCCTCCGGCGCCCCGTCGAGCAGGGCCGCCTCGGCGGTACGGGCCGCGGTCCCGGCGTCCCGGTCGGCGGCGACCACGCGTGCGCCCGCCCGCGCGAACGCGAGCGCGGTGGCCCGTCCGATGCCGCTGCCCGCACCGGTGACCAGGACGAGCTGCCCGCCGAACCGGTCCGCGTGCTTGCCGTCGGCCGTGGTGCGCGGCGCCGGCTCGCCCGCTTCCCGCTTCTCGTGCGCGGTGACGAAGTCGGCGATCCACGCGGTGAGCTGGTCCGGCCGGGTGCGCGGCACCCAGTGCTTGGCCGGCAGCACACGCCGGGTGAGGTGCGGCACCCACTGCTCCAGGCGGTCGTAGAGCGCGGGCGAGAGGAAGGCGTCGTCGAGCGGCGTGATGAGCTGCACGGGCGCGTGCGCGTACGCGTCGTCGCGCGGTCGGCGGAACCTCGCGCGCGCGTTGTCCCGGTACAGCCATGCGCCGTGGGCCGCGTCCGAGCGGAGCGAGGCCGTCGGGTAGTCGCCCGCCGGAACCTTCTCCACGCGCTCCAGGATGCCCGGCCAGCGCTTGCCGAGCGGTCCGCGCCAGGCGAGCTCCGGAAGAACCGGTGTGTGCAGCGCGTACACGTACCAGGACTTGGCGGCCTGCCCGAGCAGTTGGCCCACCTTGCGCGGTGTGGGCCGCTTCATCCGCTGCTTGATCCAGTGCCCGAAGTGGTCGAGGGACGGGCCCGACATCGAGGTGAAGGACGCGATGCGCCCCTCGGTCCGCCGGACCGTGACGAACTCCCATCCCTGCACGGAACCCCAGTCGTGCCCGACCAGATGGACCGGTTCGTCCGGGCTGACGGCGTCGATGACCGCCACGAAGTCGTCGGTCAGCTTCTCCAGGGTGAAGCCGCCGCGCAGCGGGGTCGGCGGGGTGGAGCGGCCGTGCCCGCGGACGTCGTAGAGCACGACGTGGAAGCGGTCCGCGAGGCGCGTCGCAACCTCCGACCAGACCTCCTTGGAGTCGGGATAGCCGTGCACGAGGACGACGGTGGGCCGCGCCGCGTCACCGAGTTCGACGACGCACAGCTCGATCCCGCCCGTACGTACCCAGCGCTCCCGCGCGCCATGGATCTTCGTGAGGTCCGTCATCGGATGCCTTCCGCCTCTGCGCCGCACGAATGTGACACCGATGAATGTGACAATGCCCGGCGGCGGCGTCAAGGGGGGTCGCGGCAGTCTGTGGAGAACGCGCAGGTTGTGGAAAAAGGGGTGCGGGGGGCTACCCAGGGAGGACCCCTAGGGACCCGTAATACTCAGGTCTCATAGAAGGTCGACCCTCTGGTCTGACGATTCCGTGTGGCACGCGCCACTACGGTCGAACCGTGACTGTGATCGCGACCGAAAGCCTGAGCAAGCGGTTCCCCCGGGTGACCGCGCTCGACGGGCTGACCATGGATATCGGGCCCGGGGTGACCGGACTCGTCGGTGCCAACGGCGCCGGCAAGTCCACCATGATCAAGATTCTCCTTGGTCTGTCCCCCGCCTCGGAGGGCCGTGCCGAAGTGCTCGGACTGGACGTCGCGACCAAGGGCGGTGAGATCCGCGAGCGCGTGGGGTACATGCCCGAGCACGACTGCCTGCCGCCCGACGTCTCGGCCACCGAGTTCGTCGTCCACATGGCCCGCATGTCGGGGCTGCCGCCCACCGCCGCCCGTGAGCGGACCGCCGACACCCTGCGCCACGTCGGCCTGTACGAGGAGCGCTACCGCCCCATCGGCGGCTACTCGACGGGCATGAAGCAGCGCGTGAAGCTGGCGCAGGCCCTCGTCCACGACCCGCAGCTCGTCTTCCTGGACGAGCCGACGAACGGCCTGGACCCGGTCGGCCGCGACGACATGCTGGACCTCATCCGCCGCGTCCACACGGACTTCGGCATCTCGGTCCTGGTCACCTCCCATCTCCTCGGCGAGCTGGAGCGCACCTGCGACCACGTCGTCGTCATCGACGGCGGCAAGCTGCTGCGCTCCAGCTCCACCACCGACTTCACGCAGAGCACGGCGACGCTCGCGATCGAGGTCACCGACAGCGACGAACACCCGGACGGGACCACCGCGTTGCGCGAGGCGTTCGCGCGTCGCGGCATCGAGACGACCACCGGCGGCGAGCTGCCCGGCGCGGGCCACACCGTCCTGCTCACCGCCCAGGGCGAGGAGACGTACGACATCGTGCGCGACGTCGTCGCGGACCTCGGCCTGGGTCTGGTCCGCATGGAGCAGCGCAGGCACCACATCGCGGAAGTCTTCCGCCCCCAGGACGAGGAGCGGCAGGAGCAGCTCTCGGAGCGCGCCGCCGCCTGGGCGGCCACCACCGCCGCACGACAGACGGGAGGCTCGCGCGATGACCACTGAGCCCATGCCCACGGACCGGTCGTCCACCCAGATCCACAACATCGGCTACCGCCACTACGACGGCCCGCGCCTCGGCCGCGCGTACGCCCGCCGCTCGTTGTTCTCGCAGAGCCTGCGCGGCGCGTACGGGCTCGGCCGCTCGGCCAAGTCCAAAGTGCTGCCGATGCTGCTCTTCGTCGTGATGTGCGTCCCCGCGCTGATCATGGTCGCGGTCGCCGTCGCCACCAAGGCGAAGGACCTCCCCGTCGACTACACGCGCTACGCGATCATCCTCCAGGCGGTGATCGGCCTGTACGTGGCGTCGCAGGCACCGCAGGCCGTCTCCCGCGACCTGCGCTTCAAGACGGTTCCGCTGTACTTCTCGCGCCCCATCGAGCACGTGGACTACGTGGCCGCGAAGTTCGCCGCCATGACGTCGGCCCTGTTCATCCTCACGGCCGCCCCCCTGCTCGTCCTCTACGTCGGCTCTCTGCTCGCCAAACTGGACTTCTCCGAGCAGACCAAGGGATTCGCCCAGGGACTGGTCTCCGTGGCCTTGCTGTCGCTGCTCTTCGCCGGGATAGGGCTCGTCGTCTCCGCCGTCACCCCGCGCCGCGGCTTCGGCATCGCGGCCGTCATCGCCGTCCTGACCATCTCCTACGGAGCGGTCTCCACGGTGCAGGCGATCGCCCACAACCAGGGCAACGGAAGCGCGGTGTCCTGGCTCGGCCTCTTCTCGCCGATCACGCTCATCGACGGCGTACAGACCGCCTTCCTGGGCGCCACCTCCGCCTTCCCCGGCGCCGACGGTCCGGGCACGGGCCAGGGCGTGGTCTATCTGCTCGTCGTACTCGGGCTCATCGCCGGCTCCTACGGGCTGCTGATGCGCCGCTACCGGAAGGTCGGACTGTGACCGCGATCAACATCGACCACGTCTCGCGCTGGTTCGGCAACGTCGTGGCCGTCAACGACGTCACGATGACGATCGGCCCCGGCGTGACCGGCCTCCTCGGCCCGAACGGCGCGGGGAAGTCCACCCTCATCAACATGATGGGCGGCTTCCTCGCCCCGTCGAACGGATCGGTGACCCTCGACGGCGAACCGATCTGGCGCAACGAGCAGATCTACCGCCACATCGGCATCGTCCCCGAGCGCGAGGCGATGTACGACTTCCTCACGGGCAAGGAGTTCGTCGTCGCCAACGCCGAGCTGCACGGCCTCGGCGAGAAGGAGGCCCAGCGGGCGCTCGCCACGGTCGAGATGGAGTACGCGCAGGACCGCAAGATCTCGACGTACTCCAAGGGCATGCGGCAGCGCGTGAAAATGGCCTCCGCGCTCGTGCACGAACCGTCCGTGCTGCTCCTGGACGAACCGTTCAACGGCATGGACCCGCGCCAGCGCATGCAGCTCATGGACCTTCTGCGGCGCATGGGGGACGAGGGGCGCACGGTGCTCTTCTCCTCCCACATCCTGGAGGAGGTCGAGCAGCTCGCCTCGCACATCGAGGTGATCGTCGCCGGTCGCCACGCGGCCAGCGGTGACTTCCGCAAGATCCGCCGCCTGATGACCGACCGGCCCCACCGCTACCTGATCCGCTCCAGCGACGACCGGGCCCTGGCCGCCGCGCTGATCGCGGACCCGTCGACGGCGGGCATCGAGGTCGACCTGAAGGAAGGCGCGCTGCGCGTCCAGGCCGTCGACTTCGGCCGGTTCACGACCCTGCTGCCGAAGGTGGCGCGGGCGAACGGCATCCGCCTGCTCACGGTCTCGCCGTCCGACGAGTCCCTCGAGTCCGTCTTCTCGTATCTCGTCGCGGCGTAGGAGGCCCTGATGTACGACCCCACTGTCGCCCGCCTCACCTACCGGGCCCTGCTCGGCCGGCGCCGCGCCCTCATCCTGTTCGCCCTGCCCGTCCTGCTCGTCGTGATCTCCGCGCTGGTGCGCGGCCTCACCGGCGCGGACGACCAGACCGCGGTCGACGTCCTCGGCGGCTTCGCCCTGGCCACGATGGTGCCGCTCATCGGCGTCATCGCGGGCACCGGCGCCATCGGCCCCGAGATCGACGACGGCTCCGTGGTCTACCTCCTGTCCAAGCCGGTCAAGCGCCCCACGATCATCTTCACGAAGCTCATCGTGGCGATCGCCGTGACCATGGTCTTCTCGGCCGTCCCGACGCTGATCGCGGGCCTGATCCTGAACGGGAACGGGCAACAGATCGCCGTCGCCTACACCATCGCCGCGCTGGTCGCCTCCATCGCGTACGCCGCGATCTTCCTGCTCCTCGGCACGGTGACCCGGCACGCCGTGGTGTTCGGTTTGGTCTACGCCCTCGTGTGGGAGGCGCTGTTCGGCTCCCTGGTCGCCGGGGCGCGCACGCTCAGCGTGCAGCAGTGGTCCCTCGCGGTCGCCCACAAGGTGTCCGGCGGCGACCTCGTCACCTCGGACGTGGGACTGCCGCTCGCCACGGTGCTCCTCGTGGCCGTGACCGTCGTGGCGACCTGGTACGCGGGACAGCGGCTGCGGGCGCTGAAGCTGGCGGGCGAGGAGTAGGCGCCGGGGCCGGCTCGGCCGTCTCTTCATGCCGACTTCACCCTCCCCCCGGAACACTGGTGGGAGGGTGCGCCGTCCGACAGGCGACCCGAGGAGGATCGACGATGGCACAGGAGCAGACCGGCGACGACGCCCGGTCCGGCCAGGGTGACGCCTGGGACGGCGTGGTCCTGGACGCCGACTTCATACGCGCCGCCGAGACGGCCGAACCGTCCGCGCGGGCCCGTATGCTCGCCGCGCGGTGGCGCGACGGCGGCCCGGACCCGCAGCCGTGGCGTTCGGACGAGCCGCCTGCCGGGTGGTTCTTCAGCAAGGCGCGGCGGCGCAGGTGGCGTCGGCGCTGACCGGGTGAGGACCTGCCGTTTATTCGGTGGCGTTGAACTCGGCAGCGCGGCAGAGTAGTTGTCGTAGCACCGCGCCGGGGACCCACCGGCGCCCACCCACCGGGAGAGGAGCGCGACGATGTCTGTCAGTAGTCCGTCGAGCTCCCTGCGGGGCAGCCCGAGGCAGGCTCCGGAGTAGTCATCGCACTCCGTCGAGCCCCGCCCCAGGGGTGCTGCCCGGGGCGGCCGCTTCGAGCGCGTGCCCTCCGCGGCGCGCGGGCCGCCCCTCCCGGAGGATTGGCCGAGTGGTAAGGCAGCGGCCCGCTAAGCCGTCGTCGGGGTTGGAAGCCCCGCGCGCGTTCGATCCGCGCATCCTCCGCCACCAGCAGGACGTACAACCGCCGCCGATGACCGGCAGGTCTCAGCCCAGCATCCGCTCGAGGACGACCGCGATCCCGTCGTCGTCGTTCGACGCGGTCACCTCGTCGGCGACCTCCTTGAGGCTCTCGTGGGCGTTGGCCATCGCCACGCCATGAGCCGCCCACGCGAACATCGGCAGGTCGTTGGGCATGTCGCCGAAGGCGATCGTGTCGGTGGCCTTCACACCGAGACGGCGGGCGGCCAGCGAGAGCCCCGTCGCCTTCGACAGCCCGAGCGGGAGCAGCTCCACGATGCCCTCGCCCGCCATCGTGACGCCCACCAGATCGCCGGCGACGGTGCGCGCGGCCTCCGCGAGCTGGTCGTCGGTCAGCTCCGGATGCTGGACGTAGACCTTGTTGAGCGGCGCGGCCCACAGCTCGGCGACGTCCGTGAACGGGGTCGCGGGCAGGCCGCCGCCCTCGCGGTAGCCGGGGCCGACGATGACCTCGCCGTCGAGCCCGTCACGGCTCGCGGCCAGCGCCAGCGGGCCGATCTCCGCCTCGATCTTGGCGAGCGCGAGCCCGGCGAGCTGCCGGTCGAGCGTCACCGAGGTGAGGAGGCGGTGCTCCCCCGCGTGATAGACCTGCGCGCCCTGGCCGCACACCGCGATCCCGTCGTAGCCGAGGTCGTCGAGGATGTGGCGGGTCCAGGGCACGGCCCGGCCGGTCACGATGATGTGCGAGGCGCCCGCTGCCGTGACCGCGGCGAGTGCGTCCCGCGTCCGCCCGGAGATCGTGTCGTCGGAGCGCAGCAACGTTCCGTCGAGATCGGTCGCGACGAGCTTGTACGGGAAGGCGGGTGCGGGGGGAGCGGGATGGCTCACGAGTGGATCGGCTCCAGGCTGCGGTTACTTGGGGTCAAGAGTGGTTCGGCCCCCGAGGTACGGCCGGAGCATCTCGGGCACGCGCACGGAGCCGTCGGCCTGCTGGTGATTCTCCAGGATGGCGACGATCGTGCGGGGCACCGCGCACAGCGTGCCGTTCAGGGTCGCGAGCGGCTGCACCTTCTTGCCGTCGCGCATGCGGACCGACAGGCGGCGCGCCTGGAAGCCGTCGCAGTTCGACGCCGACGTCAGCTCGCGGTACTTGCCCTGCGTCGGGATCCACGCCTCGCAGTCGAACTTGCGCGAGGCGGAGGAGCCGAGGTCACCGGTGGCGACGTCGATCACCTGGAAGGGCAGCTCCAGGCCGGTCAGCCACTGCTTCTCCCACTCCAGGAGGCGCTGGTGCTCGTTCTGCGCGTCGTCGGGGTGGACGTACGAGAACATCTCGACCTTGTCGAACTGGTGCACGCGGAAGATGCCGCGGGTGTCCTTGCCGTACGTGCCCGCCTCGCGCCGGAAGCAGGGGGAGAACCCGGCGTAGCGCAGCGGCAGCTGGTCCGCCTCGATGATCTCGTCCATGTGGTACGCGGCGAGCGGGACCTCGGAGGTGCCGACCAGGTAGTAGTCGTCCTTCTCCAGGTGGTACACGTTCTCGGCGGCCTGGCCGAGGAAGCCCGTGCCCTCCATGGCGCGCGGGCGCACCAGGGCCGGGGTCAGCATCGGCGTGAAGCCGGCCTCGGTGGCCTGCGCGATCGCCGCGTTGACGAGCGCCAGCTCCAGGAGGGCGCCGACGCCGGTCAGGTAGTAGAAGCGCGAGCCGGAGACCTTCGCGCCGCGCTCGACGTCGATGGCGCCGAGCGCCTCGCCGAGCTCCAGGTGGTCCTTGGGCTCGAAGCCCTCGGCGCCGAAGTCGCGGATCGTGCCGTGCGTCTCCAGGACGACGAAGTCCTCCTCGCCGCCGCGCGGGACGTCGGGGTGCACGACGTTCCCCAGCTGGAGGGCGAGACGCTGGGTCTCCTCCTCGGCCTCGCGCTGGTCGGCCTCGGCGGCCTTCACGCGCGCCTTGAGACCCTCGGCCTTCTGGAGCAGCTCCGCGCGCTCCTCGGGCGTGGCCTTGCCCATGAGCTTGCCGAGCGACTTCTGCTCGGAGCGGAGTTCGTCGAAGCGGAGCCCGGACGACCTGCGCCGCTCGTCGGCGGAGAGGACGGCGTCGACGAGCGCGACGTCCTCTCCACGGGCGCGCTGGGAGGCGCGAACACGGTCGGGGTCCTCACGGAGCAGGCGAAGGTCAATCACCCCTCCAGGCTACCGGTGCGGCGTTCCGGCTCTCGACCCGATATCCATTGCGCCGCTTTGTGGGCGATTTGCCGGAATATGGGACGACGATGCGACGTGGCCGAAAAAGATCAATCCGGGCCGTCCGTGACAGGCGTAAAGCGCTCGTCTGTGGCGCGTCAATGAAAAGGGCTGTTTTCCCCGAAAGGGCCAGATCCGGCCCCGTGCCTTGACCTGAATCCCTTGCGGCGGGCGGGACTTGGGGCCCCGTTGTCCACAGGGGCGCCCACTGCGGGCAAGTTGTCCACAGGCTGTGAGAAAGATCTGTGGACATCGGAGGGAGGCGTTCCGAAAGCCGCATCCATCGCGAAGGATTCCCGGATCAAACCAGCGCCATGCTCACTTTCGGGTGGAAACGCTTCACTCCAAAGAGTTGATCAAAGGAAAAGGATGGACGTGGTGCGACTAGGGGTGACGTGCGGGACTGTGGACACACTTGTGGTCTGTAGACCGATTTGTCGACCATGTCGCGTCTTGCTGTCGACTTATCCCCACGTCGAGATGAGGGCTGTGGATAACTCTTGTGGACGGCGAAAATCCGCTGGTCGGACCGGGGGCGGGGGCATGTGGAAAGGAGGCGCCGCCACGGGCGGCTCAGAACCGGCCGTCCTGGCAGCGCGCCAGCCAGTCGGACGCCGTCGCGAACGCGTCATCCGACGTCCCCGTCCGCAGCGGTCGTACGTCCTCCACGGCGACGCCGGCCCTCGGGTACGAGCCGAGGTAGCGGATCTGCGGGCACTCCCGCTTCAGGCCCATCAGCGCCTCGGCCACCCTGCGGTCCGAGATGTGGCCCTCCGCGTCGATGGCGAAGCAGTAGTCGCCGATGCCCTTGCCGGTGGGCCGTGACTGCAGCAGCATCAGGTTGACCCCGCGGATCGCGAACTGCTGGAGCAGTTCCATCAGCGTGCCGGGCCGGTCGTCCCGCTGCCAGATGACCACCGAGGTCTTGTCCGCGCCGGTCGGCGCGGCGGGGCGCGCGGGCCTGCCGACCAGGACGAACCGGGTCTGCGCGTTCTGCGCGTCGTGGATCTCCGTGACCAGGGGTTCGAGCCCGTAGCGCGCGGCCGCGAACTCCCCGGCGAAGGCGGCGTCGTAGCGGCCCTCCTGGACGAGGCGGGCGCCGTCGGCGTTCGACGCGGAGGACTCCCAGACGACGTCCGGCAGATGGGCCTTCATCCAGTTGCGGACCTGCGGCTGGGCGGCGGGGTGCGCGGTGACGGTCTTGATGTCGCTGAGCTGGGTGCCGGGCCGTACGAGCAGCGCGAAGGTGATGTCGAGCAGCACCTCGCGGTAGATCATCAGCGGCCGGCCCGCGACCAGCTCGTCAAGGGTCGTGGTGATGCCGCCCTCGACGGAGTTCTCGATCGGCACGAAGGCGGCCTCGGCCTCGCCGTTGCGGACGGCGTCGAGCGCCGCGGGCACGGACACCATCGGGACGAGTTCGCGGGTGGCAGCCTCCGGGAGCGTGCGCAGGGCGACTTCGGTGAAGGTGCCCTCGGGGCCGAGATACGCGTAGCTGGCTGGCATGAGGTCACCCTAATGGGCCCCGCGCGGCCCGGCCCACGGACGAACCACCAGGCACTCCCGCCCCACCAGGCACCCGCCGCTCACCCCTCCAGCAGCGCCTGCCCCACGTATCCGCCCTTCTCCGCCCCGCCCGGCACCGCGAACAGGCCGCTCGCCTCGTGGCGGATGAACTGCGACAGCGCGTCGCCGCGGTCGAGCTTGCGCTGGACGGGGACGAAGCCGCGCAGCGGGTCCGCCTGCCAGCAGATGAAGAGCAGGCCCGCGTCCGGGGCGCCGTCCGGGTCGAAGCCGTCGTGGTACGAGAACGGGCGCCGCAGCATCGCCGCACCGCCGTTCTGGTCGGGCCGGGTGATGCGGGCGTGGGCGTTGAGCGGGATGACGAGGTTCCCGCCCGCGTCCGTCTTCTCCAGGTCCGGCTCGGTCGTCTCGTCCCCGCCGGTCAGCGGTGCGCCTGTCGACTTCTTGCGGCCGATCACGCTCTCCTGCGCCGCCGTCGACTGCTTCTCCCAGTCGTCGAGCAGCATCCGGATCCGCCGTACGACGACGTACGAGCCGTTCACCATCCACGCGGGCGAGCCGGACTCCGGCACGAAGATCCGCTTGTCGAAGTCGGCGTCGGCGGGCTTGGGGTTGTTGGTGCCGTCCATCTGACCCATCAAGTTGCGGGTCGTCATGGGGTGGGCGGTGGCGCCGGGCGAGCGGTTGAAGCCGTTCATCTGCCAGCGCACCTTCGCCGCCTTCCCCGCGTCCTTCTGGAGCGCGCGCAGGGCGTGGAAGGCGACGAGGGAGTCGTTGGCGCCGATCTGCACCCACAGATCACCGTTGCTGCGGGCCTTGTCGAGGTGGTCGGAGAAGAAGTCGGGCAGCGGGTCCAGGGCGGTCGGGCGCTGCTTCTCCAGCCCCGTACGGGAGAAGAAGCTGTGGCCGAAGCCGAAGGTGACCGTGAGGGAGGACGGTCCGGCGTCGCGGGCGACGTCCGTGTCGTCGTTCGTCGCCGCCTCGCCCGCCATCAGCCGTTCGGCCGTCGCCGACCAGCGGCGCAGCAGAGCGGCGGCCTCCTTGCGGCCCGCCCCCGCGGCCAGGTCGAAGGCGACGAGATGGCCGCGGGCCTGGAGCGGGGTGGTGATGCCGGGCTGATGTTTCCCGTGAAACATCACCGCGTCCGCGCCGAGTGACGTCAACGCGGTCGTCTGCTCCAGCTTGTTCGACGCGGCCGCGGCGTATCCCGCGCCCGCGCCGACGGCGCCGAGGGCGACGCCGGTGGCGCCCGCCGTCCCGATGAGCCGGCGCCGGGTGATGCCTTCGGACGCCGTGGTGGCCCGCGTCTGCGAGCCCGTACGGCTTTCGGTGTCCGCCATGGTGGTTCAGCCGATCTTCGCGTTCTTGGTGACGGTCACTTGGTCGATGTCGGAGGTGCGCACGGTCACCGCGATCTTCCAGTCGCCCGCACCGGGGATCTGCACGTTGTTCGCCGTCCAGTGTCCCGTGGCGATGCGGTCGGGCACGACGGGCAGCGGGCCGATCTTCTTCGCCTCCAGGGTGAAGGAGATCTTCACCTCGGGGACGTCGAAGGCCTTGCCGCCGGGCCGCTCGACGTAGAGGTGCATGACGTTGGTGCCGGTGCGGCCGGGGTCCAGGTCGACCTGGACCGTGCCCTTGCCGTCCGTGGAGCCGGTGTCGAACGGCAGCTTCAGCGAGAGCGGCCCGGACCGGGTCTGCGCGGCGGAGGTGGCGGACGAGGCTTCCTCCTCCGTACGGCCGGGTTCGGTCGTCGTCAGCATGGTGGTGACGGCGAGCAGGACGATCGCGACGCCCGCTTCGGCGAGGACGGAGCGGCGCAGACCGAAGCGGTGCGGGTCGGCGTCGCGCATGCGCTTGGCGCGGGCGGCGGCGACGGCGGCCCGCTGCCGGGCCAACTGCGCGGCGCGGGCGGGGTCGTGCCCGGCCTGCTCCTCGCTGTCCCCGTCCTTGTCCTCACCCTCGGCAGCCTTCTTGGCGGCGCCACCGACCGCGACCTTGCTCTTCTTCTCGGAGGCACGCTGGTGCTCCACCGGCGCGACGGTGGCCTCGGGGGCTTCCGCGCTGTCGGTGGCGTCGGTGGTCAGCCGCTCCGAGAGCCGGCCCGTCCACCGCCGGGAGAACCAGGCGATGCCGACGAGGACGGCGACGAGGCCGACCTTGATCAGCAGCAGCACCCCGTAGCGCGTCCCGGTCAGCGCGGACCAGGAGCCGACCTGGCGCCACGACTGGTAGAGCCCGGTCGCGGCGAGCACGACGACGCTGGAGAACGCCACCCGGGAGTAGCGGCGCACCGCGGACGCCTCGATGGAGGGGGCCCGGTACAACGCGGTGAGCAGGGTCGTCAGCCCGCCGAGCCAGGTGGCCACGGCCAGCAGGTGCAGGATGTCGACGGGCATGGCCACACCGGCCTGGAGGCCGGTCGAGGCGTGCTCGGCCAGGGCCCAGGTCGCGGCGAGCCCCGCCGCGACGACGGCGCCGCCGACGGCGAGACCGAAGGTGAGGTCCCTGACCTCCTTCTCGTCGCCGTCCTCGGCCCGCTTCACGTACGCGCCGAAGAGGACGGCGATGAAGAGGGCGGCCGCCGCGAGCAGCAGGAGGCGGGAGGTCAGGGCCGCGCCGGACTTCGTCTGCAGCACCTGCCCGAGCAGATCCATGTCGAAGATGTCGCTGACCTTGCCCGAGCCGGTGTACGAGCCGCGCATCAGCAGCAGGGCGAGCGTGGCCGCGGTCAGCGCGGTCCAGCCGCCGACGACGACCCGCTGCACGGGCTTGAGCCCGGCGCCGCGCGGCCAGCAGCCCAGGACGAACGCCGCGCCGCCCACCAGCAGGATGAAGCCCGCGTAGGAGACGTAGCGCGCGAAGCCGTAGAGGGCGCCGACGACGCCTCCGCCCGCGTTCTGGTCGGACAGGACCGCGGTGGTCTTGGAGGGGGCGCCGATGGAGAAGGTGAAGGCGCCGGAGACGGGGTGGCTGTCGGCGGAGACGACCTGGTAGGCGACGGTGAAGGTGCCGTCGGGCAGGCCCGAGTGCAGCCCCACGGTGTACGTCGTGCCGCCGGGGTGGCCCACCTTGCCGCTGTCGACGCGCTTGCCCGCGGGGTCGAGCACGCGCACCGAGCCGCTCGACATGGCGACGTCCTCGGAGAAGGTCAGGGAGACCTGCTTGGGCGCCGTCTGGACCACCGCTCCCTGCTGGGGGTCGCTCCCGGTCAGCGCGGCGTGCGCGGACGCGGGCGCGGCACCGGCCAGGAGCGCGCCGGTGACGGCGAGGAACAGCAGCACCAGGTGGCGGAAGCGCGGGACCGGGTGCCCGGAGCGGGGAGCGATGGTCTTCACGTACGGGTCAGCCCCTTCAGTGAGAAGCGTGCGACGACGTGTGCGACGCCGGGTTGTAGGTGGCGGCCTTCACCGGGAAGGAGACGGTGACGGTCCCCGCCTTGTCGAAGCGCAGCTTCACCGACACCTTGTCGCCCTCCTTCGGCTTCCGCTTCAGGTTCTCGAACATGAGGTGGTTGCCGCCCCGTTCGAAGTCCAGCTCGCCGTCGGCGGGTACGGCGAAGGAGTCCTGCTCCTTCATCACCCCGCCCTCGGTGGTGTGCAGGGTGACCTGTCCGGCGATGTCGCTGCTGACGGAGGAGAGGGTGTCGGCGCCGCCGTCGTTGCGTACGAGGAAGAATCCCGCCGCCATGTCGTCGGAGGCGGGCTCGGGGATGAACGCGCCCTCCACTTTCACATCCGGTGTGTCACCGGAACTGTCGGACCCGCAGGCGGTCAGCGTGAGCCCGCAGGCCAGCGCTATGGCGCTCAGGGCCACGGGGGCGCGCCTCACGGGGTCGCCCCCTTGACGATCTTGGGCAGGTCCTTGGTGTAGTCGTCGACCGTGGCGTCCTCGCCGTAGAGGACGTACCCGGCGTTCGACTTCGGCGAGAAGGCGATGACCTGCGTGCCGTGCATCGAGACGAGCTTGCCGTTCTTGTCCTTCTTGGTCGGCTCGATGGAGATGCCGAGCGTGCGGGCGCACTTCCGGATGGTGGCGAAGTCACCGGTCAGGCCGATGAAGGCGGGGTCCTGCGCCTTGAGCCACTTGCCGAGCACGGCCGGGGTGTCCCGGTCGGGGTCGGTGGTGACGAAGACGACCTGGAGCTGGTCCTGTTCGGCCTTGGGCAGGGCCTTCTTGGCGACGGCGATGTTGCTCATCGTCAGCGGGCAGACGTCGGGGCAGTGCGTGTAGCCGAAGTAGAGCAGCGTCGGCTTGCCCGCGGTCCGCTCGCGCAGGTCGAACTTCTTGCCGTGGGTGTCCGTGAGGACGACGTCCGGCTTCTTGAAGGGCTGGTCGAGGACGGTCGCGGCCTTCTTCGTGCCGGACTCGGCCGACACGTCGGCGACGGCCTTGCCGCTGTCGTCGTCGCTGCCGCAGGCCGTCAGGGAGAGGGTGGCCGCCAGGACCAGTCCGGCGGCGGCGAACAGCTTCTTGTTCATGGTCGTGCGCATAGAGAAATGTCCCAGATGTGAAGGGGTCGGCGGACGCCGGGGCCGCCCACCGCGGCCCCGGCACCCGCCATGGGTGGTTCAGGCGGTGGTGCGCCGACGGCCCGCGAGCACCCCGAACGCCACACCGGCGGCGCCGACGACGATGCCGACGATGCCGAGGACACGGGCGGTGGTGTCGCTGTCGGAGCTGTCGGACGACGTGGTGGAGGCCGCCGTGGCCTCCTTGTCGTCAGCCTTGTCGGCCGAGGCGCCGGACGCCTGGTGCTCGTCGTCCGCGGCGGCCGTCAGCGCGAGCACCGGCGCCGGGTTCTCCGGCTCCTCCTGGCCCTTCTGCTGCGGCTCGATCCAGCGCACGACCTCCTTGTTGTCGTAGGTCTGGATCGCCTTGAAGACCAGCTCGTCGGCGTCGGTCGGCAGGGCGCCGACCGAGACCGGGAACTTCTGGAAGTAACCGGGCTGGACACCCTTGTCGGCACCGGAGCCGGTCGCCGTCCATGTGACCTTGGAGACCGCCTGGGTGATCTTCTCGCCGTGCATCTCCAGCGGCTTGTCGAGCTTGGACTTGGTGACCTCGACCTTCCAGCCCTGCATCGGCTGCGGCATCACCGAGGCGAGCGGGTGGTCGGTCGGGAAGTTGACCTCGAGCTTGACCGTCGCGGCGTCGTCGCGCTCGTTCGGCACCTTGAAGTCGATCACGGCGTAACCGCCCTTGGCGGCGGCACCCTCCGGCTGCACGCTCACGTGCGCGAAGGCGGGGGCGGAGACGAGGACGACGGAGGAGACGGCGGCGGCACCGACGAGAGCGGCGCGGGACATCTTCTTCATGACTGGGTGAACTCCACGTTCAGCGGGATCCGACGAAAGGGTTGAGGGGCGCGCCCGCGCAGCACCGCGCGCCGTTGCGACGCGGTGAAAGGACGGGTACGCGCGCGTGCCGCACAGCACGCCTCACCCTCACGCGGGACCACACGGTCGCGCGGGGAGTCCGGCTGCTGTGTCAGGCAGCGAGAAGGAACGTGTCGCCGACGACCGGCGGCCCGCGCCGGATCACGGAGTGCTGAAGCGCCGCCGTCCGCAGCGCGGGCAGCGCGGGGAACCCGGCGTGCGGCACGCGCGGAAGCGCCCCGAGCGCGCCGAGGAGGCCCGCACGCAGCGCCCGTACGAGCGCGAGCGCACCCCGCAGGGAACGCACCAGCGCCCCTTCCGCGACCTGCTGCGCCGACACCTTGGAGAGCCGCACGATGCGGCTCAGGGCGAGGTCGCCGCGGCGCAGCAGCCAGCCGGCGCCCGCCGCGGCGAGCAGGTGCCCGATGAGCATCGGCAGGGACGGCAGCAGCGGCATGGAGGAGCTCGCCGCGACCGCCATGTCGTGATGCGTCCCGGCGACGGCGTCCGGCGTGACGCGTGCCTGGTCGAGGATGCGCTGTGCCTGCACCGGGCTGAGCGCCGACGCGCCCGCCCCGCACATCAGGTGCGCGGCCTGTTCCACCACGGAGGGCTGTCCGCCGCCCGTGCCCATCGGGCCGTGCTGGCCGAGTCCGAAGAGGCTGTGCAGGCCGATCTGTCCGAGCCCCAGCGTGACGGCGATGCCGGGCAGCGACCGCTCGCGGCCGGCCAGTGGGGCGGCCACGCAGAACGCCGCGAGGAAGCCGAGCGCCAGCGTCCACAGCGGAACCGTGGCGGTCGAGCCGAGGACGTGCCCCGCCGCGGACAGCACGACGCAGACCGCGGCGAACACCGCGGCCCTCAGCAGCCGGAGATCGGCCGCACTGCGCGTCCCGCGCGGGTGGGGGGCAGACATGGCGTGGTCATCATCCCACTGGCCTGACCCGTCCCATACGGCAGGTCCACAAGGTCGTGAATCTCCCTTATCGCGACGAGTGGCCCGCTCGCGTCGACCAAATGGGCGGAACCACGACACCTGCGCGATTGCGCGGGGCCGGGGCTGGCAATACGTATCGGTATGTCGAGCCGCGGCCAGGAGGCTGGAGCATGAGCATCTGGTGGTCCCTCCATCTGCGGCGTGAGGCCGCGAGCGTGCCGCTCGCCAGACGCCTTCTCGTCGGCACCATGGAGACCGCGGGCGTCGACCCGGAGGTCCTCTACGACCTGTCGGTCGCCCTCAGCGAGGCGTGTGCGAACGCGGTCGAGCACGGCGGCCCGCACGCCACCAGCGAGTCCTCGGGAGCCTATCGGGTCACCGCGTACCTGGACGGCGAGAAGTGCCGCATCGAGGTCGCCGACTCGGGCCCCGGCATCGCCCCGCTCAGAGGCCGCACGGCGCCGCGCCAGGCGCCCGACGACGCCGAGCACGGCCGGGGCCTCGGCCTCATCCACGCGCTCGCCGACCACGTCGACGTCGCCACCAAGCCCGGCAGACCCGGCACGGTGGTCAGCTTCGACAAGCTGCTCAAGTGGCGCAAGGACACCCCCCTCATGGCGGTGTGACGCCGCGCGGCCCGACTGACGCGCCACACAGGCCACTCATACGCCGAGAGGCGGAACCGTGTCACGGTTCCGCCTCCGAATGCGCCGCTATAGGCCGCGCATCAGCCCTTCAAACCCGCCATCCACGCCTCGACCTCGTCGGACCGGCGCGGCAGCCCGGCCGACAGGTTCCGGTTGCCGTCCTCGGTGACGAGGATGTCGTCCTCGATCCGGACGCCGATGCCGCGGTACTCCTCGGGCACGGTCAGGTCGTCGGCCTGGAAGTACAGACCCGGCTCCACGGTGAGGACCATGCCGGGCTCCAGCGTGCCGTCCACGTACGTCTCGGTCCGCGCGACCGCGCAGTCGTGGACGTCCATGCCGAGCATGTGCCCGGTGCCGTGCAGCGTCCAGCGGCGCTGGAGCCCCAGCTCCAGGACGCGCTCGACCGGACCCTCGACCAGACCCCACTCGACGAGCTTCTCGGCGAGCACGCGCTGCGAGGCGTCGTGGAAGTCGCGGTACTTGGCACCGGGCTTGACCGCTGCGATACCGGCCTCCTGGGCCTCGTACACGGCGTCGTAGATCTTGCGCTGGAGGTCGCTGTAGCGGCCGTTGATCGGCAGCGTGCGCGTGACGTCGGCGGTGTAGTACGTGTGCGTCTCCACACCGGCGTCGAGCAGCAGCAGGTCGCCGGAGCGGACCGGGCCGTCGTTGCGCACCCAGTGCAGCGTGCAGGCGTGCGGGCCCGCGGCGCAGATGGAGCCGTAGCCGATGTCGTTGCCCTCGACGCGGGCGCGCAGGAAGAACGTGCCCTCGATGTAGCGCTCGCTCGTCGCCTCGGCCTTGTCGAGGACCTTCACGACGTCCTCGAAGCCGCGCACGGTCGAGTCGACCGCCTTCTGCAGCTCGCCGATCTCGAACGCGTCCTTCACGAGGCGCGCCTCGGACAGGAACGTCTTCAGCTCCTCGTCGCGCTCGGCGGTGACCTTGTCGGTCAGGGCGGCCTCGATGCCGGCGTCGTAGCCGCGCACCACGCGCACGGGGCCGGTGGCCTCGCGCAGCGCGTCGGCGAGTTCGCGGACGTCGGCGGCGGGGATGCCGTAGAGCTTCTCGGCCTCGGTCAGGGAGTGGCGGCGGCCGACCCACAGCTCGCCCTGGCCGTCGAGCCAGAACTCGCCGTTCTCGCGGTTGGAGCGCGGAAGGAGGTAGATCGTCGCCTGGTGGCCGTCGGCGGTGGGCTCCAGGACGAGGACGCCGTCCTCCGTCTGGTTGCCGGTGAGGTACGCGTACTCGACGGAGGCGCGGAAGGCGTACTCCGTGTCGTTCGAGCGGGTCTTGAGGTTGCCCGCGGGCACCACGATGCGCTCGCCCGGGAAGCGGGCGGACAGGGCGGCGCGGCGCGCGGCCGTCTCGGCGGCCTGCGCGATCGGCCGCAGGTCGTGCAGCTCGGTGTCGGCCCAGCCGGACTTCATGTTCTCGGCGAGCTCGTCGGAGACACCGGGATAGAGGCCGTTCTTGCGCTGCTTGATGGGCTCGTCGCCCTCGGGGGCCTCCATGATCTCCGGGTTCTCCGGGGTGAGCTCCTCCGACACGGTTCCTCCTCGACGCGGGTCCGTTGATGACCGGGGTATGGCCTGTGGCTATGGCCTGATATGGCTGTGGACCCCCTCCATCGTACGAGCGTACGGAAGGGGGTCCAGGGCCGGATGGCCTCTTACTGGATGTGCGGGAGCGGCTACGCGAAACGGGCCGCGAGCAGCACCACGTCCTCATCGCTGTCGGCCATGTCGAGGCCGTCGGGGAGCATCGTGCGCAGCACATGGTCGGCGATCGCGCCGGGGTCCTCGCGGAGCGCCTTGGGGACGCCCGCGGCGGCCGCGTGCAGCCGGGCGAAGGCGCGGTCCATGGGGTCGCCGGTGCGGTGCAGGAGGCCGTCCGTGTAGAGCAGCACCGTCTCGCCCGGGTCCGGCTCGATCTCCAGGCTCGGCGCCTCCCAGCAGGCGAGCATGCCGAGCGGCGCGGACAGCGTCGTCTCCGCGAACTCGGTGCGGCGCTCCCCGATCAGCAGGGGCGGGCAGTGTCCGGCGCCCGCGAGGAGGAGCTTGCGCTGCGCGGGCTCGCAGTAGGCGAACAGGGCGGTCGCGCTGCGCGCCGGCTCAGTGAGCCGCAACAGAAGCTCGAGGTCGGACAGGACCGCGACCGGGTCCTCCCCCTCCATCACCGCGTACGCCCGCAAGGAGGCGCGCAGGCGCCCCATCGCGGCGACCGCGCTCGCGCCGGAGCCCGTGACCGAACCGACGGCGAGGCCGAGCGCCCCCTCGGGCAGCGGCAGTGCGTCGTACCAGTCGCCGCCGCCGCGCGGCCCGGTGCGGTGCCGCACGGCGAGCTGGACGCCTGCGACGCGGGGCAGCCGCGCGGGCAGCAGTTCGTCACTGAGCGTGCGCGACCACGCGCGCGTGCGCTCCGTTTCGAGCAGGCGGGCCAGGTGCTCGGTCGCGTAGCGCGCGTACAGGCCGATGAGGTGGCGCCGGCGCTCGGAGGGCGCGGCGGGCTCGTCGTAGAACCAGGCGGCGGCGCCGAGCCGGCCCGCCGCGTCGGTGGCCAGGGGCAGCGCGTAGCTGGCGGCGTGGCCGAGGCGCGCGGAGACCTCGCGCAGGCGGGGGTCGAGGCCGTCCTCGGCGAGGAGGTCGGCCCGCGCCTCGGCCTGGTTGCTGAACCCGTCGAGGATGCGCCCGTACGAGGTCGCGGCGCGCGGCACTGTCTCCAGATGGCCGAGGTCGGGGCGGGAGAGGCCGAGGCCGACGGTGGTGGCGGGGCCGAGTCCGTCGCCCGGCTCCAGGACGACGAGACCGCGCCGGGCGCCCACCAGGACGGCTCCGGCGCGCAGGAGTTCGTCGAGTGCCTCGTCGAGTGCGCCGGTGCGCGCCAGCCGCTCCGTGAGTTCGTGCAGCGTCGTGAGGTCGGAGACCCAGCCGGCGAGCCGGTCCTGGATCACGGCCCCCGGGGCGGGGGGTGCGGCAGCGGCGGATGCGACCGCGGGTGCGGGCGCGACAGTGTGGGCGGGAGGGGGAACCTGTCCAGGAGAGGAATCGATTCCGGCCACTTTCGGAAGACGTGGGGTCGTCATGGCTTCCGGCTTTCTGACCGGCGCATATTGCTCAATAGCATCGCAAACCCCCATGTTGTTCTGCGCCGCCGGCAATGTCTCCACATCTACACGCACCGGAGAGGGGATGTCCAGCATTGTCCTGCGGGGATTCCCGGTGTCTCTGGTGCTCAAGGGATTTCTGGGGTAAAGAGATCGCGGTTCTCCCTCATGATCAATTCACGATAGAGATCGTTCCAAGTTGGCCAGAAACCGACTCGGTGAACAGTGCACTGAGGTCGACTGGCATCGTTCGACGGAGCGTCATAGCGGTCATGGTGGGTACGTACTCGGTGAAGACCAGGGGCAGTTGGGATCCACCCGGAACCTGGTACCGGACCCGGGCGTCATAGCCATCGACGACCGAGCCCCATCCTCCCGTGGGGGAGGCGCCGAAAAGTACGCGGGATGGCAAAACGCCAGGCGCCGCCACCCCACGCCAGGCTTATGAATGACCCAGTAGGCGCTCGGACCATAGGGGTGCCCACCCCGGGCCGGCAGCCCAGGCTGAGGTCAAGCGCTCCAGCACGTACGCACGGTGACTGTTCGACACATGGTGTGATGTGGCCCACAGCGTTCTCTTCGGTCAACGGAAAGGAACGAGCGCTCATGCGCGAGATCCCCGGAAGGCGACGCAGGATCCTGTCCAGGCGGGACAGCGGGAAGTCTGACCTGACCAGCGCGGCCCTCACGTACGCGACGGCCTGGCGGTGGCCGGTTCTGCCCGGCATAGCTCTCGCGGCGGCGGGACGCCGCGACGGCGTCCGCTGCGCATGCCCCGACCCTGACTGCACGGTGCCCGGCGCCCACCCCTTCGATCCGGGGCTGCTCGCAGCGACGACCGACGAGCGCATGGTGCGCTGGTGGTGGGCCAACCGGCCCGACGCCCCGGTCATCCTCGCCACCGGTGCCTCGTCCGGGGCGTCCGAGGGGCGCGCGCCCTGCGCCGTGAGCCTCCCCGCTGTCGCGGGCGCCCGCGCGCTGGCGGCGCTCGACCGCGCCGACGTACGACTCGGCCCGGTGATCGCCACCCCGGAGCGGATCGCGATCCTCGTCGCGCCCTACTCCCTGGCACAACTCGGCGAACTCCTCTACGCGCAGGACTTCGTGCCCGGCTCCCTGCGCTTCCACGGCGAGGGCGGCTACCTGGCCCTGCCGCCGTCCGGCACGGGCGCGGGCCAGGTCCGCTGGGAGCGCGCGCCGCTGCCCGGCTCGGCGGCGCCCTGGACCCCCGACGTGGAGGCCGTCGTCGACGCGGTCGTGGAGGCTCTCACTCGTACGGGTGTGAGCGCGCCCGAGTTGTAGCGCAGTCGGGGTGCTGCGGACCGCTGTGACGGGTGTGCGCCGCTATGTTCGGCGCATGCCTGCCGCGCCCCCGCCCCCAGAGACTTCCGAGGCTCCCCCTGGGCGCGCGCAGGAGAAACCCGCGTCCCGCCTCCGGCTGTTCGGGCTCGTGGCCGGAGTGGTGCTCATCGCGGCGCTGCCCCTGGCGGGCGCCTCCGCGGGCCCCACGGACGGTGAGCCGGAGCGGCCGCCCGTGCCGAAGGCGGAGTCGGCGCCGGACGGTGCGGCGGACAAGGTGGACGACAAGGCGGGCACCGGGCCGAGCGCCGCCCCGGCGGACGACCGCGGCGGCGACGAGTCCGGCGCCGGGTCCGAGCGCCCGGCCTCCTCCCTGCTGACCGGGCTCGGTCTGGCCACCGCCGCGCAATGCGGCCCGCAGCTCACCTCGCCCGAAGGCATCGAGGCCCAGACCTGCGTGCTGCGCCAGGCGAAGGAGACCTGGGCGCGCACCTACTACCGCAACACGACGGGCGAGAGCCTCAGCGTCACCCTGACCCTGATGGCGCCCGACGGACGCACGGTGCGGATCACCTGCGTGGTGGGCGCCGAGGACGAGCCGGGGATGTGCGAGACGCCCCGCTGGCAGACCCGGGCCGAGCCCGCCCGGTACGCAGCCGTGGCGGAGTACGCGGCCGACGGCGAGGGCCCGCTGCTGCTCCGCTCCGGGACCAACTCGGCGCCCGCGTACGGACGTTGAGGCCCCCGGCCGGGCGCGGGCATGAAAGCGCCCGGTTGCTGGCGACGGGGGATGCACCAGCAACCGGGCTACTTGAACGGTAACAAGAGATCCGCGGTTTACAAATTCGATCTCTTCTATTCGGACATGGATTTACCTGCAACTACCGGGAGTTGTGACCGGAGTCACCCGCTCCGGTGCGGCCCGTTCCGTGGTTCCGCACCGGGCGTTCCCAGGCGTCAGCTCAGCGTCACCTGGCGGTTGGTGAGGCCCCCGCGCGCGCGGCGCTCGTCCGCGGTCAGCGGCGCGTCCGTGGCCAGCGCGGCGGCGAGCCGCTCGGCGAACTCGGCGGCCGGCTTCTCGACATCCTCCGCCTTCACCTCGCTCGGCAGGTCCCACACCGGGACCGTCAGGCCGTGCGCCCGGAACGAACCGACCAGACGCGTGCCCTCGCCGAGCGAGGACATGCCGGCCGCGTGCAGCCGCGCGAGCGCGTCGAGGAGCTTCTCCTCCGGGTGCGGCATGACCCAGCGCAGGTGGTTCTTGTCCGGCGTCTCGCACCAGTACGCGCTGTCCACGCCGGTGAGCTTGACGGTCGGGATCGCCGCGGCGTTGGCCCGCTCCAGGGAGGCGGCGACCTCACCCGAGGCGTTCTCCGAGTCCGGCACCCAGAACTCGAAGCCCGAGTGCACGACCGGCTCGAAAGCGCCGTCCGGGTCGATCAGATCCTGAAGGCGCGGGCCGTCGGCGGGCGCGCGGCGCGCGTGCACCGGGTTGCCCGGCTCGGTGGTCAGCGCGCGCTGCAACGTGTCCGCCAGGTCGCGGCTGATGTCGCCCGACGGCGTGTCGTTCTGCAGGCCGAGCAGGACCGAACCGTCGTCACGGCGCAGCGCGGGCCACGCCATGGGCAGCACGGTCGCGAGCGTCACCGACGGGACGCCCTCCGGCAACTCGTCCTTGAGGGGCAGCTCGACCGTCGCCGCGGGCACCAGCTCGCGCAGCGCGACCCAGTCACCCTCGCCCGGCAGACCCTCGAAGGGGCGCTGCACCAGCTCGGTCACCGCGTGGGCGGCCTCCCGGCCGTGGCAGGCCTTGTAGCGGCGTCCGCTGCCGCAGGGGCAGGGTTCGCGGGCACCGACGACCGGGATCTCTCCACTGGTGACTTGCGGCTTGCCCTTGGTCTGCGGGCGCTTCTTGGCCATCTTGGACGTCTCCCGGATACGGCTTTCCTACGTACGGGCGCGAGCCTAGCCGCTCGTACCGACACCGGGTGTCGCGCTCCGGTCGCCCGGCGCGGGGCCGTGACCCCCGTAGGGCCCGACGGCGGCGCTCAGCCCAACTCCTCCAGGGCGTCCGCGAAATCCAGGCCCACCAGCTCCGCGGCGGGCGGCGCGGCGATACGGGCGGCGAAGTCGTCGCGGCGGTGCGACGACGCGGCCGCGTGCACGTCCTTGTGGACGACCACCCAGACGGTGACCTCACCCCGCGCGTCGTCGCGCACGCCCCAGTCGTCGGCGAGCGCCGTGATGATGTTGAGTCCGCGGCCACCGCGCGCGGTCACCGACGGAGTGGCCGGAACCGGACGGGTCGGGCCGCCGCCGTCCGTCACCTCGATCGTGAGCCTGCCGCGGTCGTCCACCTCCCAGGCGACGCGCACGTCCCCGTCGCCCGCCATGGCGTCACCCAGCGGCCTGCCGTGCCGGCAGGCATTGCTGAGCAGCTCCGAAAGGATCAGAACCGCATCGTCGACGATCGACTCCGGCACCCCGCCGCAACGGAGCTGATCACGCACCCGGTGTCGTGCTTCCCCCACGCCCGCAGGGCCATGGGGTACGGCCATGCTCGACGACGCGGGCACCTCCTGTGCCACCACCAACGCCACCCCCGAGACCTCCTTTGCCCCACGCCACGGTGTGGATGCCCCAATGGACTGGACCGGAAACCGGCCAAACGGTCCCCTGTGGCGCACTCGAAACGATCGAACACGTAGCGAACGCGCCGGAGCACTCCCTGTGACGAAGCGGCGGGAAGGTGGCCGGAAATCATCCCCGGCCGAGGTGGTCCAGGACGGCCGCGGGCCGGTTGGTGATGATCGCGTCCACCCCGAGGCGGACACAGAGGTCGACATCCTCGGGCTCGTTCACCGTCCACACGTGCACCTGGTGCCCCGCGCGCGTGAGCTTCTCGATGTACGCGGGATGACTGCGCACGATCCGGATGCCGGGGCCCGCGATCCGCACGCCCCGGGGCAGGCGCCCCTCGCGGTGGCGGGGCGAGACGAACTGCATCAGATAGACCGTCGGCAGGGTCGGCGATGCCTCCTGGACGCGCAACAGGGAGCGGGCCGAAAAACTCATCACGCGCACCTGCGAGGGCTCGTCCGGCGGCGGCGCGTCCAGGCCGAACCGCTTGAGCAGGAGCAGCAGCCGCTCCTCGACCTGCCCGGCCCACCTGGTGGGGTGCTTGGTCTCGATGGCCAGCTCGACGCGGCGTCCGGCGTCCACGACCAGTTCGAGCAGCCGCTCCAGGGTCAGTACGGAGGTGTCGGCCGTGTTTCCCGCCCAGTCGGGACTCTCCTCCAGTGGCCGGCTGCCCTTGAGGCCCTTCAGATCCCTCAGGTCCTTCCAGGAGCCGAAGTCGAGGGTGGCCAGGTCCGCGAGTTCCAGGGCCGAGACGGCCCCGCGACCGTTCGACGTACGGTTGACGCGACGGTCGTGGACACAGACGAGATGGCCGTCCGCCGTGAGCCGTACGTCGCACTCGAGGGCGTCGGCGCCGTCCTCGATCGCCTTCTTGTACGCGGCCAGCGTGTGCTCGGGGGCGTCCTGCGAGGCACCGCGGTGGGCGACGACCTGGATGTGTTGCTGTCGTGCGTGGGTCACCGCGTCATGGTGCCACCGCGCGCGTGGGCGGCGAGAAAGTTCGGCCCAGCGGATGCGTCCGTTTCGCCCGGCATAAAGGATGGCAGCGGACGCACAGGAACGCCTTATGGTGCCCTGACGGCCGGTGGGAAAAGCTGACCGCGTACAACTGCACAACTGGCCATACAACTGGTTCGTGACAGGACCATGCCGGTAATACGAGTGACAGTGGCTGCCCGAGTGCCGCTGTGAAGACCGTACGAGGTCGAGCGGAGCGGCGCTCAAGGACGAACGCCACCCGTTCCGGACCGGCGACGACAGCCGTGGATCGAGGAGAGAAAGCTGTGAGCACCGAGAACGAGGGCACTGCGGTCCCCCCGGCCCCGTCCGCACCTCCCGTGCCGGTGGACGCTCCCGCTGCTCCCGCCGCACAGACCCCGCCCGCGCCTGGGCACACTGCGCCCGCGGATCATGGGGCGGTCGGCACCGAGGGCGGCCCGGGTCCCTCGGCGGGGCCCGCGCCCGCCGGTGAGTGGCCCCCTCCGCCTCCGGCGGTCCCGTCGTACGCGGGCGGTGGCGGCGGCAACCACACCTGGGGCGCCTCCTACCAGCCGCCGCAGCCCAAGCCGGGCGGCCGGCGCGGCGGACTGCTCGCGGGGGTCATCGCGGCGGCCCTGATCGCGGGCGCGGTGGGAGGTGGCGTCGGCTACTGGGCGGCGGAGCGCGACGACAACGCGGGCACCGGCTCGACGACCGTCTCGGCCTCCAACCCGGCCGACCTCAAGCGCGACCCCGGCACCGTCGCGAACGTGGCGGCCAGGGCGCTGCCCAGCACGGTCACCATCGAGGCCGAGGGCAACAACGGCGAGGGCGGCACCGGCACGGGCTTCGTCTACGACAAGCAGGGCCACATCCTCACCAACAACCACGTGGTGGCGGAGGCCGTCGACGGCGGCAAGCTGTCGGCCACGTTCTCCAACGGCAAGAAGTACGACGCCGAGGTCATCGGCAACGCGCAGGGCTACGACGTCGCCGTCATCAAGCTGAAGAACGCGCCGAACGACCTCAAGCCCCTCACGCTCGGCGACTCCGACAAGGTGGCCGTCGGCGACTCGACCATCGCGATCGGCGCGCCCTTCGGCCTGTCGAACACGGTGACCACGGGCATCGTCTCGGCGAAGGACCGCCCGGTGGCCTCCAGCGACGGCTCGGGCAGCAGCAAGGCGTCCTACATGAGCGCCCTGCAGACCGACGCGTCGATCAACCCGGGCAACTCCGGCGGCCCGCTCCTCGACGGCAACGGCAACGTGATCGGCATCAACTCGGCCATCCAGTCCGCCTCCAGCGGCGGCCTGGGCGGCGGCTCGGGCCAGGCCGGTTCGATCGGCCTCGGCTTCGCCATCCCGATCAACCAGGCCAAGATGGTCGCTACGCAGCTCATCAAGACCGGTCAGCCGGTCTACCCGGTGATCGGCGCCTCGGTCTCCCTGGAGGAGGGCACCGGCGGCGCGAAGATCACCGAGCAGGGCGCGAGCGGCTCGGCGGCGGTCACGGCGAACGGCCCGGCGGACAAGGCGGGCCTGAAGCCCGGCGACGTCATCACCAAGCTGGACGACTCCGTGATCGATTCCGGCCCGACCCTGATCGGCCAGATCTGGACGCACAAGCCGGGCGACACCGTGAAGCTCACGTACACGCGTGACGGCCACGAGCGCACCACGAACGTGACGTTGGGCGAACGCAAGGGCGACAGCTGACCGCCCCCGTTCCCGGACCCGCTACCCTGGTCCCCGCGCCACCACGTCGCCGCTCGACGGCTTCCTGGGGCGCGGGGTGGGTTGCCCGAGCGGCCTAAGGGAACGGTCTTGAAAACCGTCGTGGCGCGAGTCACCGTGGGTTCAAATCCCACACCCACCGCGCACGTCGAGGCCCCTGACCAGCACCATCGGTCAGGGGCCTTCGTCATGCGCCGTGCGGCGCGGGCCGGACGCGGCAGGAGTGGGCGCGCAACGTGAGGGACGTCCCGCGGATCATCGACCCCGCCCTGCCGGGCGACAGCAGCCCTGAGCGGGTCTGGTACGCCTCGTACGGTTCGAACATGCACCTCGACCGGCTCGCCGCGTACATCCAGGGCGGCCGTCCGGCGGGGGCTGCGCGGACGTATCCCGGTTGTCGGGACACCGCGATGCCCGCCCATACGCTGCCGGTCGAACTGGCGGGAGGGCTGTACTTCGCGACCGAGTCCCCGGTGTGGGGAGGGGGACGCGCGTTCTACGACCCTGGGATGACGGGGCGGGTGCTCGCCAGGGCGCACCTGGTGACGGCGCGGCAGTTCGCCGACATTGCCGCCCAGGAGATGTACCGGGAGCCGGGCGCCGACCTCGATCTGGGCGAGGCGGTGACCACCGGCCGCGCGGTCGTCGGCCCGGGGCGGTACGAGACGCTGGTCTGCGCGGGCCGGATCGGCGGGGCGCCTGTGCTGACCTTCACCGCTCCGTGGAGTGGGGACGACGTTCCGTGGGTGGCGCCGTCCAGCGGCTATCTCCGTTTTCTGGCGACCGGGCTCCTTGCCGCGCACACGTGGACCGTCGCGGAGATCGCGGCCTACCTTGCGGCCTGTCCGGGTGCGGCAGGGCACTGGTCGCGGGAGCGCGTGACCGCCCTTCTGCGCGGCGAAACGGCCTGAGGGGCGGGCGAACGCTCGACAGGTACTACCTGTTCGCTGTCAGGCGTGCTGCCGAGGCGATCGTCGAGCGGGCCTCCCGTTCCGTCAGACCCGTGCGGATCGCGGCGTCCACCAGGGACTCGGTGAGGGTGCCGCCGAGGCCGCTCTCGTAGGCGCGGCAGGCGGCCCAGAACAGGCGCGTGTTGCGCTGCCCTTCGTGAGCGCCGAGGACGAACTGGACGAGGCCCAGGCCGTGCTGGCCCGGCCGGCCGGGGTCGGGGTGGTGCGGGCGCGGCGGGGGCGCGAGCAGCCGGAGGAGCGCCGGTGGGCAGGGCGCGGGCGACAGATGGGCGGTGCCGGGCACTGTCGCGTAGACGCCGTGTTCGGTACGGGAGCCGGGCCCGACCAGGTAACCGCCGGCACCGCGGATGTCGATGCCCGGGGCGAGACGGCCCGCGGAGTTGGGCACCACGACGTGAGGCGGCCCGGACAGCCACAGGTGCCGGCCACCGCTCGGCGTGGCCACGACGACCGTGTCGGGGATCGTGAAGAGGTGCCGTAAAGCCAGCTCACGCAGGGAGGCGGAGGAGTTCGTACCGGCCTTGGTGTCCAGGTCGACACCGATCAGGTGGTGCGGGGGGAGGCCGCAGGCGATGCCGTACCCGGTCGCCCTGGGCGCGGCGGCGAACAGTGCCCGGATGCGGTTCGGATCGGTCGTCGCGTCGTACACCCCATGGCCCGCCAGGCCGCACTCACCATGGCAGCGCGGCGCCGTCGGAGGGTCGTAGCGGTGGGGTGAGGGCAGCGCCGGGAGCTTGGTGCGGGAGAGCGGGAAGACGGCGAACCCGCGCGTGGCGGCGGACAGGGCGTGCGCGAGAGCCAGGGTCGCCGGGGACGCGGTCGGAACGTGTGGCGGGGAGTGCCGGTCGGTGGGGGCCATGACCCTATTTTCGTACGAGTGTTCGAAGGAGGGAAGGGGGGTGGGCCGGGCGAGGGCTGATTTATCAAAAATGTGCCGAAACGCTTCCTCGCTTGGGAGCGCTGGGTGTTGATCGCTTGGCGAGGCGTGGGGGCGAGGAAATGGCGCTATGTAGGACAGAAGCAGGTTTATCGATATGTCCTCACGCTTGCGAGGGAAAAGCGATGAACGGGGTGGTTCGGTGGAGATCCGGTGGGCAACTCTGGTCTCGCGACGTCGTGCAGATCACCGGGGCGGTCGGCCAACTGCCCTGAGGCTTCCCGTACTTACCGGGCGCCGGATATCCGTCCGGGCCCCGGAGTACCGCCCTTCTGGAGGAAAAACATGGCTTCCATCCGTACTGCTCGCGTGTTCGCCACCACCGCCGCCCTGCCCCTCGCCGCGGTCCTGTTCTCCGGGGTGGCGACGGCCGACAACGGCTCGTTCGCGGACAACGGATCGAACGCGGGGGTGGCGACGGTCAGTGGCAGCGGGGTCGGCCACAACAACAACGGCAACTCGTCCACCACACAGCAGCAGGCCGTCGGTACCGGCGCCTCCAACCAGAACAACACCGCGCAGGTCACTGGATCCGCGTTCACGGCCATCGAACAGAACAACGCGCACTACGTGGTGAACTTCTCCCAGCTCTGGTGAGCTGACGGTCCCTGACGGCAGGGGCCTTCCTCGGGGTGCGTGACAGTCTGCGCGGCGGTGCTTCGGCGCCGCCGCGCAGGTGTGTGGTCGTTCTCCCTTGACACTTGTACACGAGCTGACGGACAGTCAGGAACTCGCGTCGACGGCGTTGAAGTTCGTGGGAACCGAATCGGCGGCTGCGGTGTACCAGATATGTCAGCGGGTGGGCAGGCGGGGAAGGCGGTGAGCGGCATGGCGGCGGAGGCAGAGGCGCAGGGGGAGACGCTGTCCTACGAGGGGCTGCGGGCGTTCGAGGGGTTGGCCGCCGCAACGGCCGGCGAGGGCAGGGACCCGGTGAACGCGCCGATGATCCGGCACTGGTGCGAGGCCATGGGCGACACCAATCCCGCGTACGAGGGGCCGGACGCCATAGCGCCGCCGACGATGCTGCAGGTGTGGACGATGGCGGGCCTGTCCGGGTACGCGGGGCGGACGGGAGCCTACGACGATCTGCTCGCCCTCCTCGACGGCGCCGGGTACACCTCGGTGGTCGCCACCGACTGCGAGCAGGAGTACGTACGTCCGCTGCGGCCCGGCGACTCGATCACTTTCGACGCGGTGATCGAGTCGGTGTCACCGCTGAAGAAGACGAAGCTCGGGGAAGGGCACTTCGTCACGACACGGATGGACGTCCGGGCAGGAGGAGAACTCGCCGGGACACATCGCTTTCGGATCCTGAAGTACGCGCCGCGGCGACGCGGCGCGGACCCACCTGCGCCCAGGGCCCCGGAAAGGTCGAGAAGCGCGCGCCCTCGCCCCGTCGTGAACCGGGACAACGCCGGGTTCTGGGACGGCGTGGCCGCCCACCGTCTCCTCATCCAGCGCTGCGGCGACTGCGGCACACTGCGCTTCCCCTGGCTGCCGGGGTGCAACGCGTGCGGCGGCCAGGAGTGGGACACGGTCCAGGCGAGCGGCGAGGGCACGGTCTTCAGCTACGTCGTCATGCATCACCCGCCCTTCCCCGCTTTCGATCCGCCGTACGCGGTGGGCCTGATCGAGCTTGCCGAAGGCGTACGCATCGTCAGCAACGTCACCGGGGTGCCCCCCGAGAAGGTGCGCATCGGTATGCCGGTGCGGCTCGAGTTCCTGCGCGTGGACGAGGAGTACGAGCTGCCCGTGTTCCGGGCGGAAGGGGAGCGCGTATGAGCGGGGCCGGGGTGCTGAGCGAGGCACTGATGAGGGCGGGTGCGGAGTTGCCGCCGCTGGAGATCCCGATCACCCGGACGTTGATCGTGGCCGGGGCGATCGCGTCCCGCGACTTCCAGGACGTGCACCACGACGCCGAGCTGGCCCGCGAGAAGGGCTCGCCCGACATCTTCATGAACATCCTCACGACCAACGGGCTGGTGGGCCGCTACATCACGGACCACTTCGGGCCCGCGGCAGTACTGAGAAAGGTGGCGATACGGCTCGGGGTGCCCAATTACCCCGGGGACACGATGGTGCTGACCGGGACTGTCACGGAGGTCATAGGAGCGGGGGCGGAGAGCAGGGGGGACACGCCCGCAACCATGTCCCGGACCGGGACCGGGACCGGGACCAGGACCAGGACCGGTACCGGTACCGAGCCCGGTGCCGAGCCCGAGCCCGAGCCCGGTGCCGAGCCCGAGCCCGAGCCCGAGACCGGGCCCGAGCCCGAGCCCGAGCCCGAGCCCGAGACCGGGCCCGAGCCCGAGACCGGGCCCGAGCCCGAGACCGCGGCGCCGATTCCACCCACAACAACCGGACCCGGACCCGGATCCGAGCCCGCACCCACATCCACGGTCCACATACAGGTCACCGGCAGGAACCGCCTCGGTACCCACGTCACCGGCCACGTGACCCTCACCGTGCCCGCCCTGCCTACCCCACCCCGCCCCGAGGAGAGCCTGCCATGAGCGTGCGCGGCAAGGATCGGCTGGGCGGGAAGGCGGCCGTCGTGGGGATAGGGGCCACCGAGTTCTCTAAGGACTCCGGGCGCAGTGAGCTGAAGCTCGCCGTGGAAGCGGTGCACGCGGCGCTCGACGACGCGGGCCTCTCCCCCGCCGATGTGGACGGCCTGGTGACCTTCACCATGGACACCAACCCGGAGATCACCGTGGCGCAGGCGACGGGGATGGGGGAGCTGTCCTTCTTCTCGCGTGTGCACTACGGCGGCGGCGCGGCGTGCGCCACCGTGCAGCAGGCAGCGCTGGCGGTCGCCGCCGGTGTGGCCGACGTGGTGGTTTGTTATCGGGCGTTCAATGAGCGGTCGGGCAGACGGTTCGGCTCGGGCGTGCAGCACCGGGAACCGTCGGCGGAGGGCGCGGCGCTCGGGTGGAACCTGCCGTTCGGGCTGCTGACCCCGGCGTCCTGGGTGGCGATGGCGGCGCAGAGATATCTGCACGCGTTCGGTCTGACCCCGGAGGTGTTCGGCCACGTCGCGGTGGTGGACCGCAAGTACGCGGCGACGAACCCGGCCGCGTACTTCTACGGCAGGCCGATCACTCTCGCCGATCATGCGGCGTCACGGTGGATCGTCGAGCCGTTGAGGTTGCTCGATTGTTGCCAGGAGACGGATGGGGGGCAGGCGATCGTCGTCACCAGTGTCGAGCGAGCCCGTGATCTGCCGCGGGCGCCCGTGGTGATCGCCGCCGCGGCGCAGGGGGCGGGCCGGGCGCAGGAGCAGATGACCAGTTTCTACCGGGACGATCTGACGGGGCTGCCCGAGATGGGCGTGGTGGCGCGGCAACTGTGGCGGACGGCAGGGATGGGGCCCGGTGACGTGGACGTGGGGATCCTGTACGACCACTTCACGCCGTTCGTGCTGATGCAACTGGAGGAGTTCGGGTTCTGCGCACCTGGTGAGGCGGCCGGGTTCGTGGCGGAGGAACGGTTGCCGATGAACACGCACGGTGGCCAGCTCGGGGAGGCCTATCTGCATGGGATGAACGGCATAGCGGAGGGGGCGCGGCAGATGCGGGGTACCGCCGTGAACCAGATATCGGGCGCGGCCACGGCTCTGGTCACCGCGGGCACCGGCGTCCCCACATCGGGTCTGATTCTGCGGGCGGACGGCTGAACGGGTCGCGTGTCCCCGGGACGCGTGTGGGGACGGCCCCTTCACTCGGTCCATGGATCGGCAAAAGATGATCATTGGACTTGTGGGACTCGTCCTGGGCCTCGGCGCGCTGCCGACGACAGCGGCGGCGGACGGAACGCCGACAGCCGCCACCACGCACGGAGCACCGGCAGCCACCACGCCCAAAGCATGGGGCCCCGAAGTGCGTACCCTCACCGGCTGGGCGTTCGACGTGTGCCGGACGCCGTCGCTGGACACCATGGGGCGCTGGCGGGCCTCCGACTATCGCGCGGTCGGCGTCTACTTCGGGGGCCGGGGACGAGCGTGCCGGAGCCAGCCGGAGTTGACCCGGAACTGGATGCGGCGGGTGGACACCATGGGGTGGGGGGTGCTGCCGGTGTACGTGGGGTCGCAGTCGCCCTGCGTCGTGGCACAGCACAAGAAGGGGGTGCGGATCGGGAAGTACCCGTGGCGGCAGGGGGCGCAGGAGGGGAGGGACGCGGTGCGCAGCGCGGCGGCGGTCGCCATCGCGCGGTACAGCCCGCTCTATCTGGACATGGAGACCTACAACTACCGGAACCGGTCGTGCGCGCATACGACGCTGTCGTTCGTGCGGGCCTGGAACAGGGAGGTGCGACGGTACGGCTACGTACCGGGGTTCTACAGCAGCGCCGACTCGGGCGTGCGGCACATGGAGCTCGCGCGGCGGGCGGGGGTGCGGGATCTGCCGGCGGTGATGTGGTTCGCCCGCTGGCACCGGAAGCCCCATCTGTACCAGGAGCCCTCGCTGGACAGGTACGCCTGGCATCCGCAGCGCAGGATCCACCAGTACGCGGGGAACGTGAAGGAGCGGCACGGCGGCCGCACCATGGTGATCGACCGGAACCTGGTGAGCGCCCCGGTGGCGCGGATCGGGTGAGCGGGAGGTGACCGTGCCGGTCGTCCCGTGGGAGAGCCCCGGGGAGGGGTTCCGTGGGCGAGTCCGTGGACACATCCCGTGGCGGGCCCCCGTGGGCGCACGCCCCTGGCGCGGTTCTCAGTCCTGAGACCTCGTGCGGTTCTCAGGACTGAGCCCGCTCGGTACTCAGGGCCGAGCCCTGGAGCGGTTCTCAAGGCCAAGCCCCCGCGCGGTTCTCAGGGCTGAACCCCCAGGGGACCTCACCCCGTCCTCCACCTTCAGGAGGTGGGGACACCACCCCTCGTACAACCTGAGGCGGACGCGGCTTCGGGACCTCCGGCCGATCCGCGGGAGTGGGGCCCGCTCATAGCGTGGAGCCATGACCGCAACCCTGGCGCCTGTCTGCACCAGCGCATCGAAGTCGGCGACGCGAACCCCGGCGGGGACGCGCGCCGCGCAGCCGGCGCACGGCGCGCACGCCGCGCCCGCCGCCCACCCCGGGCAGTCGGCGTACCCGTCCTTCGCCTCGTACGTACGGGCGCGCCAGCCCGTGCTGTTGCGTACGGCCCGGTCGCTGACCGCGAACCCGAGCGACGCCGAGGACCTGTTGCAGACGGCGCTGGCGAAGACGTATGTGGCCTGGGAACGGATCGAGGACCACCGGGCGCTCGACGGGTATGTGCGCAGGGCGCTGCTGAACACGCGTACCTCGCAGTGGCGCAAGCGCAAGGTCGACGAGTTCGTCTGCGATGAGCTGCCGGAGCCCGCGACCCCGGTGGCCGCGGACCCGGCCGAGCAGCAGGCGTTGCACGACGCGATGTGGCGCGCCGTCACGAGGCTGCCGGCCCGGCAGCGGGCGATGGTCGTCCTGCGGTACTACGAGGATCTGAGTGAGGCGCAGACGGCGGAGGTGCTCGGGGTCTCCATCGGCACCGTCAAGAGCGCGGTGTCGCGGGCGCTCGGCAAGCTCCGCGAAGACCCTGAGCTGCGGCCCGTGCACAGTTGAGCGCGGTGCGGGAGCGACGGGTGCGCTGATCGATCATTCCCGGGACTAGTGACATACCGCCTGGTATGCAGTGAGAATCGGCGGAACCCTACTGCTCCGTAGCGCCCACCGGGAGGACGCCGTGCTGAGCACGATGCAGGACGTACCGCTGACCGTCACTCGTCTCCTCACCCACGGGGTGCGTGTGCACGGCGCCTCGCGGATCACCACATGGACGGGCGAGGGCGAGCCGCACCGCCGTACGTTCGCCGAGGTGGGAGCCCGCGTGGCCCAGCTCGCGCACGCGCTCAAGGACGACCTCGGGGTGCGTGACGACGATCGTGTCGCGACCCTCATGTGGAACAACGCCGAGCACGTCGAGGCCTACTTCGCCGTCCCCGCGATGGGTGCCGTCCTGCACACGCTGAACCTGCGGCTGCCCGCGCAGCAGTTGTCGTGGATCGTGAACCACGCGGCCGACCGCGTGATCATCGTCAACGGTTCCCTGCTGCCGCTGCTGGCGCCGCTGCTGCCCGGCCTGACGACGGTCGAGCACGTCGTCGTCTCCGGCCCCGGCGACCGCTCGGTCCTGGAGGGCGCCGGTGCGCAGGTCCACGAGTACGAGGAGCTGATCGCGGGGAAGCCGGACACGTACGACTGGCCCGAGCTGGACGAACGGCGGGCCGCCGCCATGTGCTACACCTCCGGCACCACGGGGGACCCGAAGGGCGTCGTCTACTCGCACCGTTCGATCTACCTGCACTCCATGCAGGTGAACATGGCCCAGTCGATGGGCCTGACCGACTCCGACACCTCGCTCGTCGTCGTCCCGCAGTTTCACGTGAACGCGTGGGGGCTGCCGCACGCCACCTTCATGACCGGCGTGAACATGTTGATGCCGGACCGCTTCCTGCAGCCCGGGCCGCTCGCCGAGATGATCGAGGCCGAGCGCCCCACGCACGCCGCCGCCGTCCCCACCATCTGGCAGGGCCTGCTCGCCGAGCTGACGGCCAAGCCGCGTGACGTCTCCACGCTCACTCAGGTCACCATCGGCGGCTCCGCCTGTCCGCCGTCCCTGATGAAGGCGTTCGACGACCTCGGCATGCGCGTCTGTCACGCCTGGGGCATGACGGAGACGTCGCCGCTCGGCACGGTGTCGCGGCCCCCGGCCGGGGTGGAGCCCGGCAGCGAGGAGGAGTTCGCGTACCGGCTCACGCAGGGCCGCTTCCCGGCCGGTGTCGAGGCGCGGCTGAGCGGCCCCGGCGGCGAGATCCTGCCCTGGGACGGCAAGTCCGCGGGTGAGCTGGAGGTCCGGGGCAACTGGATCGCGGGCGCGTACTACGGCGGTGTGGACGGGGAGCCGCAGCGGCCCGCCGACAAGTTCAGCGAGGACGGCTGGTTGAAGACCGGCGACGTCGGCACCATCAGCCCCGACGGCTACCTCACCCTCACCGACCGCGCGAAGGACGTCATCAAGTCCGGCGGCGAGTGGATCTCCAGCGTCGAACTGGAGAATGCGCTGATGTCGCACCCGGATGTCGCCGAGGCCGCCGTCGTCGCCGTCCCGGACGACAAATGGGGCGAGCGGCCTCTCGCCACTGTCGTGCTGAAGGAAGGGGCGAGCGCCGACTTCGAGACGCTCCGCGCGTTCCTCGCCGAGAAGGTCGCCAAGTGGCAGTTGCCCGAGCGCTGGACCATCATCCCGGCGGTTCCGAAGACCAGCGTCGGCAAGTTCGACAAGAAGGTCCTGCGCAAGCAGTACGCCGACGGGGAGCTGGCCGTCACCCAGCTCTGAGCAACCGCTGTTTCTCAGCGCGCTGTTTCACGTGAAACGAGGGCCGCCCGCAACGGGCGGCCCTCAGTCGTCAGTTGGTGCCGATCCGCGCCAGCAGATCCACGATCCGGCTCTGCACCTCGCTGCTCGTCGAGCGCTCCGCCAGGAACAGCACCGTCTCCCCCGCCGCGAGCCGCGGCAGATCGGCGTGGTCGACGGCGGCCGTGTAGACGACGAGGGGCGTGCGGTTGAGCTGCCCGTTCGCCCGCAGCCAGTCGATGATGCCCGCGCGCCGACGCCGTACCTGGAGCAGATCCATGACCACCAGGTTCGGCCGCATCTGGCCCGCCAGCGTGACCGCGTCCGCGTCGCTCGACGCCCGCGCCACCTGCATCCCGCGCCGCTCCAGCGTGGCGGTCAGCGCCAGCGCGATCTCCTCGTGCTCTTCGATGAGCAGGACTCGTGGCGGGTGCTGCTCGCTGTCGCGTGGCGCCAGCGCCTTGAGCAGCACGGCGGGATCGGCCCCGTACGCGGCCTCGCGCGTCGCCTGACCGAGGCCCGCGGTCACCAGGACCGGTACCTCGGCCGCGACGGCGGCCTGGCGCAAGGACTGCAGCGCGGTGCGCGTGATCGGCCCGGTCAGCGGGTCCACGAACAGCGCGGCCGGGAACGCGGCGATCTGCGCGTCGACCTCCTCGCGCGAGTGCACGGTCACCGGACGGTAGCCGCGTTCGCTGAGCGCCTGCTGCGTCGTCACGTCCGGCGCGGGCCACACGAGGAGCCGGCGCGGGTTGTCGAGCGGTTCCGGGGGCAGCTCGTCGTCCATGGGCTGCGGCTGCGGCCTCGTGGTGACCTCGACGGCACCGCCCGGGCCGTCCAGCGGCTCGGGCCCCTCGTCGGCGTCCTGGGCGGGCGCGCCGATCGCGTAGGAGCGGCCCAGGCCCTCGGAGGCGTTCGGCGGAAGCAGAGGCGGTTGCGGCTGCGGATGCGGTCGCGCGGTCGCACCTCGCGCCGGGGGCGGCGTCGCCCCGCGCGGCTGCGACGGCGGCTGCCCGATGCCACGCGGCGGGGTCTGACCCGGCGTCTTCGGCTCGGCGGCGTCGCTCTGCTCCGGACCGGTCGACAGCTTGCGGCGCCGACCCGAACCGCCACCCTGCGACGGCTGACCGCCCAGCGACTGCCCCTCCTGCGGCACACCCTGTGGCACGCCTTGTGGCGGTGTGGCGCCGGGACGGGCGGGCGGCTGCGCCGGGGCGCTCCCCTGCGGGTGTCGCGGCTGGTCAGCGGCGCGCCGACCGAACGGCACCCCCTGTCCGAGCGTGCGCACGCTGAAGGCGCGGCCCTGCGTCGAGTTGGTGTCACCGGCCGGCTGCTGTGGAGCCTCGGCGGGCAACGGCTGGGCGGCACGCGCCCGCGCCGCGTTCTCCGGGGGCGGCCCGGACGGGGCGGGCGTCCCCTGCGCGGGCGTGCTCTGCGCCGGATGCGGCTGCGGCGGCGTGTGGTCCTCCACCGGCAGCCCCGCGGCGGCGGCGTGCTGCATGGCCTCGTCCACCGTCGCGGGAGGCTGCGCGCCGCCCGCCTGCGCCGGACCGGGAAGGGGCGCACCGCGCCGCCGCCCGACCCCTGGCTGAACGACATCGACAGCGTCGGCCGCGTCGGCCTGACTCGTTTGTACGTCGACGGGGGCGCCCCCGGGACCGGGAGCGAGCCGGGCAGCGGTGGGTGCCACGTCGAACGGAACGGGCCCGGGAGCTGCCGCCTCCGGCGCCCGGTCGGCCTGCGCGGGCGGCAGCGCGAACACCTCACGGGGCGCCGCGGCCTCCTCCGGGGCAGTCACGGCCTGCGCGGCACCGAGCGCGCGCCGCGCCCGCCGCCCCGAGGGCTGCCCGGTTCCGGCACCGGCCCCCGTGCCCGCCAGTTCGAGTTCGCCGTGGTTCGGCCCCGACTCCCGCGCGCCACCGGACGGGAGCGCGGGCAGCGCCGCCTGCTCCTGGTCACCCGCGCGCCGGGCACGTCGGCCGGTGGGCGCGGGCACGCCCTGCGGCGGCACCGTCTGGCCCAGGGCCGGGGAGCCCGCCGCGTGTTCGGCCGCCGTCAGCACGGCACCCTCCGCCGCCGTACCGGGCTCGACGGCACGCGCACGGCGCCGCCCAGTACCGCCACCGGGACCCTCGGGGCCCGCCACGGCCGCCGGAGTCTCGGGCTGCTCGACACCCTCCGCCGCGCCGACCGGTTCGGCGGCGCGCCGCCCGCGCCGACGGCCCGTCCCACCGGAAGGACCGCTCTCCGCCTGCGCTTCCCTGCCGTCCAGGAACGAGTCGACCGAGGGCCCGGCGGCACGCCTGGCCCGGCGCCGCCCGCCGCCCGTGGCCGCCGTGGCCTGCTCGGGAAGGTTCGGGGCCGACTGCGAGTACGGCTCGCCCACGGGTTCGGCGTACGGCTCGGCCGGAGCCTGGACGACCCCGGCGCCACTGCCGATCGGCACCTCAAGCACGTACGCGCTGCCGCCCATGCCGGGCATCTCGTGCGTCTGGAGCACACCGCCGTGCGCCCGGACGATGCCCCGCACGATCGGCTCGTGCACCGGGTCGCCGCCCGCGTAGGGGCCGCGTACCTCGATGCGTACGGTCTCGCCGCGCTGTGCCGCGGCCACGACGACGGTCGAGTCGACGTACCCGGCGCCCGCGGGCACCCGCGCGTTGCCCGTGGCGTCGATCCCGGCGACGTCGGCGATCAGGTGCGCGAGCGCGGTGGCGAGCCGGCCCGCGTCGACCTCGGCCTCGATCGGCGGCGCGTGCACGGCGAACTGGACGCGCCCGGGCCCGATCAGCTCCACGGCCCCGTCGACACCCGCGGCGACGACGGCGTCCAGCATCACCGGCGTACGGACGAGCTGCTCGCCGCCCGCGTCGAGGAGCTGGTAGGCCAGCACGTTGTCGACGAGCGTCGTGATGCGGGAGTAGCCGGCGGCCAGGTGGTGCAGGACCTGATTGGCCTCGGGCCACAACTGTCCGGCGTCGTCCGCGGCGAGCTGGCCCAGCTCGCCGCGCAGCTCGTCGAGCGGCCCGCGCAGCGACTGGCCGAGGACGGCGAGCAGCTGGGAGTGGCGGGCGGCCAGCTCCTCGTACCGGTCCTTCTCCCGCTCGGCGAACGCGGCGCCGCGCTCCCGCTCGGCGGACAGCTCCTCGGCGTGCTGCTCGCGCGCGGCGGCCAGCTCGGCCTGCAGCTCCTCGCGGGTCGCGGTGAGTTCGGCGCCCAGCTCCTCGCGGACCCGGGCCAGCTCGGCGGCGCGCTCCTCGCGCTCCTGCTCGGCGGCCTCGTCGCGCCGGGCGAGCTCCTCGGTGTGCTCGACGACCAGCTTCTCGTACGGGCGTCGGTCGGTGAAGGTCATGACGGCGCCGACCAGTTGGTCACCGTCGCGCACGGGCGCCGTCGTCATGTCGACGGGCACCTTCTCGCCCTTCTTGTTCCAAAGGACCTGACCGCGGACGCGGTGCTTGCGCCCGGAGCGCAGGGTGTCGGCGAGCGGCGACTCGTTGTACGGGAACGGCTCGCCGTCGGGGCGCGAGTGCAGCACGAGCGGGTGCAGCTCCTGGCCGCCGAGATCGCTGGCGCGGAAGCCGAGGATCTGCGCGGCGGCCGGGTTGACGAGGACGATCCGCCCGTCCGTGTCGGTGCCGACGACGCCCTCGGCGGCGGCGCGCAGGATCATCTCGGTCTGCCGCTGCGACCGGGCGAGTTCCGCCTCGGTGTCGAGCGTCCCCGACAGATCGCGGACGACGAGCATCAGCAGCTCGGATCCGCTGTACGAGGTGCCGCCCGTGCTGTACGGGTCGACGGCGTCCCGGGCGCCGTCGGCCACGTTCGCGCTGGTCACCTCGACGGGGAACTCGGTGCCGTCGGTCCGCCGGGCGATCATCCGCGTCGGCTTCGTCCGCCCGCGCTCGTCGGTGACGGTGCCGGGCCTGCGCATCGAGCCCGGGATCAGCCGGGAGTCGAACTCCGGCAGCAGATCGAGCAGTCCGCGACCGACGAGGGCCGTGCCCGGTGCCTCGAAGGCCTCCAGGGCGATGGCGTTGGCGTTGACCACCGTCCCGTTGGTGTTGACCAGCACCAACGCGTCGGGGAGTGCATCGAGTATGGCTGCGAGGCGAGCAGCGCCTCGGGATGGCCTGCTGCTCACGACGACGCTTCCTCCCTGATTCACCGCGACTTGCCGACCGTGCGGGCCATCTTGCCTCGCGGCCCGCAACGTGTCACGGGAGGGAGTCTACGGGCACCGGTTGCCGTCGCGGCGCCGGATGAGAGGGAGCCCACGCGGAGGAGTGGAGGTTGTGCGAACCCCGTGCACGCCGGGTCGGCATGGTGTGACCGCCTGACCCAGGGTCACGAGGCGGTCGCGGGCAGCACCGGGATCATCCGGTTCCACCGGGAGATCTCGCAGCCGTTGGTCAGCTTGTACGTGGCGTCGACGGGCCGGCCGTGCCAGGTCCCGGTGATGTGCGCGGTGGCGTCGCCGCCGTACTGCATCGTGCAGTTCGCCCCCTTCGGCACCGGCGCGAACGGGTCCTGTCCGTCGCGCGTGATCTCCTCCAGCCGGTCGCAGGCGGCGGCCGGGTCGGGGTGCGTGCCGCCGTCGGGGCCGCACCGCAGTTCGTGCGCGCCGTCGCTGTTGGTGCCGGAGTCGGTGACGGAGACGGTGAGGCGGTCCGCGCCCCGGCCGCCGTGGCCGTCGACGGGCCGGAGCCCGCCGCCGAAGCCCCCGAACCCGTCGAGCCCGTCGAGTCCGTCGAACCCGCCGAACGCGTCCGGGTCCCCGGGCCCGTCGAGCGAGCCGAACGGGGACGGCGGCACCCGGGTCGGCCCGGTGTCGGCGTGCGCGGCGACCGGCACGGCGGCGAGGGCCGCGACCGAGGCGACGGCGGTCAGGAGGAGACGGGGGGCGAGGCGCGAGGCGCGAGGGGTGGGAGCGGGAAGGGCGGAGGCTCGGGAGGCGGAGCGGGAGGCGGGCTGGCTGGCGGGTCGGCTGGCGAACCGGGAGGAGAAACGTCGCATCAACATGCCGTGCCTAACGCGTGCACCCACGACGACGTTGCGCCCCGCGCCAGGGCTTTGCTCTCCGGCCTGCCCGCCTAGTACCGTGGGGGGCGATTGGTGACGCGGCGCTTAGCTGTGTCATCATCTGCACGCACCGATTCGCGCAAGCGCGGAGCGGTTGTGCTGGAGGCGTCGCCTAGTCCGGTCTATGGCGCCGCACTGCTAATGCGGTTTGGGACTTAAATCCCATCGAGGGTTCAAATCCCTCCGCCTCCGCCCCAAGATCGAAGCCCCGGTCCACACGGACCGGGGCTTCGGCGTTTCCTGGCCGTCCACGACCCGGCCCCCCCGGGCCCCGCTCTCGGTCGGCGCCACGTTTCCGCAGGTCACAAGGGGTGTGGCCAACGGATTTCACATGGCGGCGGCAGTCATGTAATGTTCTTCCTGTCGCCGGGAACGAGCCGAAAGGCAAGGGGCCGGAGACAAAAACTGAAAAACAAGCACTCGTAGCTTAACGGATAGAGCATCTGACTACGGATCAGAAGGTTGCAGGTTCGAATCCTGCCGAGTGCACACAGATGAGAGGCCCCGGAGAGATCCGGGGCCTCTTGCGTTTCAGGGGCGTACAGCAGCGAAGTACAGCAACCGGGTCAACCGGTACCGCCCATCGCGTCCGACAGCTTGCCGATCGCGGCCCGCACCTCTTCCTCGCTCGCTTCGGCGTAGACCTCCATCGTCATGGCGATCTGCGAGTGCCGAAGGATGCGCTGTGCCACTTTCGGGTGCACCTTCAGCGCCACCAGGAGCGAGCTGCACGTGTGCCGGGTGTTCCGCAGAGGGATGACCCGGAGCCCGGCCCGTCGAGCCCGAAGGGCGAACATGCGGGTCATGTTGCCCGGCTCGATCGGCGTGCCGTACCTCGTCGTGAAGACCAGGTCATGACTGTTCTGCCAGAGCTCCCCGGCAGCCTTCCGGTCCCCGGTCTGCTGAGCGCGACGCATCCGGAGCGCCTTGAGGCAGAGCGCCGGCAGGGGAAGGAAATCGTCGGATTCCTCGGTCTTGGTTTCCCGGTGCAGGATCTGTCGTCCGGCCCGCTGAATCTGGTGATCCACGTACAGCTCACCCCGCTCGAAGTCGACGGACTTCCACGTCAGGCCCAGGACCTCACCGCGACGCAGGCCGAGGCAGAGCACCAGGACCCAGGCCGCGAAGAGGTGGTCATCCCGCGCGGCGGCGTCGGTGAGGAACTGGCCCGCCTCCGCGACGGACCACGGCTTGATCCGGCGACGCCGAGGCTTGGGCACCTTCACCAGCGAGGCGACGTTCTTGCTGATCTCCTCCTCTGCGACCGCGTGCGTGAGAGCAGCTCGCAGTGCGTCGCGGGCCGCCTGGATCACGCGGCGGGACGGGTACGCCTCGCAGCACTCCGCGATCGCGCAGCACTTCTGACGGGAGGGCTCACGCCTCGCGTCCTTGCCCTGAGCGCAGCACTGGCAGATACCGGCCAGCTTGGTCAACCACTCGCGGACGTCCCGGACCGTCAGCCGGTCGAGTCGCTTCGCGCCGAGGTGGGGAGCGATGTAGAGCCGGACGGAACCCTCGTACGAGACGTACGACAGGGGCGCCAGATTCGGCTTGACCACCGAGTCGAGCCAGTAGGCGAGGAACGCCGCCACTGTCCGGTGACGTGTGGCTACGGGGCCCCGCTTGGCCTCCGAATGAAGGCTGAGCCACTTCTCGTGTACCTCTTCGCGGGTCTTGCCGTAGGCGTACTTTCGGGCCCTCTTGCCGTCCGGCTTGGTCACCCAGACGTATGCCGCGTACCCGTTCTTGTACGGGTAGATCGAGCCCTCACCGTTGCCGCGCTTGCCGGTCACGCGGCCTCCCCGGTCTGGGACACGACCTGCTGCACGTACTCGTCCACCCATTCCGGGAGGATGCGGCGGTTGCGGCCGACCTTGACCGAGCGGATCTCCCCGGTCAGCACGAGCATCTTGGTCTTGGACAGGCCGAAGCCGAGCATCGCCGCGACTTCCGCCACCGTGTGCCACTTCTGCGTGATGGTCGCCGTGGTCATGTGGTCGGTTCTCCTTCTGTGCCGAGGGCGGGTTCGAGGGTTTCGGCGAGCCAGGACTCGGTGTCGGTGAGCCCGGTTCCGGCGTAGACCCAGTGGGCGAGGACGAGGGTCGTGTCCGGGGCGGCCTGGTCGTCGGAGATAGCGGCCTGGGCGCGGCGCCATTCGGCTCGGGCGGCGCGGAGGGCGCCGAGGGTGACGGAGTAGCGGCGGCTCTTGGTGGAGAAGTGGCCGCGGAAGCCGAGCATGTGGGCCCAGGCGCGAAGGCGGAGGTCTACGAGTTCTTTTCGTGCACCGAGCGTCCAGGCGGTGCGGACCATGCGGCGGGCGTGGTCGCTGATGTCGAGCTGGGCGAGTTCGGCGAGGAACTTGAGGGGGCGGTCGAGGGCGCCGGTCGCGGTTTCGGCGCCCTTGGTGGCGTACTTGGCGATGTAGGCGGCGACGGCCCGTTCGGTGAGTTCCTGGCCGCCGTCGAAGTCGGCGGATCGGATGGTGCGTACGTCGAGTTGGCGGCCGAAGGTGAAGGCGTGCGCGCGGTCGTCGATGACCGGGCCGTCTACGCGGGCGGCGGTCGCGGCGACGCGGATGGCATCGGTCAGCAGCTCGGCGGTTGCCCAGGCGGGCGGTGGGGTGTCGCTACCGTCGGGGCCGTCGATGCGGATGACGGCGTGGAAGTGGACGGCGCCGCGTTTCTGGTACTCGGCGACCTTGGCGAAGGAGACGCGGGCGTAGTCGCGGAGGGCGCGTTGGGTGAGGCCGGCGCGCTTGGCGACCTCGCGGCGGAGGTAGATGGAGAAGCGGCGCCAGAGCAGGCCCGCGTGTGCGTTCCAGAGGACGGCGGCCTCGTAGTCGTAGGTGTCGGGGTCGAGGGGTGTGCCGAGGGCGGGGTCGTCCTGGTCGTGGAGGAGGCCGCAGCGGCAGGGGCGGACGGTTCGGGCGGGTCCGGTGGGGCGGTTGTGGACGGGGCCGAAGCCGGGGGCGGTGAAGGTGGCGAAGACGCGGGGGTGGGCGGCGACGCGTTCGGGGACGCCCTTGCCGCCGCGCAGGCCGGAGGTGATCAGGTGGAAGGTGTCGCGGCGGTAGACCTCGGCGCAGGCCGGGCAGCGGGTGGTGCGGCGGTTGTTGCAGCGGACCAGGAGGTGACCGGCGGGGAGGTCGTTGGAGTCGAGGCGGTGGAGGACGTTGCCGATCTCGCCGGTACGGGTGTCGACGGCGTGCTCGGTGCGGTGGCCGTCGAGGCGGATGGGGTGTGTGCAGCCGCCGAGGCCGGAGAGCTGGCGCAGGAGCGCGGGCATGGTGCCGGAGGCGGCCAGTTGTCCCAGTTCGGGCAGCGGGGGCGGGGTGGCGCGGGTAATGATGGTTTCTCCTTCTGGCTTCGGTCAGGAGGGACAGGGCTCCCGGGGCGGCGGATGCTTGGCGGTATCAAGGCCGCCCCGGGGGTCTGCGTATGGACTGAGTCCGTGTGGGTCAGCGGTGGCGCTGGTCGCGGAGCATCGAGCGCAGGACCACGGCGGCGACGGCCACGGAGATGGCCGAGACGGCAACGGCGGCCAGGAGCGCGGTGAGCACGACGCCACCGACGAGGACGGTCACGACCGCGCCGGTACTGACGGAGATCTGCGGAACCGGCCGCCGGGCGGGAGCCGGGTCGCTGGGCGCGTGCGTGTGGGCGGGCGGCGGTGTCGGGGTGTCGGGGTACTTGGGCAGGAACACGGCGAACTCTCCTTACCTACTCGTCTAGTTATGTGAGCCGTTGACGATGTCCACGCCGGTGCGCGTACCGGACTCGATGGCCGGGGCCATGAACGTGTGCGAGAGCCAGAAGCCGAACAGGGCGATCACGACGACGATCCATGTGCGGACGCCGAGGAACTTGACCGCTCCCCAGGCGAAGCAGCCGAGGACGAAGACGAGCGGCAGGCTGACGGTCACGGTGATCGGTCCTTTCAGCGGACGGGGCAGCGGTGGGTGCGGGCGGCCAGCTCGGCGGCGGCGCGGCTGTCGTAGTCGGCGGAGAAGCCGCAGCGCGGGGCGGTGCAGGCGGCGGTGTGCTTCTCGCGGCCCCGGTTGTCGTAGGCCGTGCCGACCTGGACGGGGCCGATACGGGTGACGTTGCGGAAGCGCTTCAGAGGAGTCATGCCTCAGCCCTCCCGGCGAAGGCTGAAGCCGGAGAAGTCGCGCAGGATTTCGGCGGCCTGGTCGAGGTCGGCGGTGCGGGCGGCGGCCTCTTCGGCGAGGAGTCGCGCCAGCGTCGGGCGGCCGGTGGCGGCCATCTCGCGGGCGGCGTCGTAGTAGTCGGCGGCCGTGTTGCGGTCGAGGTGTGGCATTGGTGGAGCCTCCTTCTCAGGCGAGTTGGGCGGAGATGGCCTCAGCCATCGGCGCGGGGACACCCAGCCGGGCGCGGAGCGTCGAGGTGTCGATGACCGTTCCGGTCCAGGTGTGGTGTTCGGCGGCGACCTTGCGGGCGTGCTCGACCAGGGCGGCCGGGACGGGGACGACGGGCGGAGGAACGGGGAGCGGTGTCGGCGGGAGTTCCGGGGCAAGCTCGGGCGCGGCGTCGTCCTGGCGCTCGATGTCCTCGGTCGTCTCGCTCTGGTTCTCGGTGGCGCCGATCTCTTCGCGCGGGGACGGCGTCGAGTGGGCGAGGAGCGTCCCACCGAGGAAGGCGACCGCCGGCCAGCCCGCGACCAGGATGCGGAGCCAGGCCGGTACGTCGGTCATGTCGAGCAGTCCGGCGGTGGCGACATTCGCGCCGAGGGAGGCGGCGAGCGCGATGACGAACCAGCACCAGCCCGCGACTTTGCTGTCGCCAGTCCGCAGGCGGCGCCAGGCGGCGACGAGCAGCAGGTCGACCGAGACCGGGTAGGCCCACGCTTTCCACCCGTCCTGTCCGGCCGCCGAGGCGACGTCGTGCAGGTGGGCGAAGGACAGGGCGGCCGCGATGACGGCCTGGACGAGCACCGCGTCGACACGGGCCAGTTGGGCGCGCATGCTGCGGCTCCTTCCGGGTTCAGGCATTGGAGGGGTAGGGACGTGGCGCGAGGCGGTCACGCCGACCGGAGTGCGGGAGGTGTGGGTCAGCTAGTTGCCGGGCGCGGTCGCACCGTCGATACCGGGGACTTGACCGGCGCCGGTACGGGCACAGACGACCGGAACGGCTTCAGCGCGGGCAGGTCGGGGACCAGGCGGGCCGACGCGCGGCAGGTCGCGGCGGCATCGGCGAGCGAGAGGTACGGCGTACGGATGCGGGACCAGCCCCCCGAGGTGTCCCCGGCAACGGCCAGACCGGGCCGCTCGGCCGGGATGGTGCAGGCGGCGGAGACGGCTTCCGGCGCGATGTCGCCAAGCGCCATCTTGGCGGAGGCTTCGTCGTTCACGCGGTGGCAGACGCGCCCGCTCAACTGGGCCCGAAGCATGGTGGCGCCCTTGCCGAGTTCGGCACCGAAGCGCTGCCCGCAGACCTCCAGGTAAATCCCGGCGGCGCGGCCGAGCTGGGCGAGGCGGATGAGCTGGGTGACCATCTCGTCCCGTCGCTCCTCCTCCTTCTTGGTGGCGACGAGGAAGAGTTCCGCGACCTCATCGACGACCAGCACGATCGGCACGGGGCGTTCGTGCTCGGGCAGGCCCCAGATGTCGGAGGTGATCACCTCATCCGGCGTGCTCGGGGCTATCCCCTGCCGAGCCTTGATCAGGTCGTACCGGTCCTCCATCTCCCGGATGAGTACGGGCAGCAGCTCGGCGGCTTGGTCGGGGTCGGTGGCGAGCGCCGACAGCCGGGAGGCGAAGGGCGCCAGCTCCACCCCGCGCTTGCAGTCGATGCCGACGAGGGCGACCGGCTGCCGCGCGAGTCCGGCGATGAGGTGCCGCAGGTACATGGACTTGCCGGACAGGGTGGCGCCGAGGGTGAGCCCGTGTGGCACGGCCCGGTAGTCGCGCACGAAGGGGGTCGCATCCTCCCGCAGCGCTACGGGCACTTGCAGGAGGCCGCCCACGGCCTTGCGCGGCATGCGGACCTTGCGCAGTACGTCGTACCCGACGAGCCGCAGGTCGACCACGCCCGGCTTGACCGGGGTCACGTAGACGCCGTGAACGCCCCAGGCATGTCGCAGCCGTTCGGCGGAGGCGGCCACGTCGGCGGGTTCCTGGCCGGGCGCGAGCCGCAGACGAAGCCGAAGCCCGGTCGTGGTGGGTCGGATCAGTCCGCGGCGCGGCGGAACGGGCCGGACCTCGCCCCGAGTAGTGGCCTTGACCGCCAGCACCCGTAACCGCGACGGCGCCACGGCCAGCCCGCAGGACTCCATGACCGAGCCGTACGAGCCGAGCAGGCGGGCCGTCGACATCGGCAGACCGACCGTGGACCAGTAGAGGCCAGGGTTCTTGGCTCGGGCGTAGGCAGCCCCGCCGCCGAGTGCGGCGACAGGACCACCCACCTCCAGAAGCGTTGTCAGGTCGGACATCAGGCCGACGCCCCCATGGCGGCCGGGAAGGCGGCCGGAGTGACGGCGGCGCAGCGGTAGGCGATGCCGTGCCGCTGCTGCCCGTTGAACACGCTTTCCCACGGCCGGGCGACGAGCCCCGGCAGCGAGACCGGCGCCCCGAGCGTCAGCCCGTCGCTCACGCCGCTCTCCGGAACGGTCACCTTGATCAGGGACGACTCCCCTTCCTCGATGTAGACGACGCCGATCGTCATCAGGGCCTCACCGCTGTTGGCGTCCTTGGCGATCTCGCCGGTCTGACGGTCGCGGACCTTGGGCTCGGGCGCCTCGGTGAGCAGGATCGTCGCGGCCGAGGTCTCCACACGGATGGTTCGCAAGGTTCTTCCCATCTACTCGTCTATACAAGATGCAGCCTTCGAACCCGATCTCCGGGAACGGCGACCACCTTGCCACACAACTTGCCCACTCGTCTATACGAGTATGCCTGTCGGCGTGTACGAGTTCGTTGGAGCGACCGCACCTGACCACTAGAGGAGCCCGACTGTCAGACCCTTCAGGCAGGATCCGGTCATGTTGAGTGCGACGAACGCTCGGGGACACAAGGTGAAGCGCCCTTCGAAGCCCGCGATAGGAACGATGCTCGCGAACTTGGGTCGCCACCTTGAGCACATGGTCATCGAGCGTCAGGACGAGGACCTCACCGGGGACTGGTACATCCAGGTCCTCTTGCGGGAGAACAACACGTACCTACTGGAGTACCGGGACGGGATTGCCTCCGAGCACTACCAAACGCAGACCGTCTCCCAGGAGAAGGTGCTCCGAGCGCTGCTCGGTTGGATGGCTGGTAAAGCGGAGTGGCGGGAGGAGTTCATGTGGAACAACATCGGTTCCATGTTCGAGCCTTCCGGTACGGAAGACCCGGATAACGCCATCGCCTAGCGTCAGCGCCGTCCCGTTCACGCGATCACGTAGCCGGGAGCTGGTACGACAGCACGTAGGCGTCTGCCGCCATGACCGTGTCGCAGACCTCGACAGCCCGCCCTTCGGTGTCGAACGCGGTGCGGACCAGGTGGATCACGGGCACGCCGGAGGCCAGCCGGAGCGTCTTCACCTCGGACGGCGCGGGCATCCGGGCCCGGATCTCCTCCTCGAAGTGGTCGAGGTGGTGGCCCAGCTCCTCGAGGCGGGCGTAGATGCCGCCGGGGCCGGGGTTGGGTTCGGCGATCTGCGTACCGCGTGCGATGTCGAGCGGGAGGTAGGAGGTGGCGAACTCGACCGGCCGGCCATCGAGCAGATACCGCCGCCGACGAGCGAGCACCCGCCGCACCGAGCCAAGCCGGGTGGAGATGTCCTGACTGGCCTTCTCCTCCTTGACCTCCAGGCTGTCGACCTGGGGGTGGCTGCCCGCCGCGTCGGCCTCGACGATGAACGCGGACTTCCCCTGATCGCGATGGCGCCGGGCGAACCGGTCAGAGGCGAGACGCCGCACTGGCGGCCGTGGTCGCACGAAGACGCCCTTGCCGTGTTCGGCGTGGACCAGGCCCTCCCCTTGGAGAACGGAGAAGGAGTTCCGAACGGTCATCCGGGAGACGCCGTAGTGCTCGACGAGTTCCGCCTCGGAGGGCAGCTTCTCGCCTTCCTTGAATCGCCCGCGGTCGATGGACTCGCGTAGCTGGTCAGCGATCTGCCGGAAGACCGCGCGATCACTCGTGGGGTCAATGGCACCGAGCAGGCCAGGAAGGGACGTCACGTGCACTCCTTTAGGTATCTAGACGAGTGGGCGAGTGTTGTTGCTACGGTGGAGAGCCTAGCTATTCGAGAGGGCCGAGGACCTTGAGTACTGACCGTCCGCACTCCGTGAGCGTTGCTGGAGTCATCGTCGACGAACAGGGCCGCGCCCTCTTGATCAAGCGCCGGGACAATGGCCACTGGGAGCCGCCGGGCGGCGTCCTCGAAGCTGAGGAAACCATCCCCGAGGCCCTGCAACGCGAAGTCCTTGAAGAAACCGGCATCAAGATCGCACTCCCCGCGACCCTCACCGGCATCTACAAGAACATGACCGGCTTGATCGTCTCTATGGTCTTCCGCTGCGAGGCCGCCGACGGCACCCCCACTACGGGAGACGAGACCCGCGCACTGCGCTGGGCCACCCGCGAAGAAGTCACCGAACTCGCCGACGAGGCATACGCGATCCGCGTCCTGGACGCACTCGACGCACCGTGCCCGCCGGCCATCCGCGCCCACGACGGCGTCAAACTCGTCTAGCTCGAACCCGCTGCACATGGCGGCCTACCAGCACGAAGGAACTTGTATGCACGAGTATACGAGCACATTGCGGGTCTGGGGCCTCACTTGCCCAGGTTTCCCCGAAGAGGTGAGCCGGGCCCGACGCTGGACGCGGGACATCCTCCAGGGCTCGCCCCTGGTGGACGACGCCGAGCTGATCGTGAGCGAGCTGAGCGCGAACGCGATCCTGCACACGGCCAGCGGTCGCCTCCCGGGCGGCAACTTCCATCTCTCCGTCGCGCTGACGCCGCACATGGTCGCGCTGTCAGTGACGGACGACGGAGGCGCCGGATCAGCCCCGAAGGTCGAGCATCTGGACCAAGAGGCGGAACACGGCCGGGGCCTGGGAATGGTCAGCGTCCTCGCACACCGGGTCGTAGTCCACGACAGCGATCGGGGCCACACCGTCATGGCGGAACTCATCGTCGGCCTGCACCCCGAAGCCCGCTCGTGCTAACCGACCAACCACGGCCACGGCCCGGCTTCTGGTGCGAGTGCTGGACCCAAGACCTCACCGACACCGAGGGAACACCCCCGAGGCTGCGAGCATCCTTCGACGCCTACTCGGCACCCCAGGCCGACAGGTGGGTAGCGATCGCACTGCGCACCATCTCACCGACACTCGACGCCGACGCCTCCGAAGAAGCCTGGGGATGGCTGTACGAGGGACGCATCCAGACCCGCCGGACCCTCCTACGCGTGGAGCCGTGCACGGTCTCGGTGACCCACGCAGGCACCCGGATCACCTGGACGATACGCCCGGTCCTCTTCCTGCCCCTCGCTCACAGACAGGTTGCCGAACTCCCGACCTGCGCATACGACTTCAAGACCCAGTGGCCAGACTGAGTTACAACTTTCTCTACTGGTTCAAGGCCCGCGCACGGCGCGGGCGCGCGCCGCCTCTGCGGCGCGGCCTGCCTCCTGTCTGCGCCCCGGCTGGCCGCGCCCGGCGGCGCGCTGCGTGCATGCGGGCGAGGTCAGGAAACACCCTCTGTGGCTGGGGCGGTCGGCTCCACGGCTTTAGGCAGCCACTTTGGGGCGAGCCTCTAAGATCATGGCCCAACGTCGTGCCTCAACGGGCAGGTCCACAGACTGCCCGACTCGCCATCAGCTTAACGGGCCATGATCACTCGCCCCAAAACAGCTCCAGCCCAAAGCCGCTCCGCCGACCTTACGTTAGACGCGCTCTACCTAGTGGGCGGCAAACCCTTAGCTCGATCCAAAGCTCTATGAAGAGCGCTAGCAACAGAAAGCCACTCGATCACTTCGTCTGTATTGAAGTTCGGGTCTGACGGCCTGTGCGCGCGAGGATTTCGAGCAGCCCGGAATAGGGCCACACCCAGGTGCATATAGCCCTCTTGTTCGCTCGCATCCGTCTTAGATACACCGTCGTTGATTTGAATCAACCGACGCCCTCCCAAGGCGTTTGTTACCAGCGAGGCTCCATCATCATCGAGGCCACTAAGCCGACGGAGGCGAGCCCCCACACTCTTGCAAGCTTCCTCAACCGCTTCGTCGCCATGACCACTAGCCAGACGCGCCAGCGCACCCGACTTCACAGCCGAATGGAGGTGTTGCAGGCGTGACTCAATACCATCCCCACCGCCAGAATGCATCCTCACAAAATCAGGGAAGTTAATTGCCTGGAGAATGAAGTTCTGAAGGGTTCGCACTAGCCCTTCACAATCACGCTTCACGGGACCAGAGGCGAAAACCCAAGACGTATCCTTTTGGTTCTTCGAGAGCGTTACCGACGCATACATGTCGGATTCATCGCCATCGCGCTCAATACGCGAGATATCCACCTCGGTGACATCGCGGTGATCATCCCCCAAGCCCACCTTCGCGTCGATCAGGGTTCCGTAACTACCATAGAGGTCCCGCTTACCTTTGATGGTAATCTCGGTCTCTGCACCCTGCCATTGGTCAGTGAGCCGTTCCAACTCCCGGATAATTTCTTCGATTAGATCCCAGTTTTGGTGATGCCCATGAGGAATTAGCGCATTGGCAGTGAATTCTCTTCTCACCGTATTTGCCCCTCTTGGCGCTGGTCTAGGTATGGCTGGTAGATCATAGTCCGCGACAAGCGAGGCATGCGGAAAATTAGGCGACAGCTGCGCATTGCCTGGCACACCTCGACGAGTGTGTTCGCGGATTGAGTCCAAGCGATCGATCATGATTGAGCGCCCTCCCGGGCCGTCCTGGGGCCGTGGAAGGGCGCTCATTGGTGACCAGCGCTGACAACTGGCGACGGCTGCACCACAGTTCAGAGCGGTAATCCAGTAGACGGCCGCAGGTCACGGCCGCCTATGATCAGTTGTGGCTGAACAACACACCGCCACAACCGCACCGCACCCCGGCTTCGCCTGCAGCGAGCTGCGGACTCCGCTCAAGTTAAACATCCGCCCACGCATCGACAGGGCCCGAAGCAACGCGCCCTGCGGTCAAGGACATGCCTCCGGCGGGGATCAGCCGGCACCGGGTGGGAGGGGGCGCCGTTGCCGCCTGCGGGCACATCGTGGTGAGCGTGGTGGGCTCCTATCCCGTCCACCGCCGACCCAGGCAGAGCCGAGCAGACGCGGCCCAGGGCGGCAAGGTCGTTCGTACAGTGGCGCGCTCCACCTTGCCGCCCTGAACCACGCCCGCTCCACAGTGTGTGGGTCGACGGCGGACGGGATAGGAGTTGAGGTGAGTGGATGCGCGGGTGGATGCACGCGCGAGGTGCGAGGTCGAGCGGTCCTATTCGCTCTGCGCCGCATTCTGGGTCTGGCCAGGCGCGGTCGGGCCAACAATCATCGTTTGCACTAGAGAGCTGAGGATCTGTGCACGCTGGTCCGACTCCAGGCGAGCGTCGGTAATCAGTCGTTCGGCAGCCAGGTAACGAGAAAATTCCAGTGGTTGATCAAAGTAGGCGCGAAGATGACCAGCGGCGGTTTCCTGAGACTTTACGAATGTCCTGCTCACATAGCCCGAGAGGGCGGCGGACACAGTACCAAGAGATCCCGCTACGATAGCACCAGCCGTTGTACCTACAAAGAAACCCGTCACCGCGAATCCAATGAGCAGGAGAAAGCCAATCACCATGGCGGCTTGCGCGTTGCGAAACGACTTCTCTGCTTGTCCTAGAGCGATTCCGTGATAGTGGTCCAACCGGCGGTGAGTGACCGTCCATAGGTCCGATAGTGTCAATCGCGCTTGTTCCTCATCTTGCGCCTCGACAGCATCCCGAGTCCGTAGGCCTTCTTCTAAATCGACTTCCGCCTGCCGTACGCGCTCCCTTGTGCGGGATACTTCTTCGCCGCCGGACCCCGCGGTTGTAAATTCTACGGCGAACCCAGACAAGAAGATGGATATCCCAATGATGATGGCGCCGGGAACGAGCGCGGACGGCTCTTTCCCTTGGTAAATACGAATCAGGAAGATGGTCGAGGGGATCACAAAGCTTGCGATTGTGACATATGCGAGTCTTCGTCGACGGCTGAACTTGCGACGCCCTGCCGACTCCGTCGAGAAATCGGAGGAGAAGGTCGAAGCGCCCTGCTCGGGTGCTCCCACCACCACTCCACTGAATGGCACGGTCGTAATCCCCGTCCCCAGTCGCACCGCCACCTCACCGTCATGAAATACTGGGGTATTTCTAGGTGAAGCCTTCACCTGGACGACACCAAGTTGTTTGCCTTGAATTGGAACGAAGAAGGTCTGAAAGTCAGGCAGTGGACTCAGGTGGCTGCCGGCAGCTCGGATGGTTCGCTTAAAATGCTCGGGATCGACGCCGACGAGGCCACCTTGATCGAGTGGCTTACGTTGATCAATTCCGACAATGACTGTGCCGCCACGAGTGTTCGCGAAGGCTGCGATGATTCGACTCAGTACGCGGGGTTGCACTCTGGCGGGTTTAAACTCAAGGTCGACGCCCTCGGGCCGATTCAGGAGGGCTTCAATCTCTTCTGGTGTCGCCATGGAGCGACATATTAGCGTTCCCTGGGAAGACCGTCTGGGGAACTGCTGGACCAGACTGAGGGGAACGAATCCCTCGGACTGTGTCTTGCCACGGGACGCTAACGTTGGGGCGCGTTCGGGGTAGGTGGGCGCAAGTGCCAGCAGCAGGCCGCTGTAGTCAATGATTCTGCGACCATAGCGTGCCCAGTCTTTGGTCCAGTTCCCACCTGGTCAGGCCATGCGGAGGCCACGGATCTTGAGCCCGTCCCTGGGCCGTTCGGAAGCGCTTGGCGGTGAGAAACGGCGACCGTCAGTGACAGGGGTCCGAGGTAACGCTCCCGGGTCACCACGTTCCATCTGCGACACCGGTACAACCATGCCTAAGCCCGGAGGGCTGAACTCGCGCGCTCCGCGAGGGCCATGCGGTGGACCACCTAGCGTTCCATCTGAGCCCGTGCCAGGTCGGGCGGGAGCTATGGGGAACGGCGAGTAACAGGCCGTCAGAAGCGAGGTCCGCCATGCCGCTCGCCCGCACGCCAAACGCCCAACCCGCTCAATGAAGTGAGCTTCCCAGCACAGAGTGCTGATTTGATCCTCGTTGCTAACTACAAGTCCGGGTCAGCAGCCGGGGCAGTGTTCTTGTCTGGAGGACCATGCTGCGAGCCTAGGTGAGGTTGCCTCGTGTCTCAACGACATCGCAGACGCGCACAGACTGCACACTGCGTCAGTGTCCACCACTGTCCACGGCTAGGGAGAGCTGGGTGAAGGTGTCTCCGTGAACATCATGGAGAACGCAGCGGCCAGCATTATTGCGGCATTCGTCCTGTGGGGGGCGCGACGCGTAAGAAGATCCTGGCAGCGCGACCGGACGAGACGTGCGCAGCCACAGAGACGGCCGGCGACACAAGCAGAACTTGCGGCTCAACGCGGGGACGAGTCTGACGCATAGGGGGAGAAACCATGGGCCGTGCTGGCGAAATCAAACGAGCAGATCTGCCACCAGGGCGGATGCGTGACCTAAACGAGGCGCTGCACGAGTTGCACCGGCACGCAGGGTTTCCGTCTGCCCGCGCGTTGTCCCGTGCAGCTGGCCTGGGGCGTTCAACGGTGCACAACCTGTTTGCTCGGGCTCGGTTGCCACAGTACGACCAGTTCATGGCGGTGGCAGGGTGTCTTGCCCTACGAGCTTTCACTCAGAGCCGTGTGGGCGACTTACAGGAGCAGACGCTAGACGCGGTCTCCAACCGCTTCCACGAATTGTGGCACCGTGCCAAGGCAGAGAACGAGCATCAACAGGGGCAGCAGCTAGTTTGCAGCGCTCAGCAGGTTGTGTTGCGCCTCAACCTTCGCAACTTCCGAGTGCTACGCGACTTGAACGACGCCCTCTACCTCCATCACACTGTCCGCTCCCTGTGTCCTAGGCTACGCGGCACGAGTCACCGCACGCTGGCCGTCTGCTGTATCGGTTGGATACAGATCATGGTGATGCGGTCCTCCGCGTCCAGACCACTGCGTCCCTACTCATTCACACCCTACCTGCCGATTACGCCCACGCAGTGGCCGTTGAGCGGATCTCTTGGTCAGAGGACGGAATTAAGGGGCAACGGGTGCGCTTTCTCGTGGATGCGAACGCCACAAAGACAATTCGAAAGGCAGGACAACGCGGTAAACGCGTGCCCTTGCAGGCTCAAGAAATGATCGCCTGGTGGGAACGGCAAGCCTGTCAGGCTGGGCTCGCAACGGTAGCGGTCTGCAACCATCCATTGCGCCCTGTAATTGCCGGACGTGCCATGAGCAACCCGATCTCCCTTCAGGCAACACGTTTCGAAGGTGTAGCCGTGGTTACCGACCCCGCTGCACTGCAGAGAGCGGTGCTGTCCGGCATTGGCCGCGGCCGCGCCTACGGTTTAGGGCTGCTCTGCGTCAATCCTGCAGGCGCTGACAGTCCCGGTACAGCAGCCACCGCTGCGCTCACATCGCCTGACGCAGGACACCGCAGCCATGGCATCCTCGCCCGCTGCACAGGGCACCCACTCTAAGGGTGGCGGGCACTCATGTAGAACCGAACCCGATTGAGCGTCGACTGAACGCCACAGGTCCGCACCACAAGCGCACCAGAACGAGCGGGGAACAGCGGGGAATCACGGTGAGAGCGGACAAGCTTGAAGACGCCGCCCCTCGACCGTTCGCCCAGGTCAGCGCCCGAACAGGCGCTAGTGATCGCAGCTTCTCAAGCAGAGGGCTTGGCACCGTGGTCACGCGTCGGCCGCTACAGCCTACGTCGGTCGACGTCACCAACAGCGTGGCTGAGACCGGCGGGAGCGCAGTGAGGCTTACGCACGCCTGACCAGTCGGCCCTTTCGCCGTCTTGGCTGACTTTCGTCGGCTGAGGTTCACACATGGGGCCGTCACACGCCGGTGCACGTGATCAGCCGACTGCCGTCGTCGGTGAGGAACAACATGAACGTCCAGGATCTATCGCCAGTCTTAACCTGCCCCAGGCGAACCAGCTGCTGATGCCGAGCGAGCAGCTTCACCGCGCGTTCCAAGTTCGTGGTCTCGACGCTCCGACGACATGTAGGCCGCAGCCGACGCGCGTAGATGAGGGCGAGCGACTCGGCGGACGTAACCCCGTCCCAGACCACGTAGGAGCCACCGCAGCGGAGCGCAACCAGAGCGGCTATAGACGCCTCATCGCTACCGACCAGCAGTCGTTCGAGTCGGTCCCGCTCCACATCCGTCACCCCCATCCGGATCCTGCTGTACAGCAGCGAGATACAGCAACCACAGCAACCGGCCCCTCCCCGTAGCGCCCCCTTGAGGCCAGGGCACAACCTGTATGACCGTCTCCGACCCATCTCTCTAGAGCTACGGATCAGAAGGTTGCAGGTTCGAATCCTGCCGAGTGCACACTGTGAAGAAGCCCCTGGAGATCCTCCGGGGGCTTCTTCGTGCGTGTGGTGGGGCGGGCCCGTTGTCAGTGGGGCGCGGCATGCTGAGGGCATGACGTGGTGGTGCACCGGGATGCGGTGGGGTGGGGGGCGGCCCGGGTTCGGCTGGACGGGGGAGAAAGGGGAGCGGGAGAGCGGGGTGCGGTTCGGGGAGCCGGTGGCTTTCCGGGTCGGTGGGGCGCGGCGGTGTCTCGGGGTCTGGCGTGGCGGGCGGCGGACCGTGTGCCCCGGGTGGGAGGACGTGCCGGTGCGGGGGACGCGGGCGCAGTGCGGGGCGTGTGCCGGGATCGACCGGGCGCACTCCGTGGCCGCCGACACCATGGCCGACGATCCGCGGCCCTACCACGTGTATCTGGCCTGGTTCGGGGACGAGCTCGTGAAGGTGGGGATCACCGGGGTGCGCAGGGGGAGCGCCCGGTTGATGGAGCAAGGGGCGGTGGCCTTCACCTGGCTCGGGCGCGGGCCCCTCATGGCGGCCCGGCGCGCCGAGGAGCTGCTGCGGGTCGCGCTCGGGGTGCCCGACCGGATCCCGTACGAGCGCAAGCGCGGTGTGCGGGCCGGGCTGTTGGAGGGGCGGGGGTGGAGCGAGGAGCTGGAGCGGGCGCACGCCGTTGCGGTCCGGCTCGGGGACGAAGCGGCCGGGGGCGGGTGGCCGGAGGCCCTTGAGCGGCTGCCGTGCCAGGTCGTCGATCACGTCGAGGCGTTCGCGCTGGCCGCTGTCGACCGGGTCGATGCGGTGGTTGCCGGGCTGGCCGAGGGGGCCATCGTGGCGGGCACCGTGGTCGCGGCCGCCGGGCCCGATCTGCATCTCGTCGAGCCGGGCGGGCGGCGGCTCGTCATCGATACGCGGGTGCTGGCCGGGTGGCCGTTGGAGGGGGCGCCGGCGGGGGCCGGTGGTGGTGTTGGCCTTGAGGTGCGGGAGGTGCCTGCCGGGCGAGGGGTGCAGGGTGGGCTCTTCTAGCGGTGGGTCACGGGTCCGCCCGGTCCGTCCGGCCGTGGCCGGCGGTTGGCCCGGTCCGCCCGGTTCGTCCAGTGCCTTCCGGCGTGGACAGGGATCCGCCCGGTCCGTTTGGTCGTGGGCGGGGTCCACACCATCCGTCCGGCTCCTTCCGGTAGTGGGAGGGGGCCCGCCCCGTCCGCCGGGCCCGTCCAGTGCCTCCCGGCCGTGGACAGGAGCCCGTCCGGCCCGCCCCGTTCCTCCCGGCCGTGGACAGGGGTCCGCCCCGTCCGCCCGGTCCATCCGCCCCTCCCGGCCGAAAACAGCAGTCCACCCCCTCCGCAAAGTCCCTCTCGGCCACCCTCGGCCCCACCCGACCATGGACAGCACGCCGCTCGTTGCGTGACCGTACCCGTATGAGTGATCACGGCAGTGGGGATTCGAGTGTGGGGGCCGGGCAGCAGTGCATGCCGTCCCCCCAAGGGGACGAGGCCGCGCTCGTTGCCGAGTTCATGGCGCGGCATGGGCTTTCCGGGCTTGTTGACGTGCACACCCACTTCATGCCCGCGCGCGTGCTCGACAAGGTGTGGGCGTATTTCGATGCCGTCGGGCCGCTCGTGGGGACGCCGTGGCCGATTACGTATCGGGAGGAGGAGGACAAGCGGCTGGCGCGGTTGCGGGGGTTCGGGGTCGTCGCGTTCACCTCGATGCTCTATCCGCACAAGGCGGACATGGCCGAGTGGCTGAACGGGTGGGCCGCCGACTTCGCCGCGCGGACGCCCGACTGTCTGCACACCGCCACCTTCTACCCCGAGCCGGGCGTCGAGGGGTATGTGCGGCGGGCCCTTGAGGCGGGGGCCCGTGTCTTCAAGGCGCATGTGCAGGTCGGCGCCTACGACCCCAACGACCCGTTGCTCGATCCCGTGTGGGGGCTGCTCTCCGACGCCGGGGTGCCCGTCGTCGCGCACTGCGGGTCGGGGCCCGCGCCGGGCGCTTTCACCGGGCCCGGGCCCATCGCCCGGCTGCTCGCGCGGTTTCCGCGGCTGCCGCTGGTCGTCGCCCACATGGGGATGCCGGAGTACAGCGAGTTCCTTGACCTCGCCGAGCGGTACTCCGAGGTGCGGCTCGACACGACCATGGCGTTCACGGACTTCAGTGAGGCGCGGGCGCCCTTCCCGAGGGGTGAGCTGGCGCGGCTCGCCGAGCTGGGGCTCGGTGGTCGGGTTCTGCTCGGCAGCGATTTCCCCAACCTCCCCTATCCGTACGTGCATCAGCTGGAGGCCATCGAGGGGCTCGGGCTCGGCAGCGAGTGGGTGCGGGCCGTGTGCCACACGAACGGCGCCCGGCTCTTCGGCGTCCCGGCCGTTCCCTGAACGCCGGGCCGAGGGGCCCTTGGGCGTTTCTCAGGATTTTCACAGGTACGGAAAAGGGTGTTCTCACAGGCGCGTCGCACTGTGGCGGTATGACGACGACCTCGCCCCAGGGGCGCACCGAACTGCTGAGGCCGGACGGTAGCCCCGTCCGGGTGCTTGTCGTGGACGACGAGCAGTCGATCACCGAGCTGCTGTCCATGGCCCTGCGGTACGAAGGCTGGCAGATACGGGCCGCCGCCGACGGGGCCGGAGCCGTGCGGAGCGCGCGGGAGTTCCGGCCCGACGCCGTCGTGCTCGACATGATGCTGCCGGACATGGACGGCCTGAGCGTGCTCGGGCGGATGCGCCGTGAACTGCCCGACGTGCCGGTGCTCTTCCTCACCGCGAAGGACGCCGTGGAGGACCGGATCGCCGGGCTCACCGCCGGCGGCGACGACTACGTCACCAAGCCGTTCAGCCTGGAGGAGGTCGTCGCGCGGCTGCGCGGGCTGATCCGGCGGACCGGGGCGGCGGACCGGCGGAGCGAGTCGGTGCTCGTCGTCGGGGATCTGATGCTCGACGAGGACAGCCACGAGGTGTCGCGCGGCGGGACCCACATCCACCTCACCGCCACCGAGTTCGAACTGCTGCGCTTCCTCATGCGCAATCCGCGGCGCGTGCTCAGCAAGGCGCAGATCCTCGACCGCGTGTGGAGCTACGACTTCGGCGGGCAGGCCAACGTCGTCGAGCTGTACATCTCCTATCTGCGGCGGAAGATCGACGCCGGGCGCGAGCCGATGATCCACACGCGGCGCGGGGCGGGTTATCTGATCAAGCCGGCCGTGGCCACGACCCAGGTGTCGTGAGGCGGACCCGCTCGCTGCGGACCCGGCTCGTCGTCACGGCGGTCGGCCTGATCGCGCTGGTCGGCGTGGTCATCGGCACGGTGACCACGCTGGCCCTGCACACGTATCTGTACGGGCAGCTCGACGGCAAGGTCGACCAGGTCGTGCACATGGCCAGGGGCGGCCCGGGTGAGAACCGGCAGCCCGGCGCGGGAGTGCACGTGAGCGACCTGTCGTTCCTGGGGCTCCCGGGCCCCGGCGGCGAGAAGACCGTCGGCGCGCTGGTCGGCGCCGACGGAACGATCACTTCGGCGAAACGATCCACCTCCGACCGCGAGTCGCCCACCCGCACCGCCGGCCTCACCGACGCCCAGTCCGGCGCCCTCGCCACCGTCCCCCGCGACGGCCACGCGCACAGCGTCAGCCTGCCCGGCCTCGGCGACTACCGCGTCCAGTCCTCCGGCGACGGCCGGCTGCTCGTCGGTCTCCCCGCCGACGACGTCGAGTCCACCCTCAACACCCTCATCCTCATCGAGGTCAGCGTCACCGGCGCCGGTCTGCTGGCCGCCGGGGTCACCGGGGCCGTCATGGTCGGCGTGGCCCTGCGCCCGCTGCGCCGGGTGGCCGCGACCGCGACCCGCGTCTCCGAACTCCCCCTGCACAGCGGCGAGGTCGCCCTGCACGAGCGGGTGCCGGACGCCGAGGCCGACCCGTACACCGAGGTCGGCCAGGTGGGTGCCGCGCTCAACCGGATGCTCGACCATGTGCACGGCGCGCTCCAGGCGCGGCAGCGGAGCGAGATGCGCGTACGGCAGTTCGTCGCGGACGCCGGCCATGAGCTGCGCACGCCGCTCGCCTCCATCCGCGGGTACGCCGAGCTGACCCGGCGCGGGCGCGAGGAGACCGGGCCCGACACCCGGCACGCGCTCGGCCGCATCGAGTCCGAGGCCGGCCGGATGACCGGGCTTGTCGAGGACCTGCTGCTGCTCGCCCGGCTCGACGCGGGCCGCCCGCTGTCGTACGAACCGACGGACGTGTCGCCGCTCGTCGTCGACGCGCTCAGCGACGCCCGTGCCGCGGGGCAGGACCACGTATGGCGGCTCGAACTGCCCGAGGAGCCGGCGACCGTGCTTGCCGACTCGGCCCGTCTGCACCAGGTCCTCGTCAATCTGCTGGCGAACGCCCGTACGCACACGCCCCCGGGCACGACGGTCACCGCGCGCGTGCACCGGCACGGGCCCTGGGTCTGTCTCGACGTGCGGGACGACGGGCCCGGCATCCCCGCAGAGCTGCTGCCGCACGTCTTCGAACGGTTCGCGCGCGGCGATTCCTCGCGCTCCCGCAAGGCCGGTTCCACGGGGCTCGGGCTCGCCATCGTGCAGGCCGTCGCCGCCGCGCACGGGGGCGCCGTGACCGTGGACAGCGTGCCCGGCCGGACCACGTTCACCGTGCACCTTCCCGCGCACACGGAGATCCGGGCCGAGCCCCTCTCGTCCTACTCACAGGCGGGGCAAAGTCTCAGCACACAGCGCTGACAGGGCCGTTGGCGAGCGTCGGTGCCATGCGAACCGACTCTTCCGAAGCTCTCGGCCCCACCGCCGGGGGCGCCGCGACGTTCCGCGCGCTGCCCGCGCGGGAGCACCTCCCCGTGGGCAGCGGCGGCGGCACTCCCGGCGCCCCCGTCCTGGACGTCGTCGTCCCCGTCCACAACGAGGAGAAGGACCTCGGCGCCTGCGTCCGCGGACTCCACGACCACCTCTCGCGCACCTTCCCGTACCGCTTCCGCATCACCGTCGCGGACAACGCCTCCACCGACAGCACGCCCCAGGAAGCGGCCCGGCTCACCGCGGACCTGCCCGAGGTCCGCTACTCCCGGCTCGAACAGAAGGGGCGCGGGCGGGCGCTGCACACCGTGTGGTCGGCGTCCGAGGCGCCGGTCCTCGCCTATATGGACGTGGACCTCTCCACCGACCTGAACGCGCTGCTCCCGCTCGTCGCCCCGCTCATCTCCGGCCACTCCGACCTGGCGATCGGCTCGCGGCTCACCCGCAGCTCACGGGTGGTGCGCGGGCCGAAGCGAGAGTTCATCTCGCGCGCCTACAACCTGATCCTGCGCGGCTCGCTGCACGCTCGCTTCTCCGACGCCCAGTGCGGGTTCAAGGCGATCCGGCGCGACGTGGCGCAGGTGCTGCTGCCGCTGGTCGAGGACACCGGCTGGTTCTTCGACACGGAGCTGCTGGTGCTCGCCGAGCGCGCGGGGCTGCGTATCCACGAGGTGCCCGTCGACTGGATCGACGACCCGGACTCCACGGTCCACATCGTCAAGACGGCGACCGAGGACCTGAAGGGTGTGTGGAGGGTCGGCAAGGCGCTCGCCACCGGCTCGCTCCCCCTCGACCGGCTCGCGCGCCCCTTCGGTGACGACCCGCGCGACCGGCAACTGACCGGCGTGCCCAAGGGGCTCGCGCGCCAGCTCGTCGGGTTCTGCGTCGTCGGCGGCCTGTCGACCCTGCTCTATCTGCTGCTCTACTCCGGCTTCCGTACGTTCTCGGGCGCGCAGGTCGCCAACGCGCTCGCGCTGCTCGTCTCCGCGGTCGCCAACACCGCCGCCAACCGGCGCCTCACCTTCGGCGTCCGCGGCCGCGACCGGGCCGTGCGCCACCAGGCCCAGGGCCTCGTCGTCTTCGGTATCGGCCTCGCCCTGACCAGCGGCTCCCTCGCCGCCCTGGACGCGGCGTCCGGCGCGCCCGCGCACTCCACCGAACTCGCCGTGCTCGTCGCCGCCAACCTCGCGGCGACCGTGCTGCGCTTCCTGCTCCTGCGGGCGTGGGTCTTCGGCGACCCGGACGACCGGCCGCCGTCGCGTCCGTCAGCGGCGTAGTGCCACTTCCGCGACCAAGGGCCTGTGGTCGGATGCCGTTGGCTCGTTCGGGATCGTGGCGGTGCGGACTCGTACGCCCTCTCCCACCGCCACGTAATCGATCCGTCGCGTCGGCGCGTTCGCCGGGTAGGTGCCGGGGCCGGACGGGCCCGCGTCCGTCAGTTCGGTCCACAAGGGCGTGAGCTCCGGCGCGGAGGGCACCGCGTTGAAGTCGCCGAGCAGGATCTGGCGTGCTCCTGGGACGGAGCGCCGCTCGGCCGCCATGATGCGGCGGGTGTCCGCGACCTGCGCCACCCGTACGGCGGGGTCCGCGCGGTAGTCCAGGTGGGTCACGAAGACCTGGACCGGTACGCCGCGGACCTTCAGCGCGACCTCGCCGAAGCCGGGGGCCGGGGCGGGGACGGGGTTCGGGTCCTGCGTCGACAGGCGGGTGATCTCGTGGTTCGTCGCCGAGCGGATCGGATGCCGGGACAGCACCGCCACCCCGAACTCGCGCCGCGGCTGCCCGGCCGACGCCGGGTCGAGGCTGTATATCGGCGCGAACGACACCCGCATCCCGAGCCGCTCGGCCAACTCGCGGGCCACGTCGAGGTGCCGGCTGCGCGCGCCCCAGTGGACGTCGACCTCCTGGAGGCCGATCACGTCCGCGTGGAGCGCCCGTACCGCCGCGGCCTGGCGGTCGAGGTCGAAGACCTCGTCCATGCCCGAACCGGCGTGGATGTTGTACGTGGCGATCCGCAGCGGGACCGGGCGGTGATGCTCGGCGGCGGCCGCGGCGGGCGGCGCGGCGGTCGCGGCGATCCCGAGCAGGACCGCGAGGACGGCTGGTGCTGACTGGTTGCGGGTGCGCGTCGGCATGGCGAAACGGTAGGCCGGAAATGCAGTTGTACGGCGTAAAGCTACGGCCTTACGCTGTATAGGCAAGCAGAGTGCCTTACACAGCAGGGGGACCCATGACGACCACCACCACCGCGCACGACTCACCGGCCGCCCCCGAGCGCCACCCCCAACGCTGGATCATCCTCGGCGTCATCTGTCTCGCCCAGCTCACCGTCCTGCTCGACAACACCGTCCTGAACGTCGCCATCCCCTCCCTGACCAGGGAGCTGCACGCGTCGACCGCCGACATCCAGTGGGTCATCAGCGCGTACTCCCTCGTGCAGTCGGGCCTGCTGCTCACCGCGGGCAGCACCGCCGACCGGTACGGGCGCAAGAAGATGCTGGCGGCGGGGCTCGTCCTGTTCGGGGCGGGGT